>CBFHPC010000020.1:0-22758 GCA_965657655.1 Henriciella sp.
CGAAAGATTTTTCGATAACGACATTGCGACCTTTCGGGCCGAGTGTCACTTTGACGGCATCGGCGAGTGTGTCGACGCCGTTCAGCATCTTGTCACGCGCATCAGAACCGAATTTTACATGCTTGGCAGCCATTTGGGATACCTTTCAAATAGAGTAATAGGTGGGTGGATTAGGCTTCGATGACGCCTAGAATGTCGCTTTCTTTCATGATCAGAAGCTCTTCGCCGTCAACTTTGACTTCGGTGCCTGACCATTTGCCGAAAAGGATCTTGTCGCCGGCTTTGACGTCGAGCGCGACGCGCTTATTGTCATCACCAACGGCGCCAGCGCCGACAGCAACAATTTCACCCTCTTGAGGTTTTTCAGTTGCTGTATCCGGGATGATGATCCCGCCAGCGGTTTTTGTGGCTTCTTCAACGCGGCGCACTAGGACGCGATCGTGTAGGGGACGGAATTTCATTTTGCCCTCATGAGTTGTTCGTTTCGCTTCATCACCCTAGTGGGTGACCAAATTAGCACTCGCTTGGTGAGACTGCTAACAGCTGGCAGGTAGGTATGAAGCAACATCTCGTCAACAGGGATGAGTGGAATTTTTTCGGATAAATGAATTTCCTACTGCTGCGCTATTATGGGCGTCGGGACGTGGGTGCCGATGGCTGTGGAGATTTTAAGTGCTGCTGCAGCGGATCGTACGATGCAGCCCGCAAATAATTATCGTCTCATGCGCGGCGTGATCGTGTGACTAAGTTATGCTGCGACTAAGTTACATTATGGCCGGGCTTGCGAGAGATGACGGCTTCGTCGCGCAGGCGGCCAAGTGCGGCCTCCACCAAGGGCAACCGGTCATTTCCGAAAAACATATCTTCGCCAATGAAGAAGGTCGGGGATCCGAAGCCACCTCTGGCGATGAGCGCTTCGGTATTTGCCCGGAGCCTGGCTTTGACATCTTCGGTCTTAATCGCCGTCAGAACGGCCTCGGCATCGGCACCAGCCGCCTCGAGACAGGCTTGCAGGATTGTGTCGTCCGAAATATCCAGATTATGGCTCCAATAAGCCTGGAATACCTGCTCGGCAAACGCAACCAGACGTCCGGTTTCGTTGAGAACGATGCATGCGCGCATCGCCTTCACGCTATTGATCGGAAAGATCGCCGGTGGAAAGATGATGTCCAGGTTTGCGAGCCTTGCCCAGTCTTGCAAATCCTTGCGCATATAGCGGGCCTTGACGCGGACCGGGTTGGCACGTTGTTCATACACGCTCTGATTGACTGTATTGAAGACACCGCCGACCAGAATTGGTTTCCAGTCGATATCGACGCCGTATTTCTCCGCTATCGGTTGGACATTGCGAAAGCCGAGATAGGTCCAAGGGCTGGAGCAGTCGAAGAATATGTCTAGTTTCATGTTCACTCCGTCTTGGCGGCGCATGAAGCGGCTAGCGCTCGGTCTAGGATGTCTTTGCCGCGATTGGCACCTGACGTTCGGCGCTCCCCCGGATTGCTTTGGCGGCGCTTATCCGGACGAGATGGCGTCCACGGTCATCATGCCAGTCGGCCTCGACAAAGCCGGTTGTGCGTCCCCGGCTGACCAGCCGGCCTTCGATCCGGATGAGACCATTCGGAACAGGCCGCAGGATACGTGTCTGTAATTCGGTCGTGGTGAACCATTCATCATCTTCCAGGGCGCTGGCCATGGTCATCGAGACAATATGATCGGACAGCCCTGCGATCCAGCCACCGAATACACGGTCGGGGCTGATATCGCGAGAGCCATCATTCGGCCATTCATAGAGCGTGTAGCCATAATGAACTTGCTTGAGCCAGTTCTCTGGTTTGATTCCGAGATTCTCGATGCCAGCAGGTTTCTGCCAGTCGCCCGAGCGTAAAGCGCTGAAAAATTGCTCCTGTTGCAATGATAGGGCGGTCCGGTCAGGCATGCCTGTTTCATCCTTTTCATAGCGGTGTTTTGAAAGCCGCAGACAATTAGGTGACGGTTGCGCCGCCATCGACGACCATCATCTGACCCGTCATGTAGCTTCCAGCCTTGGATGCCAGATAGACCGCCGCACCAGCAAGTTCGTCGGGTTCGCCAATTCTGGCCATTGGCGTACCGCTTAGGGCGCGTTTGAGATTGTCGGGATTTTCCCACAACGCTCTGGCAAAGTCTGTTCTGATCAGGCCTGGAGCGATGCAATTGACCCGGACATTGTCCTGGCCAAATTCTGTCGCCAGATTACGCGCCAATTGGAAGTCGGCGGCTTTCGAAATATTATACGCGCCGATGATCGGTGTCCCGCGCAGCCCGCCAATCGAGCTGACAATAACGATTGAGCCGTCCTTGCGTTCTCGCATCTGTGGCGCACACATCTGGATTAGCCAGTGATTGGAAATGATATTGTTCGACAGCACTTTTTCGAATTGCTCGTCGCTAATGCCGCCCATTGGTCCATAATAAGGATTGGAAGCGGCGTTACAAACGCAGATATCGACTTTTCCGAACGCGTCATTGGTCGCGTCGACGAGACGCTGAAGATCTTCTTTGGACGATATATTTGCTGGTACCGCAATCGCTCTGCCTTCACCATGCTTTTCGTTTATGGCTGCTGCGACGTCCTGGCATGGTCCGGGTTTCCGGGATGAAATTGTAACATGCGCGCCCTGATCTGCCATGGCCTCGGCAATCGCTTTTCCGATGCCACGAGAAGAACCCGTAATGATTGCAGATTTTCCGGTTAGATCGAATAGACTCATGACAATTCCTCTTTTTAAATAATAGTTCTGGCACGGTTGATAGGCGTAGAATAAAGCGATGGCGAGGGGTTTCGTAAGGTTAGCTTTTGAACCCTGTCCAAATTAGCAGGCCCCAGCCCACAAGCATCGCAAGGCCGCCAATCGGCGTGATGGCGCCGAACCAGCTGGGTGCGCCGAGACCCATCGCGTAGAGGGTCGCGGCAAAAAGCATGGCCCCGCCGACCATGATCAAGGCTGCCAGTCTGACGGCGTTGTCCGGGCCGGAAAGCGATAGTGCGAAACCAAGTGCAGAATGAACCAAAAGATACATGGTTGCCGTCTGCCACCAGCTGTCGACATTGGCGGGCAGGGTACCTTGATAGCGTTCAAGATTTTTTAGGGCGTGCGCGCCGAATGCGCCGAATGCGATTGCCAGAAACCCACCGGCGCCGGATACGAATTGAAGCATGATCAGCTCTCCTGTGGAATGGCATAGGTTACCATAGCATGGCTGGCGGATTTGTCTGCGCCGCGGGCTTTTATGTCAACTTCGACAACGGCAAGCGAACGTCCCAGCTTGATCAGTCTTGCATCCGCAATAACTGCATCGCCAATGCAGGGGCGCAGAAAATTGATACTGAGATTACTGGTAACCGCCATTGGTACGATCCCGAGTTTTGTCATAACCGCCATATAAGCCGCGCTGTCGGCAATCGACATTTGTGTTGGGCCTGAAATATAGCCCCCAGGCCGTAAATGTTCGGGCCGGGCCACCAGACTCATCACAGCCCGACTGTCTGCCATAATGTCGACATTGCTGCGCGTGCTGACCGCCTCGAAATTCGCAATAAGATAGGCATTGGCTTCATCGACCGAGACTTCACTGGGCATGCAGATTTCCTTCTCACAGGCATTGACGACATCATCGCTTCGCGGCCAACTAAGCGCGGTATAATTGATCCGCCAAGTGATCATGTGATGGGAGGACGAGTGCGCGATGCTGACCAAGGGCGATGAATATCCGATTCACCAATTACCGGAACCAGTTGCATTTTCCGGATCTGACCGGAATTTTTATGACCGGTTTTTCTTTAATGGCTACTCGCCTGACGGGTCCGTTTTCTTTGCTGCCGCGCTCGGGGTCTACCCGCACCTCAATATCATTGATGGAGCTGTTTCGATTCTGACCGATGGAGTTCAGAAGTCGGTTCATGTTTCGCGCATTCTGGGAATGGAACGGATGGACATCCGTGTTGGGCCTTTGTCTGTCGATATCTTGGAGCCCTTAAATCAGATCAGATTGAGGTTTGAAGATGCCGAGGGGATCGACCTTGATGTGCGGTTTGAGGGTCGACATTTCCCGGTCGAGGAACCGCGCTTCACACACCGGCAAGGCCCCCGCATGCTGATCGATTGCACGCGAATGACCCAGAATGGTCGATGGAGCGGACATATCAAAATTGATGGAGCGACAATCGATGTTCAGGATTTTTATGGCACGCGCGATCGCTCATGGGGGGTCCGGCCGATTGGTGCGCGTGATCCCCAGCCTGTCGTCCCGATGCAGATGCCACAATATTACTGGCTGTGGGCGCCCGTGAATTTCGATAAGTTTGCCCATTTTTACCATATTAATGAAGACGCGCTCGGCTCACCCTGGAATACGCGCTCGGTTTTTGCCAGAGACGGTGCGGCGCATGACGGGCTGCTACATCTGGTAAGGCCAAGTATCGAGGTCGAATGGCGCCCCAAAACACGCCGTGTGCAGCGGGCTGTTGTTCGGGCAACCGATCATGATGGCCGGCCATGCGAGGTGCACTACGAACCGCTACAGGAATTTCTCATGAAGGGTATCGGGTACGGGCATCCTGAATGGGGGCATGGGGCGTATAAGGGGGGCTATGCCATCGAGCGGGAAGATTTCGTGCCGGCTGATATGCCATGGCAACAGCTCGACAATCTGCATATTCAGGCTCTGGTAAAGGCGACATACCAAGATGCCGACGGGATCAGCTCGACGGGTGTCGGGGTCCTCGAGCAATTATGCATCGGGCCAAGTGCGCCCAATCAATGGAAAGATATCATTGATGCCCATGGATAATATAGAGGCGCAGTTCGCGACCTATTTTGCGGCACAAACGCCGGCGGCGCGGAATGTCGAGATCACCTCGATCAGTCGTATTCATGGCGGTGCCAGCCGTCAGACCTATGCCATTGATCTGCATTATGAAGATGCTGATGGGCCGCAGAGCAAGTCGCTTATATTGCGGCGGGACCCACCAGACAGTCTCATTGACACCGAGCGCCGTATTGAATTTGCCGCAATACAAAGTGTATTTGGGCAGGCCGAACTACCTGTCCCCGAAGCCTTGTTTCTGGAAACTGATAGCGCCCAACTCGGCGCCCCGTTTTTTGTGATGAGCCGGATTGAAAGCGGCGAGCCGTTAAATCCGTTTGATCTGTCCGCGATTGATCAGCACCGCCGCGAGATTGGCGAGCAATTTTTCCGCCATCTCGGTAGTATTGCGGCGGTCGATGTCGCGACGTCGCCACTGGCAGCAGCTGTCGACACCCCGGCAGCAGATCAGTGCTGGCGCCGCGAGCTTGGCTATTGGGCCAAGGAAATTCGCGAGAATGCCCAGTCGCCCCAGCCCGTCGCAGACGGGTGTATCCGGTATCTGATGAATAATCCGCCGCCGCCAGCACAGCGCTTGTCGATTGTACATGGCGACTATCGTACTGGAAATTTTCTGCATGATGGCGCCGGCAAGATCACAGCCGTGCTCGACTGGGAAATGGCTCATATTGGCGACCCCTACGAAGACCTTGCCTGGGCAACCGATCCGTTATGGTGTGGAAATGACAGCGAACGCGCTGCCGGTTTCATCCCATGGCCGGACGCTATCGCCGCCTGGCAATCCGCCTCCGGGTGTGAATTTGATCCGGCGATTTTCGAATGGTGGTCAATGTTCGCACAGTTGAAGGCGCTTGGTATCTGGGTATCTTCGGCCAAGGCGTTTGCCGCCGGCAAGAATGATGATCCGATACTGGCCTGGTCAGGATGGTTCACTCATAGTGCGCATGAACTCATGCTCGCGGCCCGGCTGGCCGGTAAATTCGGGGTGCCGACATGACAGATTTAACGCTAATTCTTGACCGGATCGGCAAAAAACTGGTCGGTGATGTCGCCCCGAAACTGGACGGTGACTATGCGCATGGCCATGCCGTGATGATTGGCTTGATGAATGTTATGGCGGCCGAGATGTGGGATGGTGCGGCAGACCGGCTTCAAAATGAAATTAACGGCCTGCGCGGCCTGTTGATGGCGGCGGGTGAGACGCCGGATATTGCGCCATCGCCAAGTCTCAAAATTTCCGATCTCAGCAGGGAACGCGACGGGCTGGCGCGGGAATTGATCGTTCTGCAAACACGGCTCGAAGCCCGGCCGAAGGACCCCGACGCGAAATTACTGCTGACGAAGATTTGGGCGCATTTATTGCAAACGGCCGCGGCGCGGATGCCGAGTCCGCCGGCATTTGGCGGTCCGCCGGACTAGTTCGGGCGCTGCATGCCGGCATGCCGCGGGCTAGCGGCTAGCTATCGCGCCTGTCAGCCCCAAAGCTGCGGTGTTGCCGGTAGCACTTCGCCATTGTGATAGCGCAGACCATGCGCGATATCATTGGCTAGCCACAATGGTCCATCCAGATCAATGACGTCGGCGGCAGTGCCTAGCAAAAGCGCCGGGGCCATGGATAGAGAGCCGGCAACCATACAGCCGATCATTATTTTGAGATCGTATTGTTGGGCCTGCCGCAGCATATTTATCGCTTCGGTGAGGCCACCGGCCTTGTCGAGTTTGATATTAATCGCATCGTATTTTCGAGATAAATCAGCGATATCGGCACTGGTATGGACGCTTTCATCGGCGCAGATCGAGACTGATGACCGCCTTTCAAGCAGCAGGTCATCCCGACCGCTCGCACAGGGCTGTTCAATGAAAGCGACGCCATTGCTGGCGGCAGCCTCAATAAGTGCCGTATAGTCGGATTCTGCGATGCCTTCATTGCCGTCGATGACGAGGCTTGCATCGGGGCGGGCTGCATGAACCGCGATGATCCGGTCAATGTCTTGTTTCTTGTCGCCAAGCTTTAATTTGAGCCAGACCGCGGGTGTTTGTTTCGCGGCCATTGCCATTTTATCTGGCGTATCGAGGCTGAGTGACATTGTGCAAGGCAGGGCCGTCGGCGCGGGCAGGCCGGCCAGCTGCCAGACCGGTACATTCGCGCGTTTCGATTCCAGGTCCCAGAATGCGCAGTCAATTGCGCAGCGCGCCGCCCCCGCGGGCATAATGGTTTGCAGGGCCTCGCGGTCGATGCCATTTTCAAGCGCTGGCCGCGCCTGTTCGATCTGATCCGACACGTTTGCAACGGTTTCGCCATAGCGGCCATACGGAACGCATTCACCGTGCCCTGCCACACCATTTTCAATCAGAGTTACACGGATTGTTTCGGCGCTTGTCTTGCTGCCGCGTGAAATCGCGAAAGTCTGTTTCAGGCGGGATGATATCGCTTGATATTGAAGGCTGGGCATCGGTCACGCTTTGCTTGAATTGCGATTTTTACTCAACGGGTCTCAATGGCTGTCGTCAATAATTCAGGGCGCTTTTCTTTGTGCGATTTATTCCCGGCCGCGAGAGAACCCGACCCGTAAATATTGCAAATCGCAAATAATACCGCCCACCTGAAACAATCAGGCGGGCAGAGACCGCCATCGGCGTCTGGACGGAACTAGCCCAGTGTTCGTGACAGAATGTCGTTGGTGTTGCTGGAAAGGTCGTGGCTTTGTAAGTCCTTCAGTGTAGCCTCGGCCTCCGCGCGAGCGTCCGGTTCGAGATTACGCCATTGTTCAAAGGCTTGCAGTAACCGGGCAGCCAGTGCCGGGTTCAACTTGTCTGCCTTGAGAATGATATCGGCAACCAGTCTGTAGCCGCCACCATCGCTCGCATGGAATTTTGACAGATTTTGATTTGCGTAGACCCCGATTACCGAACGAACCCGATTTGGGTTCCCAAGGTCGAAGGCCGGGTGTTGAAGCAGGGCCGCTACTTCATCTGTCGTTCCGGTCGCGGCCTGCACGCCGAACCATTTGTCGATGACAAGCTCATTATCTTTCCAGCGCTCATAAAATGTCGCCAGTGCGGCAGGTTTAGCGTCACCACCTGCCATGCAGAGCGCTCTTAAACTGGCCAAGCTCTCGGTCATATTGGGGGCATGATCGAATTGATCTTTAAGCAGTTTCTGGTCGGTCGCGCTGGCGCGCACACCGCAAATTGTAATAAGCGCCGTGCGTAGCGCCCGGACACCGGCCTGCTCTGCATCCGGTTTGAAAGGTTGTGGTGACGGTGTCGAAAGGGTCTCGGCGATCCGGTCCTCCAGCATATCGGCCAGCTGTGACAGCACGCGCTTCTTGGCCGCGCCGAGTTTGGCCGGATGGGTCGGCGTTCGCTCAAGGAACAGTTCTGAAATGTCCGGCAGCCGCATTAGCAAGGCAGCAAAGGCCGGGTCGTCCTGTCGCTGCTTGACCGCGTCGACAAGCGCTGTGAGCAGTGCCGCGTCTAAACTATGCTTGTCATCATATGCGATTTTGAGGAGTTCATCGGTCAGGAGCCTTTGCAGGATTTCCCATTGATTAAATGGATCATCATCAAGCTGCGCGGTTTTCAGGCTGGTTTCGGGAGAGACTTTGTGTGCGAGCCGCACCGGTGCTGAGAAGTTCCGGTTTATCGACAAAAATGGCCGGTCGCTCTGGCCGGAAATGATCCATTCCATCGAAGCCTGGTCCAGAACAAGAACATGTTCTTCTATTTTCTGGCCGTCCGGGCTGAAGGCGGCCACGCTGACCGGGATTGGCAGGGGCTCGGGCTGGTTATTGCCCGGCGTGACGGGGTTCGTCTGCGTGAATGTTGCCCTCAGGGTTCTGGTTTCGGGGTCCCATGCTTCATCAACACTGACCGTCGGGGTGCCGGGCTGCGCATACCAGCGGCGGAAGGCGCTCAGGTCGCGATCGCTAGCGGTTTCGAAACATTTATAAAAATGTTCTATGGTTGTCGCCTGACCATCATAGAGGTCAAAATAGATCTGCATGCCGTGCGCAAAATTTTTGTCGCCGATATAGGCTTTGAGCATACGGATCAGCTCGGCCCCTTTCTCGTAAACGGTCGCAGTATAGAGGTTTTCGATACTGGCATAATGATCCGGTCTGACGGCGTGCGCGAGAGGACCGGCATCTTCTGCAAATTGACTGGCGCGCAGCCTGATGACGTCTTTGATCCGTTGGACCGGGCGGGAGCGCATATCGGCGGAAAATTCCTGATCCCGGTAAACTGTCAGGCCTTCTTTCAGGCAGAGCTGGAACCAGTCCCGGCATGTGATCCGGTTGCCGGTCCAATTATGGAAATATTCATGACCGACAATTGACTCGATTGCCTCGAAATCGGCGTCTGTGGCAGTCGCTTCATCGGCGAGAACATAGGCTGAGTTGAAAACATTCAGCCCCTTATTTTCCATTGCGCCAAAATTGAAATCCCGCACCGCGACAATATTAAATGTACCAAGATCATAGGCTCGCCCGAAAACCGTTTCGTCCCATCGCATCGACGCTTTCAGACTTTCCATCGCCCAGGCGGCGCGATCGGCATCGCCTTTGTCAACATGCACGGCCAGTTTTACCGGGTCGCCATGCATGGTGGTGAAATCATCGTGCAGAACATCATAATCGCCGGCACATAGC
Source organism: Henriciella sp. (assembly GCA_965657655.1). Classification (GTDB taxonomy): domain Bacteria; phylum Pseudomonadota; class Alphaproteobacteria; order Caulobacterales; family Hyphomonadaceae; genus Henriciella. Next base: position 9,519 of record CBFHPC010000020.1, read on the forward strand.
GCAAACAAATAAGAGGGCTTCGGATGCGGATCATCCCAGATCGCATAATGCCGGCCAGCTTCGAGGTCGCCGGCGGGCCCCGGCGTGCCATTTGACAACAGAATAGGATATCTGGCTTTGTCGGCCTCTACCCGGACGGTAAAGCGGCTCATGACATCCGGACGGTCTGGCCAATATGTGATCCGGCGAAATCCGGTGCTTTCGCACTGTGAACAGAACCGGTCGGCCGATATATAAAGACCTGACAGAACAGTGTTCTTGGACGGGTCAATCAAGACGTCTGTTTCCAGTGTGAAATGATCGGGAACAGCCGGGATGATGAGTTGCTCATTCGTAATCGAATACGCCTCCTTCTCGAGGGCGACCCCGTCCAGCCAGATATTTTTTAACGCCAAGGAGACACCGTCAAGAACGAGGTCGCCCTTGGCTTTGCGAACAATCTCCATGCGGGATTTTACCCGTGTGGCGCTTGGTTCGAGGTCGAAACTGAGATCTACTTTTTCGATCGCAAATGGGAAAGTTTCATAGTCTGATAGTTTCGTTTGCACTGGGGTATCTGTTCGCATTGGGTGTCCCGTATATCTCACTCGACAATTTTTTGTGTCTTGTGCCTTATAGTTATCTTGTTGCTGATCAAGCAATTTCGGATTGACTGTACAATTGTTGCCAGACGGAATGCGGACAAGAAATATTTTTGTTGGATCGTCGATTGATATAATGCACTTGAGGGGGGCAAGAGAAGGATCCCGCAATGAAAAACGCCCGACACTCAAGAGCGATTGGCTTATTGCTTGGCGGTGGAGGCGCAATACTTTTTTCGTTGAAGGGTATTGTTATGAAACTGGCATTTGCTGAAGGCGGCAATGTCGAACAGATGATGGCATTGCGAATGGGCATCGCATTGCCTTTTTTTCTGGCCATCGGCCTTTGGTCACAGGCAAGGTCTCCGCGACAGACGACGCGCCGGACGCTTATATTTGCCGCTTTGCTGGGGATGCTGAGTTATTATGTTTGTACCTGGCTGGATTTTACCGGATTGCAGTACATTTCGGTTCAACTGGAACGCCTTATCTTGTTCCTGTATCCGACCTTTACGGCGCTGTTTGCATGGCTCTTTTTGCGTGATCGTATGAGCTGGGGTCATGCCGGCGCTTTGTTATTGTCATATCTTGGCGTCGGCGTGTTGGCCCTGCAGGAGTTTGGGTATCCCGGATCAAATGTGGCGCTCGGCGTCGGACTTGTTTTCCTGTCGGCGCTTCTCTTTGCCGCTTATGTGACGGCAGCAAAACCCGTTATCTCGCAACTCGGCTCGCTACTCTTCACATCCATCGCAATGAGTGCTGCAGCCATTTGTATTCTCTTGCATTTTGCGGTGGGAACGGCCAGCGGCGGGGCGCCGCTCACATCTCCCGCGCTATGGTATCTCGGGGCCATGCTGGCGATCCCGTGCACTGTGCTTCCGAGTTTTATGATCTCCGAAGCGATCGGGCGCGTCGGGCCGGGTCTAACAAGTGCAATGGGTGGAATTGCCCCTCTGGCCACGGCTCTTTTCGCGGTCATTGTTCTGAGTGAGCCGTTTGGCTGGCCGCACGCCGTTGCGCTTGCTTTGACAACAATTGGCGTCCTTCTTCTGTCTCGAAGTCGGGATGTGGTACGCCCGTAAGTGAATTCAGTCGATACGGCGTCATGCAGGCTGTACCGGCTTTTAAGCCGATATCATCTGGTCTTGTCATCGACGAGTTTTGACGGTTTCCGATAGTGGTAAAGCTGGCATATCGATATCCTTACCCAAGGATATGGCTTTCCGTGCACGTCAAGCTAAGTATTCTATAGAAAATATTTAAGCAGGGAGGCGGGTGCGCCATGAATTTTGATTTCTCAGACGACCAAAAGTTTCTTGGCAACGAGGCCCGGAAGTTTCTCGATGCCGAATGCACACCCCAGCACGTCCGCGAAATTTTGAATGATGATGACAAGACACATCATGCGGGCGTCTGGCAGAATATTATTGAGATGGGATGGCTGGGCACAGCTATTCCGGAAGAATTTGGCGGACTTGGCCTTGGTGCGCTAGAGCTCTGTGTTCTGGCCGAGGAAATGGGACGTGCGCTTGCGCCGGTTCCATTCTCCAGCACAGTCTACTTTTTTGCCGAGGGACTCATGCAGGGTGGCAGCGAGGCCCAGAAAGCGCAGTATCTTCCAAAAATTGTATCCGGCGAGCTTATTGGTGCATATGCCGCAAGCGAAGGTCCCGGGCATCCGGACCCAGCCAAGCTGGCGGTCCAGTTTGATGGCTCCCTGCTCAACGGGATAAAGGTTCCGGTGACCGATGGTGATATCGCAACGCATGCACTGGTGCTGGCAAGAGAAGGCAGTGCTGCATCGCTGGTGCTCGTCGATCTGACCGCATCGGGCGTAGCACGGAAAAATGTCAGCACGCTGGAGCCGACGCGGAGCCATGCTGAGATTGTTTTCGACAATGTGCCGGGCGAGCGCATCGGCGCCGCCGGTGAGGGCGCCGACTTGCATGACGCGATTCTCGACAAGGCGGCGATTCTGCTGGCGTTCGAGCAACTTGGCGGGGCTAGCCGGTGTCTGGAAATGGCCACGGAATACGCCAAGGAGCGCCATGCCTTTGGTCGCCCGATCGGCGGCAATCAGGCGATCAAGCATAAATTAGCCGATATTTATGTGAAGAATGAAGTTGCCCGATCAAATTGCTATTACGGTGCCTGGGCGCTTTCGACCAATGCTGCCGAATTGCCAGAGGCTGCTGCAGCGTCGCGGGTGGCCGCGTCCGAGGCATTCTGGTTTGCCAGTAAAGAGAATATCCAGACACATGGTGGCATGGGCTTTACCTGGGAAGTGGACTGTCACCTGTTCTATCGCCGGGCGAAATTGCTTGCGGTGCAGGCCGGGGCCCCAAAGGTCTGGAAAGAGAAACTCGTACGCGCGCTGGAGCTCAAAAACGTCGCTTAAAACAGGTCGCTTCAAGGTAAAAGCTTCGGGCTTTCTTGACGCATTGAACACGGAAACAAACGCGCTAACCTGTTAATTTGAAACAACTGGCGTGAAATGGAGAGAAATATGGATTTCAACGACACCCCAGAGGAAGCGGAATTTCGCTCGGAAGTTCAGACATTCCTGGCCAAGCATCTGGATGAGAAGGGCGCTCGACCGATGCGTCAGCGGGTCTCCGGTGCCGAATTTATGCAAAAGGCCAAAGACTGGCAGGCGCTGAAAGCTGAAAATCGCTTCGCGCAAATCACCTGGCCGAAAGAGTGGGGCGGACGTGGCGGCTCCTCGATGCAGAATGTCATCTGGGGCCAGGAGGAAGCTAAATATGATGCCCCGGTTGGCCCGTTCACGATCGGGCTCGGCATGTGTATTCCGACTGTCATTGCCTTCGGTTCGGACGCGCATAAAGAACGTTATGTTAAGAAGGCGCTGAGAGGCGAGGAGATCTGGTGTCAGCTATTCTCCGAGCCTGCGGCGGGATCGGACGTTGCCGGCCTGAAAACCCGCGCGGTTAAGGATGGTGACGAGTGGGTCATTAATGGTCAGAAGGTTTGGACGTCGGGGGCCCATTATTCCGATTACGGGATTCTCTTGGTCCGGACCGATCCGAAAGCGCCCAAGCATAAAGGCCTGACGATGTTTATCGTCGATATGAAGCAAAAGGGCGTCGAGGCGCGTCCGATCCACCAGGCTTCCGGGGGTCGTGAATTTAATGAAGTCTATTTCACCGATGTCCGGATTTCCGATGCCGATCGCCTCGGCGAGGTCGGCCAGGGGTGGAAGGTTGCGATCGTAACCCTGATGAATGAGCGTCTGGCGGTTGGTGGATCGCCGGGACCGGATTGGTCCGAAATCATGAATTACGCCAAAGATTTCGGGTCAATGGGTGATACCGGTTTCCGCGAAAAGCTGGCCGATTGGTATGTGCAGGCCCAAGGCTACAAGCTGACGAAGCTGAGAACCCAGACAGCTTTGTCGAAGGGTCAGACCCCGGGACCGGAGAATTCAATCGGTAAGATCATCACCGCTAATCAATTGCAGGATATTTGTAATTCGGCCATTGAAATGCAGGATCATTATGGCCTTATGACCGACAGCGAAACCATGCCGGCCGATGCCGCTTTCCAGCAAAGCTTCATGTGGGCGCCCGGTTTGCGTATTGCTGGCGGCACAGATGAAATCCTGAAAAATATTATTGCTGAGAGGGTGCTTGGATTACCGCAGGATGTGCGGGTCGATAAGACCGCACCATTTGACGAGCTGAAGTAAAATAATGGCCGGCCGTAAGGGCCGGCCATTGACCTTTGGTGCGGGAGTTTAGCGTACGGAATATGAGCCTGACGGATTTCAACATCTATCAGATTGGCGATGTGAAGCTAAAAGTCGCCGAAGCCGGTCCGAAAACGGGTCCATTAATCCTGTTTGTGCACGGGTTTCCGGAAAGCTGGTATTCTTGGCGACATCAGCTTACCGCCCTCGCAGACATTGGATATCACGCCGTCGCACCGGATGTTCGCGGTTATGGCGGCTCCGACAAACCGCATCAGGTCGAAGCCTATGATATGGCCAGCCTAACGGGCGACATGGCAGGTCTTGCCAAATTGCTAAGCCCGGACCAGCCGGCAATCATTGTCGGGCATGATTGGGGCGCGCCGATCGCATGGAATTCAGCCTTGTTGCATGCGGATCAGTTCCGTGCTGTTGCGGGCTTGTCGGTTCCCTATGTGCCGCCCGGCGAGCTCTCGGCCCTCGAGGTTTTTAAGAGATTTTTCACTGCTCGCGGCTTGTTCTTCTATCAGGTCTATTTTCAGGAAGAGGGTGTGGCCGAAGCCGAACTTGAAGCTGATCCGGCTGCAACCATCCGAAAGTTTTATTATGCGATCAGCGGTGACGCCGCCGATGGTGCATGGCCGACGGACAAGCGGCATGGTGACACTTTCCTGCACCGGCTTGTCGAGCCCGACATGCCGCTGCCCTGGTTGTCGACGGATGATGTCGCCTATTATGCCTCGCAATTTGTAGCGTCAGGTTTTCGCGGGCCGCTCAACCGGTACCGTAATCATGACCGCGATCATGCGATGTTAACAGCATTGCCGGATCTCAGGATTCATCAGCCGAGCCTGTTTATCGGCGGCAATAAAGATCTCGTGCTGAAAATGTTTCCGGGCGACCCGGTGGAGATGATGAGGGCCAGTCTGCCAAATCTGGTCGCCGCACATATTCTCGATGGCTGCGGGCACTGGACGCAACAGGAGCGCGCTGAGGATGTTAATCAGATACTGATCGACTGGGTCCAGCACATCTAGTTGGCATTTGCCGGCGCTCTATTGTGGTATGATCCGCTCCGTTTGACGGGATTAGGTGGTTGAAGTTTCAGATGCCTCCATTGTAAAGGAGGGGAAAGCTTGAATTTTTCAGATTTGGTTGTCATACAGCCGAGTTGAGCAGGAGACAGCCTATGACTTGGAGCCCGAATAGCTGGCGCAGCCGCCCGGCTAACCATATTCCAGATGATTATCCCGACGTGAAAGCGCTTCAGGATGTCGAGGCCCGTTTGAGTCAGTTTCCACCGCTGGTTTTTGCCGGCGAAGTACGAAACCTGAAGAATGATCTCGCCAAGGTTGCATCTGGCGATGCCTTTTTGCTGCAGGGCGGCGACTGCGCCGAAAGTTTTAAAGAATTCAGTGCCGACAATATTCGCGATACTTTGCGTGTTTTGTTGCAGATGGCCGTCGTTCTGACCTTTGCTGCCTCAAAACCGATTGTGAAAGTCGGTCGCCTGGCGGGGCAGTTCGGCAAACCAAGATCATCGCCGGTTGAAACGATTGATGGTGTGACGCTGCCATCCTATCGCGGCGACAATATCAATGGTATGGATTTTACCCCGTCGGCACGTGTGCCCGACCCGCAGCGGCTGATCCATTCATATTCCCAATCGGCATCGACCCTGAATCTCGTTCGTGCCTTTTCAAAAGGCGGCTATGCAGACCTTGCTAATGTGCATCAGTGGATGCTTGGTTTTGTCGACCGCTCGCCGCTTGGTGCCCAGTATAGAGAAACCGCCGACAAGATTACCGATGCGCTGAACTTTATGCATGCTTGCGGTGTTACATCTGAATCTGTTCCGCAACTGGCGCAGGTTGATATGTACACTTCGCATGAGGCGTTGCTGCTGGGATATGAAGAGGCGATGACGCGCATCGATTCGACCTCCGGGGACTGGTATGACACATCGGCCCACATGTTGTGGATTGGGCACAGAACACGTCAGGTCGATCACGCCCATGTCGAGTTTTGTCGGGGTATCAAAAATCCGATTGGCATGAAGTGCGGACCGGGCCTCGAAGCCGATGAATTGCTTCGCATTATCGAGACGCTGAATCCTGATGACGAAGCTGGCCGGATTACCTTGATTGCGCGGTTCGGCGCTGATGGCGTCGAAGCCGGTTTGACCCCGCTCGCACGGGCGGTCAAAGCCAGTGGCCGCAGTGTCGTCTGGTCGTGTGATCCAATGCATGGCAATACGCTGAAAACCGCGTCCGGTTTTAAAACCCGGCCGGTAGACCGCGTCCTGTCTGAGGTTCGCGGCTTTATTGACGTTTTAAACAATGAAGGCTGTATGCCGGGTGGTGTGCACTTCGAAATGACCGGACAGGATGTCACCGAATGCATCGGGGGCGCGCAGGCGATTTCTGAGGATGATCTGTCATCGAGATATCACACCCATTGCGATCCGAGACTGAACGGCGAACAGGCGCTGGAACTTGCATTTCTGGTGGCCGATAAACTGATCGGTCTCAAAGAGTCTGGTAAAGACTCCGATGATCGGCTTGCCGGGTGACGCAAAACAGAGCGTTCGTATGACTGGCTGGACCCGACCGGGCTGGGCAAGGATGTCTGAGCTGTCCGATTTAATTCGGCTGGCCGTGCCAATTGCTGTGTCCCGTATGTCTGTGATGTTGATGGCCGTGACGGATGCAATCGTGCTCGGTCAGATGGCGGGGCATGAACTACCCTATGTGTTAAATGCATGGCTTCCCATCGGGGTCTCATTAGGCTTCGGAATGGGGATATTGCTTGGCGTCCAGGTGCTGACCTCAGAGCACCTTGGCCGGGGTGAAGCCGATCATACTGGCCGTATTTTTCGGCGAGGTTTTATATGGGCAGTGCTGCTGGGGGTCGGATTAACTGGGCTGGTCTATCTGGGGGTACGGCCCCTGTTTGAGTATATTTTTATAAACTTCAACAATAATGCGAGTATAAGTGATAGCCTGACACCGCAGGAAGTCGTCGATAATATTGTCTCGGTGACCCGCATTCTGTCCTATGGCTTGCTGGCATTCATGCTGTCGACGGTGTGCAGTTTGTATCTGGAGGCCCTGCGGCGGCCGGTCCTGGTCAGTATTATTATGTATGTCGGCGTTCTCGTGAATTTGCTGATTGATCTGGCGCTGGTGGCCGGCTGGTGGGGCATGCCGCAACTGGGCGCGGAAGGCGTTGCCTGGGCGACAACCGGCTCACGGATTACGCTAACGCTGGGCTTGCTGATCCTTGTTGCCAAGCTCACCCCGGCATTGCAACCATCGCCGCCGGGGCCGGCGGACGAGCCTATGCGTCAGTTGAAAGTCGGGTTTGGCACTGCGATTTCGAATGTTGCGGAATGGGGTGGGTTCAATTTCAGCTATGTTATTGCGGCGCTGATCAGCCTCGCCGCCAATGCCATTTACGGCTTTACAGTTCAGGTCATGGGCATCTGTTTCATGCTATTTTTAGGCATCGCATCGGCCAGCAGTGTCCGGGTTGCGGAGCGTTTCGGACAGCATGATTTTGGAGCTGTCAGGGATGCCTGCCGTCTCGGCGTGTTTGCGACATTTGCGGTCGGTTTGCCAATGTCGGTTCTAATCTGGCTCTTCCGTGATTCAATCGCACTCGTCCTGGTTGCCGAAACAGCCCGTATCGACGGCTATATTCTTGCGCCGGCTATATCGGCCCTGTTAATTTATGCGGCTTTGGCGACGACTTTTGACGGCCTGCAGGCAACCGCCTCAATGGCATTACGCGCGCAGGAAATTGTCTGGCTGCCGACGCTTATTCATGCCGCATCATTCTTTGCAGGCCTTATTCCGGGTGCCTATTTTCTCGGTATAACTTTGGAGCGCGGGGCGCAGGGCATGATGGAGGCGGTGCTTATCAGTCTTCTGGTCGCCGGCTTTCTGCAATGGGCCCTTCTAGAATGGAAAACGACGCGCCAATTATGACGCGTCGTTTGAAAGCCTCTAATTGGCTTGCCTCTAAAGGTCTTTTAGCGCTGAAGCTGGTTTGAAAGTCGCAGAGGTTTTCGCTGCAATCTGGATTTTCTCGCCAGTTGCAGGATTCCGGCCTTCGCGTGCTGCCCGGGTTTTTGCCGCAAATGTGCCGAAGCCGGCGATTGCAACGGTTTCACCCGCTTTTACAGCTGAGGACACAGCCTCGAATACAGCATCAACAGCTTTACCTGCGTCCGCCTGTGACGTTTCGGTTGCTTGCGCCACCGCCTTGGTTAGTTCACCCTTATTCATTCAAGTCTCCCTTTCAATATCGAATTACTCCTGCGCATAATTGTCCATGATTCGGTAGCTCTGGATATCCTGAACAATCAACAAATATCGGTATATTCGGCCTAAATTGCCAAAATCCAGCCCTCTTCGTCGATAATCGCCGGTAAAACCGAGGTATTAGCAGGATTATTGACGATGCTGGCTGCATCTTCGGGGAGGCCGAATCGACGTCCCAATAGCCCGTCGAGGTCACATTTTTGCAGAGCCGTTGCGAGCTGGCGGACTTGCGCGCGATCGAGGACATCCTCCCCAGCCAGATTTAGTGGCAGGGTGGATGGATAGATTTCGGCAAAAACGCAGGGTGTCGTGCCGAGACGTTGGCTATCAAGTGTGGTGAAACCCGTTTCGAAGGGCCAGATCTTGCTGCCAGGAATCGCCTTGCGAAGATGCGAGAGCGTTGGGATCCCCATTAGCGTCTGGCTGCCGACCGCGCCGGCTCCCAGAAGTTGCCAGACCGATTTGGGGCGGGCCTGATAGCGCCGCTTGATCCAGTGTTCGGTCGCACGGAATTCGAAGGGACGCTGTCCAGTCGTAAAATCGCTTTTTCGGGTCGATAAAGTTTCGCTTGCCAGGTGTTTTGGGACCCCCCAAAAGGGATGACGGCCGCTGTCGGCGGTGGCGTTTAGGTCTGCGGCCAGCCGGAACCGGTTATTGGAATTATCGGGCCCGTCTTCAATGGCCTGCGCGAGGAAATTGTGCATGACCTCCCAGCCGGCCCGGTTTGCCTGTCTTAGCCCGAAAGCGGCGGCGGTTCCTTCCGGGTAGCCAAAACAGAAATCAAATCCGACCAGGACCCGACGCCCACGCGAAATATGGGATTGCGCGATCGCAAGGATCTGCTCTCTGGCGTCCAGACGGGTTGATGGGTTATCGGCGGAAAACTGCGCAGCCGTGCCACCGTCGGTGGCGAGTGTTCCAATCCAGACGGAGTTCGCGCCGGTGTTTTTTGTCGAGGCGGCGCTCCAGTCGACGATGATATAGGTGTCGAATAATTGGGGCATAATGTTCAGTCAGGTCTGACGGACATTCATTATGCCCCATGTCTGTTCTAGGACAGTTTGACCAGCATTTTTCCTTTATTGCGGCCGGAAAAGAGCCCCATAAAGGCCGCCGGCGCATTCTCGATGCCTTCCATTACGGTTTCTTCAAACCGTATTTTTCCGGAACTAATCCAGGTCGCCATATCCTGCATGAAGGCGGGCTGCATATCAATGTGGGTCGAGACGATAAAGCCGCGGATTTGCAGCTGCTTGCCGACGATCTGGATGACATTATTCGGACCCGGACGGGGATCTGTGTCATTATATTGCGAGATCATGCCGCATATCGCCATGCGTGCCATGGGGCGAGCCAGCTCGATCGCAGCCTGGAAATGATCGCCACCGACATTGTCGAAATAGACATCGATGCCTTTTGGTGCAGCGTCCCGCAGGGCGGCCAGCAATTCGTCATAATTTGCGGCTTGCTGATAGTCGATGCACGCGTCGGCACCGAGTTGTTTGACGAATTCGACCTTTTCTGCGCCACCGGCAGAGGCAATGACCGTGCAGCCTTTGATTTTGGCGATTTGGACAACCGCAGATCCGACGGCGCCGGCAGCGCCGGAAACGAAAACAATGTCGCCTTCTTTTAGCTCGGCAACCCGCAGAATGCCGGCATATGCCGTCATGCCGGGCATGCCGGCAATACCGAGAAAGGCGCTATCGGGCAGACCTGAGTCTTTTGGAAGTTTAACCGCCATGACAGCTTCGGGTGGTGCCGTCCAGGCTTCACGCCAGCCTGCCATCGACTGAACGAGATCTCCGACGGCGAAGTCGGGATGCCCCGATGCAGTAACGGTGCCGACGCAGCCACCTTGCAACGTCTCACCAATCTGGAAGGGTGGGACATAGCTCTCGCGATCATACATTCGTCCGCGCATATAGGGATCAACTGACATCCAGCTATTGCGGACTTGTATCTCGCCTTTTTTGGGGGCTTCGACGTGGTCTTCGGTTAAAGCGAAGTCGTCCTGCTTGGGCTCGCCAACCGGGCGCGCGGCCAGGCTCCAACTACGCGATGTGATGTTACTCATATTTGTTCCTCCGTTAAGGTGATGTGGCGACATTCGTTTCGAACTGCAAGGCGGGTCGGTGACAAAATATGTGTCGGTAAGAAATCGTAATGCCTTTTGAACGGCGATAAGCGTCTCGCCATTGTGCGATTTATTATTGGCATTTATCGGGTCGATAGGAAAAGAGGTCCGGTATGCGAAAACTGAAAGTCGGCTTGGTCGGTGCGGGCGTGTTTGGTGGCTATCACGCCAACAAGCTTGCGGCCTATTCTGCGGCGACATTTATCGGCGTGTTTGATCCGGACGCGCGTCGCTGCGCGGCTCTGGCGGCCGCCCATCACACTTCGGCATATGATGATGCGGCGTCGCTTTTTGCGGCATGTGACGCCATTATGGTGGCCTGTCCCGCGATTTATCACGAGCAGGTTGTGCGCGCTGCTTTAGAAGCAAACTGTCATGTTCTGGTTGAGAAGCCTTTGGCACTTACCGGTGCCGCGGCAAAACAGCTTGCGGATCTCGCCGATACCAAACGCCTGATTTTGCAGGTCGGCCATCAGGAGCGGTTTGTGCTGGCGGCGATGGGATTATTTGATATCGCCGAACGCCCAATTAAAATCGAAGCAACACGAATGTCACCGCCGGCCCCGGACGGTCGTGCCGGTGATGTCTCGGTAATCTGGGATTTAATGATCCATGATCTTGATATGGTCGGCAAATTGATGGGAGACCCAGTGACCGTCAGTAGCACCGGTAAACGCAGCCACACCCAGCATATCGATGCCGCCACAGCGACCCTGTCCTTTGCTGATGGTCAGGCCGAGATCTCGGCGAGCCGCTGTGCGCCCGAACGCGACAGGACAATGAAACTGACCTATCCAAATGGCATAATTGCAATCAACTTTCTCGACCGCACCGTCGACAATACGACCCCGTTCGACATTATCGCGGATGTTTCCGGGCGCATGCCTGATCCATTGGAAGCTGCGGATTTTGCCTTTTTTGCGGCGTGTCTGGGGGAACAGGACTGCGCCATTCCCGGTCGTGAAGCGGCCGTCGCCGTCAGCATTGCAGAGCGTGCCGAACAAATGACCCTAGATATGATTGGAGCTAAATGATGGCTGATTCAGAAATAGATCCCGCCCGCTTGATTGAATTATCCGAAGAGGCTCCGATACAATTATTCGATCTGAAATCACAGCAGGCTTCGATCCGTCCGGCGCTCGAGAAACGCTGGACCGATATTCTCGATCATGGGCGTTTTATCGGTGGGCCCGAAGTCGATGAGTGTGAACAGAAACTGGCGGCGTTTACCGGCGCCGCGGATGTGGTTGCTGTCGGATCTGGCACCCAGGCACTGGTTATGCCCTTGCTGGCTATGGGGATTGGCGCGGGCGATGCCGTTTTCATTCCCGGCTTCACGTATAATGCAACCGCCAATGCTGTGCTGCTGGCCGGCGCCTGCCCGGTCATTGTCGATATTGATCCCGAGACCTTCAATATGGATCCGGCGGATCTGCAGCGGAAAATCGATTCTGTGGTTGCGGCAGGTGAGCTTAAGCCGCGGGCGGTCATGCCGGTTGATCTGTATGGCCTGCCGGCCGACTATCAGCGTATTCAGGCGATCGCAGATGCGGCCGGCTTAAGAATAATCGCGGATGGTGCCCAGGCGTTTGGCGGCAAAGACAATGGTCGCTGGGTCGGCAATATTGTCGAAGTGACGGCAACAAGCTTCTATCCGACAAAGTCGCTTGGAGGCTATGGCGATGGCGGGGCGGTGCTGGTCAGGGATCCGGATTTTGCGGAGCGGTTGCGGTCTATTCGCTGGCATGGAACCGGTAGCAACCGAAAGGAATCTATCCGGGTCGGCATTAACGGGCGAAGTGACTCCATTCAGTGTGCGGTGGTTTCCGAGAAGCTTGATTTATTTGCGGACGAACTGTTGCGGCGACAGGCAGCGGCGGCGATTTATGATGCGCGACTTGACGGCAAGGTGAAGCGGCAAATGGCCCTTGAAGGGCAAGAAAATGGCTATGGTCTGTATACAATTCGCGTCGCCAATCGGGACCGCGTGCGACAGCATCTATCAGAGGCCGGCATTCCGAGCGGTATCTATTATGATATGGCGATTCACCAGATGCCGGCTTTCAGTCATTATGCCGGACACGGTGCTCTGACAGCCTGCGAGGCGGCAGCCGAGGAGTCGCTGAGCTTGCCGATGCACCCCTATCTGTCGGAACTGCAAGTACATAAAGTTTGCGATGAACTCGAAAAGGCGTTGCAGTCTTGATTGACGCTCTTACATCAGGGGCATGACAAACCGACTTTCTATTCTCACTGCGCAATTGAACCCGGTTGTCGGTGATATTTCAGGCAATATGGCAATGGCGGCGGCGGCTTATGCCGAAGCGCAGGCAAACGGTGCGGACCTGCTGGTGCTGCCGGAGCTGTTTCTAATTGGCTATCCTCCTGAAGACCTGGTTCAGAAGCCGAGCGCGATCGCGGCCTGCATGCATGCGGTTCAGGCTTTGGCCGTCAAAACCGTAGGCGGGCCGTCGGTCATAATCGGGTCGCC
>CBFHPC010000021.1:0-21951 GCA_965657655.1 Henriciella sp.
CCAGCATGACCCATCCCGGGATCATAGCCACCTATACATCGATCGAATGCAATCATTGCATATGATTACAATATAAATTGATTATATACATCAAAGAGAACAAATATTACGATATAAATTATTAATTATTTAGACCGAGCTACCTAACGTGTTAGCCCGCCTCCAAGGCGGCAACAAGATCGCGACCACTCAGCCATGCCGACTCAATTCGTCCCTGCGAGCACCAGTCGCCGCAAATCCCGATTTTCGCCACCGGATCCCATAGCGGCCCCGGCGCCGGCGCTGTTTCAGGCTGCGCAAAGCGCCAGCGATGCGATGTTGAGTGGCGCACAGTGCCGGCACCAGCAAGCTGTGCGAAAGTCCCCACTAAATAATCAGCAACATCTTCCGGCGCATCCTCAATATGCGCCTGAGACCATTCCGGAGATGCCTGTAACACCCAGGCTTCAAGATCCGCGCGTTGCGGCTTAGAGCTGTTGCGCGCGACCCAGCTAAGCGGTCTTTCTGACAGCATTACACCATCCCATGGCCACGCCACAGCGTGCTCGAAAACAGCCATAACCGTCCAGCAGGGGACCGACATCACAGCTTCTGCACGTTTTGAAAACGTCTGCGATATCGGCGCTAGCAGCACGGCCGCCTGCTCGGCTGGCGTGGCAATTATAACCGCCTCGAAAATATCCTCACACATCCCCGATGCTAATGATAAGCGATAACCACCCTCATCAAGGGCCGCTATCGCCGTTACCTGCTGGCCCCAGACAACATTATGATTAGCTGCCATATGGCGAATGATGGCGTTCATGCCCGGCACGCCGACATAGCGATCTTCGCCGGTCAGCTCCGTTATGACATTGTGACGGTCAAAACTCGCCAGCCGGCCGTCCCATCTGGCGACGATGTCTTGCGCACGCCACACATCGACCTGCGCGACGAATGGTGCGCTCCGGGCCGTAAAATACTGCGCGCCATGGTCAAAACCGACCTGCGTCTCCTGAATTGCGAGCCGCCGCGTCGACATTCGTCCGCCCGGACCGCGTCCCTTGTCAAAAATCGAGACCTGATATCCCGCCTTCGACAATTCCGCCGCGGCGGAAAGACCGGATATGCCGGCTCCGATAATAGCAATATGCATATGCGATCTCCCTGGCACCCTCCACCTGATGCTTGAGATATCTCAATCAATCAAAAAGAAAACCGGCATTCTGACCCGGCCTGGCGCGACCAATGGTTCAGGTGACGTCGGCGCAGCCTTTACGGGCCAGCACAGGCTCAGCCAGTAGGCCTGCTTGCGATCTTAAATACGCTGCGACAATCATCATATCTGATTGACCGAACCCGATTAGTCCCCATGTCTTGTCCACCATGCCACGCCATCGACCGCCCTCACAAAGACCAGAAAAGATCTGTGCCCGCTGCCAGCGCCCGTTCAGCTGGCGCAAAAAATGGGAAAAGGACTGGGAAAATGTCCGCTATTGTTCCAAACGCTGCCGTAACGCACCGGTCGAGCCGCATGATACGATGCATGCTAACGGGCCTGGCAAGTGAGCCTGCAGCCTAATCATGCCCGGCCTGATCACGGAGATCTTTAGGCCGAATAAAATGCCGCAAGGAAAACGTTTCACGCGTCGAACCGCCATTCGTAACGGTTTCGAATAAGGCTGCAGCGCCGGTCGGTAAGCGCGAGAAAAGTAAAGCTTCACTGTCAGGGTCATGATCCTGGCCATGCCGCAACAAACTGATACAAAGATCATGCAAGCCGGGATTATGGCCGACCAGCATAACCCTATCAGAAGCCATATTGTCGTGTAAAAAATCTTCCCATCTCGCCGCACTCGCAAGATAGAAATTATCATCAATTACGGGCTCGCATGAGGAGAATAACCCCTTCAGGCCGAGCCATGTTTCGCGCGCCCGCCGCGCTGAAGACACAAAGGCATTGTCCGGATGCCAGTTCAAGTCGGCTATTCGAGCGCCAACTTTCTGAATTGCCTCATGCCCGTCCGGGACCACGGCTCTTGCATGGTCGTCGACGCCCTCGGTCCACGGCTCGGTTTTAGCATGCCGCATGATGATCAGGCGTTTCATTTAATACTCCCAGTGGTCTTGCAGAAAAACTAAACGAGCGAATAAGCCGTCTCGTGTTGAGACCAATCTTCATTGGTCCCATCTGTGTATCATAAATCAAGTTTCAGCTAGGGAGAATCTAATGACATTATTAATCGGGGATACCGCGCCAGACTTCGAAGCTGAAACTACTTCAGGCCGCATACGATTTCATGACTGGATCGGCAAGGACTGGGTTGTTTTCTTTTCCCACCCTGCAGATTTTACCCCCGTCTGTACGACAGAGCTCGGATACACCGCAAAACTCAAAGACGAACTGGCACGTCGACAGGCCAAAGCCCTGGTTATCTCCGTCGACGATCTTGAGAATCATAAAGCCTGGATCAATGACATCGAGGACACCCAGGACACTAAAATCAATTTCCCGATCATCGCGGACGACAAGAAAAAAGTGGCGATGCTTTACAATATGATCCACCCTAATGCGGATCCCAAACTGACGGTACGCGCGGTTTATATTATCGATCCGAACAAGAAGATCCGGGCATCGATCACCTATCCGCCATCCGCGGGTCGTAACTTTGATGAGGTGCTACGGCTGATCGACAGTCTCCAGCTTACCGACAACCATAAGGTTGCAACGCCGGTGAACTGGCAACAGGGCGAGGATGTGATCATTGTACCAAGCCTAACAGATGCTGATGAAATCGCCCGCCTCTTTCCAAAAGGCTATCGCGAGCTTCGCCCCTATCTTCGCATCACGCCGCAGCCAGACAGGTCGTAGCGTTTGCAGCCCTGACGGAATGGCATCTTATTACCCTGACTCATCCGAAGCTGGATCAGCCCCTCAGGCCGGCATCGCGATACGACCAAAAACAAGATCTGAATAATCATTGACCAGCGCCTCAGAAACGGCACCCGGCTTGTAATGAATGCCGGCGATTTCGGATACTGGCGTGATTTCGGCCGCAGAGCCTGTGATGAAGCATTCTGAAAAGCTGCCAAGCTCCTCCGGCATAATCGTCCGCTCGATAACTTCAATATTGCGTGCGCGCGCCAGTTTTATCGTTGTTTGGCGGGTAATCCCGTTAAGAAAGCAATCCGGTGTCGGCGTATGCAGAGCCCCATCCTGCAAGAAGAAAACATTCGCTCCCGTAGTCTCGGCGACATGCCCCCGATAGTCGAGCATCAAAGCATCGGCATATCCTTCGCGCTCGGCACTATGTTTGGATAGCGTGCAAATCATATACAAGCCTGCGGCCTTAGCGTGAAAGGGGGCCGTATCCGGTGCCGGGCGGCGCCATTGCGCATGTGACATGCGGATGCCCTGCATCTTGTCGGCAAAATAGTCCCCCCACGGCCAGACTGCCACTGCGACATGAATTGTATTGGCCTGTGCCGAAACGCCCATCATTTCACTGCCGCGCCACGCAAACGCGCGAATATAGGCACTGTCCAGACCTGACCGTTTCAATGCCTCGGCTTTTACCCCCTCGAGCTCCTCGACGGATATCGGGAGATCGAAACCCATGGTTTCGGCCGACTTGGCCAGCCGCTGCGAATGACGAAGTGATTCGAAAATCTTGCCACCATAGGCGCGCTCACCCTCGAAGACACATGACGCGTAATGCATTGCATGGGTCAGAACGTGAACTTTCGCGTCCCGCCATGGCGTAAATGCGCCATCCATCCATATATAGCCGTCGCGATCATCAAAAGCCTCGGTCGCCATGTCACATCCTGTCTTGCAAAAACCATCTACTATGAGGCATTCTCAGATCACCATGCCTGATGTCAACCTCAACCGATCGCCTGCACCGGGATTTGATCCAAGACTTTTTCTCCGTGATGAGGAATTGGACTATGGAATATCCCTTTTGCTCACCGCCGAACGAATATTAAAACGCGAAGCCGGAGACTTGATCAATGCGTCAGCTTTGTCCGGTCTTGCGGTTGAAATATTGCTGATCATCCGCTTCAGCCCGGGACTGGGCTTATCGGTTCTACGACAGCAACTCGACGCTTCCACCGCTACGCTGGCCCGAACCCTTGCAGAATTAGATAAACAGGGCCTTCTCGAACGTCGGAAAAACGAAACTGATGGCCGGTCCAAACGGCTTTTCCTGACCGTCGAAGGCAAACGCCTGACCGATCCGGCAACAATCGCCATGCGAAATATTCTGCGCGGGGCCTACCGCCGCGCAGGGGTTTCGGCCGTTGTCGGAACACGCGCAGTCCTGCAGGCGCTGACACCATGAATAAGGGCCATATCCTCGTCGTGGATGATGACGACCGTATTCGAACACTACTCAAAAAATTCCTGAGCAAGCAGGGGTTTTCCATCACGACGGCAGCTGACGCCGATACCGCCCGACAATTAATGAAAACATTAGCGTTTTCTCTGGCTATTATCGATATCATGATGCCGGGTGAAGATGGCCTGAGTTTGCTCGACACCATGCGCCAGCAGGGCAACACGACGCCGGTGCTTCTGCTCACCGCACGCGGCCTGGCCAATGACCGCATACTGGGCCTGAAGCTCGGTGCTGATGATTATCTACCCAAACCCTTCGAACCAGAAGAGCTGGTACTGCGTGCATCGGCAATCATCCGTCGGAGCGACCGCCCCGAACCGGCAGGTGAAATTGAGATGTCCGGTCTCGTATTTTACGTCCAGAAAGGCGTTCTCGAAGGTCCGCAGGGACATGTTCGGCTCACCGAAAGCGAGCAGCAATTATTGTCATTTCTCGCGCGCCGGGTTGGCGAACCGATCAGCCGGGAACTATTAGCGGCCGAAGCGTCCTCCGGCACCGTTCGCAGCATCGACGTCCAGGTCACGCGCTTACGCCGAAAAATCGAACCAGATCCGAAAAACCCCATTCACATTCAGACCGTTCGCGGTGTCGGATATCGCCTTATACCCGATTGAGAGGGGCTACGGAACGCTGCCGGAAACGTCCGCGCGCCGTAAAAATAGCGATCTGTGTTTATCTTCAAATCCTGGCCATAATGCGCTAAGACGATAGACGCCGCGCGATCGTCTGCAGATCGTGGGCCATGAGAAACCCGAAGCGGTTCGTCGCCCGGCATCGCGCGTACCAATTGTGAGGAGACAGTGTCGATCATGAAACAATTGCGTCTGCGAGACTACACCCCGCGTGCCCTCTATGCCCGTCTTGCCGCGCTGGTTGCGGTTCCCGTCCTAGCAATATTCGCAATTACAACGATCTATTATTATCAAGAACATATTGCCGATGTGAATGCGAAATTATCGCAGTCGGTTGCCCGCGAAGTGGGGCTGGTAATGGATCTTTGCGCCGACCCGTCGGGTTCCCGTCAGGATATAAACGAGTTCAGCAACCAGCTGGGCGTCATCTTCGACTGCCAATATGCCGCCGGCTTTAGCTGGCCCGCGGCCGCGAAAGCACGGTTTGGCTATGATGACATTCTGCGTCGTGAAATTTCAGATGCAAGCGCAAGAGAGATCGAAGTTAGAACGATCGAGTCCGGTTCCGTGCTGGACTTCCGAAGCCAGATCAATGGCGCCGTCACCCGGATACTCGTCGACCGCAAACGAGCGCTCGCGGCAAATACCCATTTCACAATTGTCTGGGTATTGCTCGGCACCTTATTCATGCTCGGCCTGGCGTTTGGCTTTTTACGCAATCAGGTCCGTTCGATTTTGCAACTGACCGAAGCCGCAAAAGCATTCGGCCTCGGTCGCAACCTGCCTGATTTTCGTCCGTCCGGGCCGACAGAAATTCGTGCCGCCGCGCGCGCAATCATAGAAATGCGATCGCGTCTTACCTCGTTTACAGAACAAAGAATGGCCATGCTGGCCGCCGTCAGCCATGATTTACGCACACCACTGACCCGATTGAAGCTGCAATTGGCGATGATGGATAATAGCGAAGAAATTGAGGGCGCGCGAAACGACCTCGATGATATGGCCAAAATGCTCGATGAGTATCTGGCTTTTGCAAAGGGCGAGGAAGGTGAGACGCCCGAGGACGTCCGCCTCGATCACGTCGCCCATCTGGTTGCTGAACGCAGTCCCAAAGCCAGACTGACCGCCGCGCCAAAAATTAACATTACCGCTCGGCCACTGGCGTTAAGCCGGACCCTTGCCAATCTCCTTGGCAATGCGGCCCAGTATGGTGATGTTTGTGAACTCCGGCTGATAAAAGGACCGCGACGGGCTGAAATTATCGTCGATGATGACGGCCCGGGTATTCCGGCCGAGCAGCGCGAAGACGCCTTCAAACCGTTTCATCGTCTCAATTCGGCGCGATCTCAAAATCTGCCGGGCACTGGCCTCGGTCTGACGCTGGCGCGTGATTTCGCGCGTGCGCATGGCGGCGACATTCGATTGGAGGACAGCCCGCTTGGCGGGCTCCGCGTTCGGATGCGCCTGCCTTATTGAGGATCAGCCGGCGACACTTCGGAACCATCAGCATCTCCGGCTTGTCCGGCACCAGACGCAGACCGTTGGGGCATGAGTTTCCGGGCCGACAGCATACGACTTTCCGCCTTTATCAATTCGGCATCGAGCGCCGCCATTGTCCGGCTCAGATCAGGGCCGGTTTCTTGCCGCCAAGCATTTTCGGCCCGCGATATGACCCAGGCAAGGGCAGCTTCTCTAAGCCCCTCGGGCACACCATCGGATTTATCAAGGCCGGCGCATGACAAGGCCCAGGCCGCTGTCTTCAGTCGCGCTGAAAACCGGATTGCAAGCCCTGTCACTGACCGGTCTCGCCATTCGAAATAAGAGGTCAGGCCTGAGCGGTATGGCTCCATTGCTTCGAACCGGAGCATAATCACATCAAATAAACGCAGTCTGGCAGGATCATCGGTATCGCAGGCCTCAGCCGACATTTGCAGGTCAAGATGACCTTCAAGGGCGCGCGCCAGTCCTCCGGGACCGGACACGTCATAATATTGCTCGAGCGGTCGCCCGGCTTCCTGGCAAATATCAATCAGGTTCAGCTCGCTCCAGCGCCGTGTGCCCGCAAGATGCAGCGCTGCTTCAATCCCTGCCCTGTGATCCTCTGAAGAATTTGTCATAATGCCTCATCCGATAGTCGACTTATGTGACATGGCATCAGATGGAGGCTGATCAAGGGCGCTTGAGACAAAAACACCGGGCATGGACCTCGAACTGCCGGTCAGGCCTCGCCCGCAGTTTCGAACAAAGCCCCCTCTAGCGCCTCGGCCGGCGTTTTTCCGGCCCAGATGACAAAATTGAAAGCGGGCACAAACGTGTTCACCGCATCGAGCCCCGCAGCCATCACCGCGCGGACCTCGCCAACTGTCGGAGCGCCACGATCGAGCAATGGAATTGTGTGCCGAAACATGATCACCCCTTCGTCAATCCAGTAATCAAAATGACCCAGCCATAATCGCTCATTCGCCATCATTACGAGCTCCGAGACGCGCGCCTTGCGCTCGGCTTTTGGCTTGACGTCAAGCGTCACCGAAAAATGCACCGCGGGTGGTTCGTGCCGTACCGAAAACATGGCGCCCATATCGCCCCAGCGAGACTGCGCAATACATTGTATCGAATTATCATCATCATCCCGCTGGAAGTCCCAGCCAGATAGTTCGAGGCAACTTTCGATCAATTCTATCGGGACCAGATCACCGTTTGAATTATTCTGTATGGTTGCGTCCATTATGCCCTCCGAATCGCCCCGTCAGAAGACCGGTCCGCGGTAGTGTAGCATGCTGGTCGGAGCTTATAAACTCTCTGACCTGCGCAAGCGCATGCCCGTTACGCGGTCCTAGTCTGCCTTGCCCCCATAAGCCTCAAGCCGACGCTCAAGTGCATCAATCCGCGCAATCGCCTGCTCCAATAGTGTCTTTAACGCCTCAGCCTCTTCACGCCCGACCAGATCCATGTCCGCAATCATGCCATGCATCCGCGCCTGCGTAGCCGTCTTGATTTCGTCGCCGGCGGTTTTGGCTGCCCCCATCGCTCCCGTCATCAGCCCGGCGAGATCATCAAATAGTGGATTCTTTGTCGACATGGCGCTACTCCTCTGTAACCGTAACCCTCCACGTAATGTTGAAATCGTAAAAACCAATACGCTGATACAAAGGAAATGTGCAGAATGCATCACCTCGCGATCACGGCCATGAATTTTCCAGGCTGGAGCCCTGCCCTCATCGAAATAAATCTGGACTTTGTCGGCCTCGGTTCGTTTCCGATACGCTGGTACGCACTCGGTTATATTGCCGGCTTGCTTGTGGCCTGGCGCTACGCCATCGCGCTCTCTGACCGCCCGGCACTATGGGGTGGAACCGCACCATTAAGCCGCGCCGGTGTCGAAGATTTAATATTCTACGTCACGCTAGGGATTATTCTTGGCGGCCGGCTCGGTTATGTCGCCTTCTATCAGCTACCACATCAATGGGACGAAACCATGCGGGATCCGTGGCAGCTCATCCGGATATGGGAAGGCGGCATGAGCTTTCATGGTGGCCTGATCGGCGTTTGTCTGGCGGTCATCGGGATCAGTCGGCAATATCAGGTCAACGTTCTGAGACTGGGAGATATCGGGGGTCTGACGGCAGGGTTCGGCATATTTTTTGTCCGGATTGCAAATTTTATGAATGCCGAGCTTTTCGGCCGCCACACAACTGGAAACTGGGGCATGGTGTTCCCGGAAGGATGGGCCGGCGGCACGCCCGCTGCCTATGACTGGCAGTCCGGCACATGGGTTTACACTGGCGCGGAACTGCCCCGCTATCCGAGCCAGCTGTATGAAGCCGTGCTGGAAGGACTTATTCCAGTCATCGTCACCAGCATTCTGGTCTGGCGTTTCAGGGCGCTCGAGCGGCCCGGCCTTATCGCGGGCATCTTCCTGCTTCTATACGGATTTGGTCGATCGATCGCCGAGCGGTTTCGAGAGCCCGACGCATTTGTGCAGGGCTTCCCCGAATGGCTGACCATGGGACAGATGCTGTCGGCTCCCATGTGGATTGGTGGCGCCTATCTTATCTGGCGCGCCTTGCAGACCGCCCCCCTGTCCAGACAAGACAAATAGTCAGACGCCGAATATGAGCGAGCTGAGAGATCTATTGGCCAGACTAATCCGCAGCGACGGTCCGATGCCGCTCAGCACCTTTATGACGCTGTGTCTGCACCATAAGGCGCACGGCTACTATGCGACGCGACCGGGGCTCGGCAAGGATTTTATCACAGCGCCGGAAACCAGCCAGATATTTGGTGATCTCATTGGCCTCTGGCTCGCCCACACCTGGCAGGAAATTGGCGCACCGGACCACGTCAAGCTGGTCGAGCTTGGCGCCGGGCGCGCAACCTTGATGCATGACGCTTTGAGAGCCAGCAAGACCATGCGAGACTTTCAATCCGCCTGCGAGCTCGTGCTCATAGATGCCAGCCCGTATCTTGAAACTATTCAGGCCGACAGGCTTAAGGCCTATACCCCGACCCAGCTGCGTAGCCTCGACGAACTTGGTGACGGCCCGGCTTTAATTGTCGCGAATGAATATCTCGACTGCCTGCCAGCGCGCCAGTTCCTTAAACATGACGGGATCTGGCAGGAACGCGTCATTGGCGTGAACACGACAGGCGAACTCGAATTCGGGATATCTGTTGATCGCGAGCCGCAAACACCTGATGGCATCGGGACAACGCAAACCATCGTCGAATTCCAGCCCGGCCTTGAAAGTTTCATCGAACAACTGCGCGCCCGCGCCGAAGCGGGGTCGCCGGTCTGTGCCCTGCTTTTCGACTATGGCCCGGCCGATATCGCCCCGGGCGATACGTTCCGTGCCTATTCGGACGGCCGCCAAATTGACCCGCTATCGCGACCGGGCGAAAGCGACTTGACTGTCGATGTCGATTTCGGACGCTTGAAACGGATCGCAGAAAAAGCTGGATTAACCGTCCATGGGCCTGTCCCGCAAGGTGAGTTTTTGCTTCGGCTTGGCGCTGAAACCCACCTCAACCGTCTCATCGCAGATGCCCGGGACAAGGCGCAGACATTGTATGACGGGGCTCGCCGGCTGATTGATCCAGCCGAGATGGGGGCCAAGTTCAAAGTCATATGCATCAGCAATCAAAGCACGTTCACGCCCGCAGGATTTTAACTATGCCGCCCTTCACCATATCCCCTCATATGTCTGCGCTAGACGGAATACAGCACGGTTTTTTCGGCCGCCAGGGCGGGGTATCGTCAGGACTTTACGACAGTCTTAATTTAGGAACAGGGTCCGATGATGATACCGACTGCGTTCTCACAAACCGACAGCGTGTACAGGACTGCTTTGAGGCCGAGCATCTGTTTTCCTGCTTTCAGGTCCATAGCGCCAAGGCAATTATTGTCGACAATACAACAACATCACGTCAGCAGGCTGACGGACTCGTCACCGCCACACCCGGCGTCGCACTTTGCATCTTAACCGCGGACTGCGTGCCTGTACTGTTCGCTGACCCGGAGGCACGCATCATCGGTGCCGCCCATGCCGGCTGGAAAGGCGCGATCACCGGCATCTGCGCGGCGACGCTCGACAGCATGGAGCGTCTTGGCGCCAGCCGCGCGAACATCACCGCCGCCATCGGCCCCGCAATACAGCAGCCCAGTTATGAGATCGGGCCAGAATTCAGAGACCAGTTCCTTGCATATGACAGTTCGCTGGAAGCGCTTTTTCGACCGGGCCGCGATGATCGCTATCATTTTGACCTCACCGGCTTTGTAAAACGCACACTTCTCGCCGAGGGTATTTTCGCGCTCGACAGACTAAATCACGACACCTGCGAAATGGCGGAGGTTTACTTTTCGAACCGGCGACGAAATCATAGGAAAGAGCCAGACTACGGACGCAATGGGAGCGTTATCGTATTGACAAACTGAGCCGACAAACAGGGAAGACGCAATGCCAGACAGATTTCAGAACAAGGTTGCAATTGTCACCGGCGCTGCCGGCGAGATCGGTCAGGCAGTGATCAGAATAATGCTGGACGAAGGCGCCCGGATTGTTGCCGTAGACCATGATGGCGCTGGCCTGTCGGCACTCGAAAAAACACATGCCGGACATGATCCAAAAATATTGGCAGTCAAGGCAGATGTTTCCAAATCCGACGAGGTAAAGAGACTTTTACAAGAGGCAACCGACGTCTTCGGCGGTGTTGACATTATGATAAACAATGCCGGCATTGAAGGCCTTGTCCTGCCGGTAGAAGATTATCCGGAAGAGGTGTTTGACCGGGTCATGGCTGTGAATGTGCGGGGCGTCTTCCTTGGCACCAAATATGCGATACCAGCGCTCCGTAAGCGAGGCGGCGGGTCGATCGTCAATCTGGCATCGGTGGCTGGCATGAGCGGATCGGCCGGAACGATTGCCTATAATGCTAGCAAACACGCCGTTGTCGGAATGACGCGATCCGCGGCCGTTGGCCATGGCGCCGAAAATATCCGGGTTAATGCCGTCTGTCCGTCGCCGGTCACCGGTCGCATGATGGAATCCCTCGAGGCTGGCGTATCACCCGAGGACCCATTAGCTGCGAGGGATATGATGTCCCAGCGCATTCCAATGCAGCGCTATGCCGAACCGGTCGAGGTTGCCAATCT
Organism: Henriciella sp.; assembly: GCA_965657655.1. Taxonomy (GTDB): domain Bacteria; phylum Pseudomonadota; class Alphaproteobacteria; order Caulobacterales; family Hyphomonadaceae; genus Henriciella. The sequence continues at coordinate 11,664 of CBFHPC010000021.1, forward strand.
GATCTGTTTTCTCTGCAGCGCTGACGCGGTATTCCTGAATGGCGGGCTCTATACTGTTGATGGTGGGCTGACCGCCTCTCTCTGAGCGGACCAATAAGCTACGCCACCACTCGCACCATAGTCCGTAAGGCGGCCAGCTGGCGGCCAGGGGCTATAGCCGTTTTCGCTTCAGATCCCGCAATATCTGCCGCGCAGGCGTAACCAGCTCCAGCACATTCCCGGCAACCGGCATCGGGTCATCAAACAATTGCGCCGTCAGGATCTGAGCGGCCCAGGGCCCCCATGTGAAGCCGCGCGACCCGAACCCGCCAGCAACAAACAGACCCACCACATCGGCCAGAGGGGCCTCGACGCTTTTGCCATGCCGTAGACCGGCATGCGTTTCCAGTATGCGGGCAAAATCCGGTACCCGGCCAATGACGGGAAGACGGTCCGCACTGGTTGCCCGAACAGCCGCCCGGCTATGGCTACTGGCTGCGAGCGCCTCTTTTGACCAAAAAGGATTTAAAGCCTGCAAAGCTTCGCCATTTTTCTGGCTTGCGGCGTCGCTGGTTATGATCCCGTCGGTGGTTAGGGCTTCATAAGTTGCACCCCATAATCGCAAGCCACCCACTGCCAAAGCATAGGCGCCTGATGCCAATGCTGACGGCGCTACCGCCAACTGACTTTCATAAAACTCGATCTGGCCGAGACGTCCATCGAGCCGCAACCACGGATACATTGAGGCAATGTGGAGACCGGATGCCAGTATGATTGCATCAAACGGCTCCTGATTCACGGTGCGAGCCGTCTGGTCAATATCAACCTCGCTGCCCCATCGGGCAGGAATGCCATCGAGTAGCGCCGGTACCAGTTCAGCTGGTCGCACGAGACATGCACCCTTATGCAGCAGACCCGATCCGCGCAGCGCCTCAAGACACTCCAGACCTAGAGGCGGATCGGCGAGAACCTTTTCATATCTTGATGCTTCGCGTGCATCGCGAGGCTGCTGATACACCGTCACCGGATCAATACCGGGCATATTCTGATAGGTTTGTCGTGCGGCAATATATGCATCGACAAGCAGGCGTGATGCAGCAGTATCCTCGGCATCCAGCCGTGGCATGACCAGCGCGGCCGGATTACCACTCGCTCCCGATACCGGCCCCGCCGCCTTATCAAATAGCGTAACCGCGGCGCCTCGCCGTGACAGCGAAGATGCCAGACAGGCCCCGGCAATACCGGCACCGATGACTGCAACCTTGCTACCACGGATTAGCCGGACAGGACTCGTCTGTGTCGGTACCGGCGTTAAAGGCGGCACGATACTCCCGCTTGTCAGGTCAGAATTCGCGGCCGTAAGCGGCCGGGCTGAAGCTGTCCCCGGCGTGCCGGGACCGACCGCTGTGCCAGGTCTGGCTGCCGGCTGTCGAACCTCCCCCGGCGGCGGCAAATAACCTTCCAACCGTTGGCGCTTCCGGCCATGTCCGGCGGCCTTTTCGACCTTAAAGCCAGCATCGGAAAGACCCCGACGGACCGCACCGGCAACCGTAAAGGTTGCAATCCGGGCCCGCTCGGCGGAACGCTCCACCAAAAGAGGCCAGAGGGCAGGATCCCACATTTCAGCATTTTTTGCCGGACTAAATCCGTCCAGAAACCAGGCATCGGCGCGCAAGTCAGACTGCCGCAGCGTGTCGGCAATCGACCCAATATGCAATGTCAGGCTAATCTGTTCTTCTGGCCAGCACAGCCGCCTGACACCCTTTGCGCGTGGCGGCCATTGCGCCACCAGACACGTCGCCAGCGAAGCCAGTTCCGGCCAGGGCTGTAAGGCTTGCGAAATGTCCTCGCGATCTAGTGGAAAGCCCTCAAAACTGACAAAATGCAACCATGCCGGGCCTGAGCGGTGGCGACGCCACAAATCCCAGGCGGCGAGAAAATTCAGTCCTGTCCCGAACCCTAGCTCGCCAATCGTGAAATCTTTTGTTCCGGTCCACCTCGCTGGCACGCCACAGGGCTCGAGAAAAACCGTGCGGCTTTCAGCTAGCCCGTCCTCGACGCTGTAATATATGTCATCAACGCGGCCATCGACGGGCGTTCCGTCCGGTTTCCAGTTCAAGGCAGGGCGCGGCGGCAATCTCATTCAAATGCCTTATTCAAAAACGACACGGCGTGCAAAGTGATGTCCGGTATTCGCGCGTCCTGTCATCGTCACCGGCATCCGACGAACTAAACAGCAGACCCCGAATATATGAATGGCTTAATTTGTTCGACCATTTCCGGAAGCGGCCGCCTTGGCCGACCGTCGGCATGAATCATCACGGCAGTAATATCGGCACGGGTCAACACCTCATCATCGCGCAGACACGTTTGCTGGAACATCATCCGGACACCCTTCAGACCGAGTATACGGGTTCGTATGAGCAGGAGGTCATCAACGCGCGCTGGCGCTTTATAGTCAATTTCCACCCGCGTCAGAGTGAAGGCCGCCGGGTCGGATCGTGCGAGCAAATCCTGGTGTCGGACACCGGCATCGCGTAGGAAATCAGATCTCCCGCGTTCGAAAAACCGAAGATAGTTTGCATGGTAAACCATACCTGTAAAATCGGTGTCTTCGTAATAGACACGCACCGGCAAAAGATGGCTGCCATCAGATTGAAAAGACGCGTTTCGTTCTGTCATATCAATGCCTGAAATGTCTCATGCCGGTCAGGACCATTGCCAAACCGGCAGCGTCTGCCGCCGCTATCACCTCGTCGTCCCGAATTGAACCGCCGGGCTGAATCACCGCCGTCGCGCCAGCTGCTGCAGCTGATAATAATCCGTCCGGGAATGGGAAAAAGGCGTCAGACGCCGCAACGCAGCCCATTGTCTTTGGCTCTGCCCAGCCTTCCTTTTCGGCGGCATCTTCGGCTTTTCGCGCAGCGATACGCGCACTATCAATACGGCTCATCTGACCCGCGCCAACACCGACAGTCGCGCCATCTTTTGCGTAAACAATTGTGTTCGACTTGACGTGTTTCGCGACACGCCAGGCAAATAGGAGATCGTCGAGCTGCGCATCCGTCGGTGCGATTTTTGTCACCAGCTTGAGATCGGCTTTCTCAATCCGGCCGAAGTCACGGTCCTGTACCAGCATCCCGCCAGCAACAGTCTTGAACATCTGGCCGGCGGCGCGTGGATCGGGCAGACCATCGGTTAGTAATAGGCGCAGATTTTTCTTTTTTGCAAAGATTTCACGGGCGGCATCATCGGCACCGGGGGCAATCACAACCTCTGTAAATATACCGCTAATTTCCTCCGCCGAGGCGGCATCCAGCGGTCGGTTCAGCGCAACAATTCCCCCAAAGGCGGATGTCGAATCACAAGCCAGCGCCAGCTTGTACGCCTCCAGAATACTGTCGGATACCGCAACCCCACAGGGATTGGCATGCTTGATAATAGCAACAGCCGGACGTTCTGTCCCGAGCTCACCGATTAGTTCAAAAGCCGCATCCGTATCATTGATATTGTTATAGGACAGGGCTTTGCCTTGGACCTGCAGGGCCGACGAAACACCCGGACGGTGTTCGGGGCTGGCGTAAAACGCCGCATGCTGATGCGGGTTTTCACCATATCTGAGTTTCTCCTGCAGCCGACCGCCAAAGGCAATCCAGTCAGGTGCTTCCTCTTCAAGCTGTGCCGCATACCAGTTTGAAATCGCGGCATCATAAGCCGCCGTCCGCGCAAATGTTTTCGCCGCCAGGGCGCGATTGGTCGAGACCCGCACATGGCCCTTATGGTCCGCCAAATCCGCCAGAACCCGGTCTAGATCTGATTGATCGGTGCAGACTGACACAAAATCGCCATTCTTGGAGGCCGCCCGGAGCATAGCCGGGCCACCAATATCAATATTCTCGATACAGGTTGCAAAATCAGCGCCGGATGCAACCGTTTGTTCGAACGGATACAGATTGATGTAAACAAGGTCGATCGCCTGTATGCCATGTGCCTCGGCATCAGCCACATGCGATGGCAAATCGCGACGATAAAGCAGGCCACCATGGACAGCCGGATGCAATGTTTTAACCCGACCATCCATCATTTCCGGAAAGCCGGTCAGATCCGCGACATCTTTGACCGGCAAGCCGGCAGCCTTTAGCGCCGCAGACGTTCCGCCGGTTGAAACCAGCTCTACGCCAAGATCGACAAGCGCCTGTGCGCGCTCTATCAGTCCGGTTTTATCGGATACCGACATCAAAGCGTGGCGTACTGGGATAGTGGTCATATTGAAGGTCCGATTCTGTTACAGATACTATCGCACCGCCTAGCATGTAAGACATAACGGTCAACTCCGACCGTGATTTACGGCCCGTATCGTATGTGTCGTGCCAGCCTTACATCAATGAATTTTTCTGAATGCCCAGCGGATACAATTTGGTGGGCGACTGCCATCCCCGTTCGGGACAGCCGCCGAGCGCAGCACAATCTGATAACTGCGTTCAACAACTCCCCGGGCAAGATAGATTGACTCGCCAAGTTCCATTTCGAGAACGCTTGATTTAAAATGCCAAACGGGTCCGGCATCGCTGTTCAATTCCACGACTCCATTATCCAGCCGCGCTGCGACGGTCGGATGCAAGTGAAAGCGAAGACAGAAGGGAATCATTTCAGTGATATCCGACTCCCCCATCGTGACGGGCCGCGCAAGCGAATCTTCCCCTGTCAGCCGGCCGCCATCAGCCGTCATGAAGAGACGCCTCTGATGCAAGAACCCGAACCGGTCGCGATAACCGCCATGCTGGGCATCCAGCCAGACTTCGTTCTCTTCCTCCAGCCTTTTTGCAGTGATGTCAGATGGACCGATCGGATACAATAGCCGGCTCTCATCATTAGTCGAAAAGCCTGTGCTCTCCCGGTTCGAGATAATCAGCGTCGAATGCGCTGCCGTCCGTCTGACCGCCTCCTGAAAATCAATATCGACTGTCCGACTGGAGCCGCATGACGTCACGATCCGCGCAGCCCCGTCATTCATCTCGAAACCCAGAGCCCCCGAATGCGCCTTATCACCATAAGGCTGCTCCGGCCCCGGACCGGTATCAAGCACCAGCATGGTCTGACCATTGCTGAGTTTATGAAAGCCCGACTTCGGCGCGATACTGAAACGGCGTGGCGCAATCGGAAGCCTGTTCAGAACGGCATTGACGACTTCCCGCCTCGACTGGTCGCCATCATTGAATGGGAGGAGCGCGCCATCACCGGAAACAAAAAAGGCCGTCATGCTACCTATACGCTGTATCCAGCGTTCGATAAAATCAGGCACCTTGCGTTTGCTGCGAACCAAAGCCTCTTGGACAATCATTAAATCCGCAAGGGACATCAAAGCCCGTTCCGGCGACCGGCTAACATGCCCGCCATCCGGAAAGAACTGCGCCGCGCATTCAGTTTCAAGCGCAGCGAGCGATGCATCAAGCCCGCGCCCTCCCCGGATGTTCACCGCATTGATGACAGCAATATTACATCCGCGCCAGCGGGCCTGCGGAGACACATCCTCCTCCAGGCAGGCGGCGACGTGTTTAATCTGCCCATCCAGCGCCACAATCCGACGCCTCAGACGGTTCTTATCGTCCTGTTCAAATAAGACGTTACCACAACATAACCAGCTCCAGACCCGCTCAGTCGTGCAATCCGCACGCCAGACAAATCCATGAAAGCGACCAAACTGTTCAATCCAGTCATCAACCAGCCACTTTAATCGTTCGGCACCGGATTCACCCTGCCGCAGCAGACTACCCGCCCATTCAAACCCGTGCAGCCAGTCAGCAAAGCTTCGGGTTGGCGGCGCGACCGACCATGGCGCTGCCCCGTCCGCCGCCTCAACCCGCGCCGAGCCAAGCCTCCACTGCCCTTGTAGAAGCTGCTCGCCGACCTTTGCGGCCCCCGGTATGACTGGCTGTATGTGATGCTTGAACTTTGGAATAGACCGACCGGAGAGATTTAGTCCCCCGACAGGAGGCCCAATGGCGTCGTCACCATATTTACCCCGCAGCCGGTACCAGAGCTCAGCATCATACTCAGCACTTCGTTTCTGTCTTGGCTGACCGGGCTGACGTATCTTAATCATCTCGCTAATTCGTCACCAAATTACGGCATTTCACGGTCGCAATGCCGCTATATTACCAGCATATTTTTCCGGCCCGCCTTTAAAAACTGCGGATCCGGCAACAATTGCTGTAACACCAGCCGCGATCGCACGCGGCGCAGTCTCGGCGTTCAGCCCACCATCGACTTCAAGAATGATATCGCGGCCAGACTGGTCGATCATCGCCCGCAGCATCTCGATTTTTTTAAGTTGGCTTGCAATAAAGCTCTGACCGCCAAAACCCGGATTTACCGACATCACCAGGATCAGATCTATATCGTCGATGACCGGCGCGATGACATCGACCGGAGTCGCCGGATTTAGCGCGACACCTGCCTTCATCCCACGCGCATGAATAGCCTGAATTGTCCGGTGTAAATGCGGGCCAGCCTCGGGATGAACGGTAAGAATGTTCGCCCCGGCCTTCGCAAAATCATCAATAAACGGGTCAACAGGCGCGATCATGAGATGGACATCAAACGGTTTGTCGGTATGACGCCGGAGCTTTTCGATAATTGGCGGCCCGAAAGTCAGGTTCGGCACAAAGTGCCCATCCATTACGTCGATGTGAATCATATCTGCGCCGGCATCGTCGATGCGACGGATCTCAGCGCCGAGCTCCGAGAAATCGGCGGAAAGAATCGATGGGGATATCATGAGGTCTGCCATAGTACCGACCTAAAACGGAAACACCGCTCAGACAAGAGCGGCGCCCCGTTTGATCCCTATGGTGAGTGGCTAATATGCCGGCGTAATGAAAACACCATCTGCCCGAAACGAAACATTGACCATTTGGCCAATCTGCACCGCAATATCGGCCGGCTGAATGATCTCGCGGATCTCATCCTTGCCGAAATCAACCGTGATTGCCAGCCCCGGTTTGGTGCCAAGCGCTTTGCCAGCCTCGTTTCCGGCAATACCACCAAGGACCGCTCCAGCAACTCCGCCTGCGGTCTGAGCTTTATCGCCACCGCCAAGTTCGGAGCCGGCCAAGCCACCAAGTATCGCTCCGGTTGCGATACCAATCCGCGAATTTTCCTGACGAATCGTTACCTGCCGTACCGCCACAACCGTTCCTTGTCGCACCGTCGCAACCGTTCCGACCGCTGACGAATTTACCGTCCCGCTGCCATAGGTCGACGCACAACCGGAAACTACCATCAATGAAACAGCGAAGATAGCGGCAACAGATCTGCGAGCTGGTTTCGAAATCAAGTTATCGTTCATTTTACGAGGCCCTTTTATACGTTGGAAACCCTTGTCTAACCAAACCGCCTGAACTTCAGATGAACCGGACATGACAATTTCGTAGTATTATGAACCACTCCGGACCAGACGCGCGACATAAAACGCGTCATGCACAAGACCGGCCTGTGGCAATGTCAGCAAATCGCCATCGCCGGTCAACGCCGTCTCGAACCCCGGAACTTCTAGCGGGTCGATGGGGTGTCGGCGCCAAAGGCCTTCCCGAAGCGCGGGCGTCACAATCTCGTGTCCTTCTTCGGGCCGTGGAGAGCAAACACAGTAGACGAGGGTGCCGCCCGGCTTGACCATATCCGCCGCAGCCGCCAGCAAACGGCTTTGAATGTCGGGAAACCGGGAGATGTCAGCCGCTGTCTTGATCGCAGCGCCCTCAGGGTGTCGGCGGAGCGTGCCCAGAGCCGAACAAGGCGCATCCAGCAAGATATGGTCGAACATGGCTTCAGGCCGCCATTTTGTAGCATCCGCAACAATAATTTCGACATCGGAAAAACCGGTTCTTTTCAAATTTTCCCGCAAGCGTTTCAAACGCGGCTTTGAACGGTCCAGTGCGGTAACACTGGCACCACTTGCCGCGAGCTGCATGGTTTTGCCACCGGGCGCCGCGCAGAGGTCCAGCACACGTTCGCCAGCAATAGCCCCCAATAACTGGGCTGGAAGGGCAGCCGCAACGTCCTGCACCCACCAATCGCCGGCCTCGAAACCCGGTATGTCTTCAATCGCCATGGCATCAATCTCGATACTTGCCCGTCCAACCACCTGGCCTCCGAGCCGTTCGGCGAGTTCAGCCGGGTCGTCTGCCTTCGGTGTTAATTGGAGACATGGCTGCTGGGTCTGGGCTGCAATCATGTCCATTGCAGCAGCCTCGCCGAGGCCGGCCGACATATCGCTCCAGAGCCAGTCCGGCCAAATGCTTTTCAAAGGCTGCGCCTCAAATAGCTCGGTTTCGGTGACAACCCGCCGCAGCACCGCATTAACCAGGCTGACTGCCGGCCGGGTTGATGGCCAGGCCTTCGCCGCATCGACGCTGGCGCCAACGACCGCATAGTCAGGCGTCCCCAATATCCATGACTGAGCTGCACCAAGGCGGAGAAGCGACAGCACATCCGGGTTCAATGCCACGATCGGACGCGATATCAGAGGTTGCAGACCAGCATCTATACGCCCGAGATGTCTTAACACGGTGGAGACCATGAGGCGCGCAAAACCGCGGTCCGACCCCGACAGTTGATCAAACGCCGTGCTGCGATCCATACTGTCATCAAGCAACCGGCCCTGATCTAGCACGGCGCCAAGTAGTTCCGCCGCAACCCGCCGCGTATGTCCACCACTCAAAGGTCTATCCCCAAGGTCCAGCTCCGTGTTCTGCTTGGCCGGTATTGTCCTGTTCGAATTCGCCGGCCATCGCCCGCAACCTCTCGATACGATTGCCGGTCGAGGGATGGGTCGAAAACAAATTGTCCGCGCGCTTTCCGGCCAAGGGGTTCATAATGTATAGATGGGCCATGGCCGGGTTCTGTTCCGCCTGCCTGTTAACAATCGCGCGTGCGCCACGGTCGATCTTCTCAAGTGCCGACGCCAGCCATAATGGATTGCCGCAAATTCTTGCGCCTCGCTTGTCCGCTTCATATTCCCGGGACCGGCTAATCGCCATCTGCACCAGACTGGCAGCCAGCGGCGCTAGAATCATTATTGCCAGTGTTCTGACAAGACCACCTCGTCCACGTCCGGGCAGCAAAAAGGCAAGATTGGCAATCCAGCCGATCGCGCCCGCCAGTGTTGCAGTAACTGTCATTGTCAGGGTGTCACGGTTTTCGACATGTGCAAGCTCATGCGCCATTACGGCGGCCGTCTCTTCTCGTGTCAGCATTTGCAGCAGCCCCGTCGTGGCAGCAACAGCCGCATTCTTTGGATTACGACCGGTCGCGAATGCATTTGGTTGCTCTGTCTCGATGATAAATATTTTCGGCTCCGGCAAACCCGCCACGCGCGCCAAAGCCCTCGTATCATTGGCGAAAAGACGGATCGTCGGGCTGTCCGCGCCCTCATCCACCGGTCGGGCCCCTTGCATACGCAAAACGATCTTGTCCGCATTCCAGTAGGAATAAAAGTTCATCATCAAAGCCAAAACCAGCGCAATCAGGCTCCCCGTGAAACCGGCGAGCAGAAACCCGACCGTCATAAACAGCGCCGTTAGAACCGAAAGTAATATGGCGGTTTTCAGTGGGCCCATTCGCCGCAATCCTTGATCTGATCGATATCTATCTTAGTTCGTTTTGATCCTATATAGTCACGATCGTAAAGCATTGGATGGCTAATATGTCAGAAAATAACGATCCCCAGAAGCGACCGCTTACGCCAGAAGCCATGCGCGCTCTGGCCGAAGCTGATGCCCGTCGCGCCGAACGTGATGCCCTAGAAAAAGAGCTGGAAGCCAAGCGCAGTCTCGAAAAGGGCGGCCCTAAAACAATCGAACCGACCCGTTTTGGGGACTGGGAGCGCAAAGGGATTGCCTACGACTTCTAGGATCATGGCGATCGGCAAGCGCCCCGGGCTGCGGCAGCGTCGATTTGCGCCTCTCTTTGCCAACGATTAAAACGATACGGAAAATATAATCGACCACCGCGAAACTCGTTGACCGTATGACAAGTCGCCGGCAAAAGTTGAAAAATGACAGCAACACCCCCCAGACAAGACGGATCATCACGCGCAATCATCGACATTGCCGCTGAACTGGCACTCTACGTCTCGGCTGCTTTCATCGTATCCGGCCTTCTGATGCCATCCGTCTGGAAGCCGAATGCTTTCGGATTCGGGGGAACCGAATACAATCTTTTCGGTCTGGTTAGAACGCTGTTCGAAGCAAATCTCGTTGTGCTCGGACTGATCGTTATTTTCTTTTCGGGTATTTTTCCGATCGCGAAGACA
>CBFHPC010000022.1:0-21794 GCA_965657655.1 Henriciella sp.
AAATGCAACTTACCGTACCACTCGATTTTGCTGCTGTGACTGATCATGCCGAAGGGTTCGGTCAGCAAAGGCAATGTGATGATCCAGAGAGTGGCGAGCGAATAAAATGGCTTTGCGAGCAGATGGAGAACCCCAGTCTCAGTCTTTTCCTACAGCTGCGTGCAGCCGGTGAGCAGCGCCCGCCAGCGCAGCCGGTCGAGACAAGTGCGCAGGAAGACGAAAAAGCAATTCTCTTCGCGCAGGAAACGTGGGCGGAGATTGTAGCTGCCGCTGACGCACATAATGATCCAGGCCGCTTCACCACATTTGCTGCCTACGAGTATTCTCCACCCTTGCCGGGGCGAGGAAAAATTCATCGTAACGTCATCTTTCGAGGCAACGACGTGCCGGACAGCGCAGTGTCTGCATATGATGCGCCGAGCGAAATCGATCTGTGGGAAAAGTTAAATGCCGGGTGCCAAAGCCCTTGTGAGTTTCTGACGATACCTCATAATCCGAACAAAACGTGGGGCCTCGCATTCGCAAACCACACGATTGATGGCGATGCTTATACTGAGGCTGATTGGAAGGTGCGGGGAAGCGTCGAGCCTCTGGTTGAAATGTATCAGATCAAGGGGAATTCAGAATGCAGCATCGGTTTCAGCACAACCGATGAGGAGTGCAATTTTGAGCAGTTTCTGCCGCGCTGTGAAGAAGGACAAAAAGTCGGTTGCATTACTCCAACATCCATGGCCCGCGATGGCTTGAAAATTGGCTTGGAGCTAGAAGATACAATCGGCATCAATCCACTCAATTTCGGATTGATTGGAGCAACAGACACACATAATTCCAATCCTGGAGATACCGAGGAGTGGGACTATCGGGGGCCAGCAGGAGTAGGCAGCGCAACGGCCAAACGGCGCCTCAGCCCCGGACCCGACGGTAGCTATCCGAATCTAATGAACAATCCGGGCGGACTCGCGGCGATCTGGGCGCCGCAAAACACTCGAGACGCGCTGTTCGATGCAATGCAGCGCAAAGAAGTTTACGCCACCAGCGGCACGCGGATTCGGCTACGGTTTTTCGCCAGCTTCGATTTCGAAGACGGTATGGCTGATCGCCCCGATGTCTTGGAAGCAGCCTACCGCGACGGCGCGACGATGGGAGGTGAGCTGGAAGGCGTGCCCCGCGGAGCACCAAAGTTTCTGATCTGGGCGATGCAAGATCCGCTGAGCGCACCGTTAGACCGAATGCAAATTGTTAAAGGCTGGACCGAAGACGGTGAAACGTTTGAAGTGGTACACGATGTTGCCTGCAGTGAAGGGCGTGCGATCGACCCTGAAACGAAGCGATGCGTTGCAACCGCCGCATCTGTCGACCTAAGCAATTGCGAGTCTGACGAGGATCGGGGAACTGCGGAACTGAAAACACTCTGGACTGATCCAGACTACCATTCCAGCCAGAATGCCTTCTACTATGCACGCGTCATTCAAAATCCGACTTGCCGGTGGTCTACTTATGACAGTCTCCGCTTAGGCCTGGATCCACCTGATAATGTACCGCCCACAATTACCGAGATGGCATGGTCGTCGCCGATCTGGTTGCGGCGGGATTGAAGAAATCCTAGCTGAACGCCGACCCTTCCAAGCAAGACCAAAAAGAGACCGATCATGCTGAAACTCCACTTTGCCCCGAATTCCCGCGCCGGACGTATTGTCTGGCTGCTTGAAGAGCTTGGGCTACCCTATGAGATCAATAAGATGTCCTTCCATCCGAAGGATCTGAAATCCGATGAACATCGCGAACGCCACCCGCTCGGGCGGGTGCCTGTCGTGGAAGACGGAGATGTTTCAATTTTCGAATCTGGCGCAATTGTCGAATACGTCCTGGAACGCCACAAGAATGGCGGCCTGAAGCCAGCCGTAGATGATCCTTGGTTTCCAGAATATCTTCAGTGGTTTCACTATTGCGAAGGCATGGTCATGCCACCCGTGAACACGGTGGTTGTCCATACACTGCTTCTGCCAGAGGATCGCCGCGATGCAAATGTGCTCGGGCAAGCGCAAAGACTGCTCAGCAAAGCGCTTGCGCCGGTCAACGAGGCCCTTCAGGGACGCGATTATCTGATCGGCGACTTCTCCGGAGCAGACATCATGCTCGGTCACGCCTGTTTCATGTCTAATCGGATTGGCTCTGTGAGCGACGAGATGACAAACCTGAAGGCATACGTTGAGCGCATAGCCTCGCGTCCTGCTTTCCAAAAAGCCATCACAATGAGCTAGTCCAGCTTTCACGCTTTTCCAGCATTGCGAAACGTCTTTTGTCTCTTCTGGTGTGACGCACATAGTGGACGTTAGGTTATGTCCGCTTTTGATGCTGTGGGCGGCGTACCCCACCCAGCTCTGTTGAGCTGGTAATGTGAAGGTTTTCACACCGCCGACATTAGGAGCACGCCTTTGGAAAAGAGTATCACAGTTATCGGCTTAGATTTAACTAAGTCGGTTTTTTAGGTTCACGGTATCAACGCGGAGGGTGAGGTTGTCGTCCGTCGTAAACGTAGCCGGTCGGGAATCCTCGCCTATTTCAATCAATTGAAACCGTGACTGGTCGGCATAGAAGCCTTTACAACAGCGCACTATTGGGGGCGTGAGCTGAAGGCACGTGGGCATAATGTGAAGCTGATGCCTCCACAGTTCGTGAAGCCGTATCTGAAGAGCCAGAAGAACGACATGCGCGATGCCGAAGCGAACTTGTCCGCGGCGGTAATGCCGCCTTATATGGTGCAGGCGGTACGATGCCGCTTAAACAAACCGCCGGTCTAACAAAGTTAGCGGACCACTTCGAGGGGACAAACCAATTCCAGGTAATGGACTTTCATGCTAATTAGGGGGTCGATGCGGTGTACCAGCGTCGAACTCAAGCGGTCAACAAAACTGTGGACCAGAATCAGACCTAACTGAGGACCAAGAATCGATTTCAATTCATGTAAGTGATTGAATAAACTGGATTAAAAATATTGAATGTGGCACGTCACTCGCGCCATTTCACCAAAAACAGACATCACATAAATTATCTATGTTAAGTGGTCATGCTGCGAAGGCTTTTCATATCGCTATGATTAGCGCGCTTGTATTTGCCAAGCTGACAAAGGCCTTCTGCAAGTCCCGTCCTGATTGGGACCTCAGCTGACAAAGACGGGAAGGGCGCAGTCGCGAATGACCGACTGAGTTCGCTTCGATATTGTTACCCAGCCTGGGGTTACCGGCATTTTAGGTTTGCTGGAGTTTCTTTTCTGGGGCCGACTGGGTGCGTTCAAAACCTACGTCACTAAAACTGATACAGGCCTTATACCAAATCTGTTGGTTCTCTTTGCAGTAAATAAGCCCGGTTGCGTGATGCGGTTGGCTGTCATTGCAAAGGCAAAATGGTGAACGGTCATGATGACAGCCGCAAGCCTGAATGATCGGTTTGCGACGTTATCAAGGTGCAGTCGCGAATGGTTGACTGATCGTCACAAACGTCACCGCCAAAGGGCTCTCCATTGGTATCCGATGTGAAGCTCAATAATCAAACCCACAAAGGTGATATGATTTTCTGCCGGAACGCTGCCATTGCTCGTTTGAGCAGCATCAATAAGCGAGAAGCGCCTTGTTCTGTTTTACTGGTTGCGTCTTCCTGAAATTAATGGCATGTCACATGTCAATAAAATGATCGGTGATTATATTTTTTGAGATATGCCGGCTAATTGGGAGACAAAAATGACGAAATTTAAAGGTTTACTTATTGGGGTGTCGTGCGCCGCAATCGTGCAGGGTTTTCCCGCGCTCGCGCAACAGGCAGATAGTGATGCCGTGGCCGAAACGGTGGCAAATGACGGCCGGCGTCTGGATACGGTCACTGTCAATGCGACCCGTCGGGACGCGAGTATTCAGGATGTGCCGATCGCGGTTACTGCGCTTGATCGTGATTCCCTTGAGAGAGCCGGCATAGGCGATATCACCGATCTTCCAGCGTTATCTGCAAGCTTCAATATGAGTAACTCAAACACCCAGTCGGGTGGGTCAACATTGAGAATTCGCGGCGTCGGGACGACCGGTAATAATGTCGGGCTGGAAGGCGCTGTTGGTGTCTTCCTGGACGGCGTTTATCTCTCACGTCCAGGCGTTGCTCTCGGCGATCTTGTCGACCTTGACCAGATTGAAGTGCTTCGCGGCCCGCAAGGGACGTTGTTCGGTCGTAATACATCAGCCGGTGCTCTTAATATTAGAACGAAGAAGCCAAACCTAGAAGAAGCCGAAGGGTTTGGGAATTTGACGGTCGGGAATTATCAGTCGGTCAATGTTCAAGCCGGCGTGTCGCTTCCTTTGGTTGCCGACAAGCTTGCGGTTCGCGTCTCGGGTGCAATCAACCAGCGTGATGGATTTATGGATAGTTCCGATCCAAATAATCCTGATGGCAGCCTTTCGCAGGACCGTTGGATGGTTCGTGGCCAGCTTTATGCCGAACCATCAGACAATGTTAATATCCGCGTGATTGTCGATCACTCGGACACTGATGATCTTTGCTGTGATGCGGTGCACCTTTCGCCGTCAGCACTGCTTCAGGTCTTCCCGCTTGCCGGCCTTCCGGCAAATGGCGGTGCACCGATTGTCGGCTTTGATGACGCCCTTGAGGAGCTCACCGGGAACAGTCTCCGTTTTGAAGACCCCTCCGAGCAGACCGGTATTTCCGCCGAGCTGAACTGGGATCTCGGCGAATCCAATCTGACTTATATCGGTTCATATCGCGAATTTGAGAGTTTGCCGAATATTCAGGAATCGGACTTCGTTGGCCTTGACGTATTTTCTGTTGGCGGCTCGACGGCAACGACGGCGGCATCGAGAGCGGCAAGCGGTAATCAGATTGATACAATGAGCCACGAGCTACGCTTGCAGGGCATGGCATTCAATGATCGTCTCGACTGGCTGGTTGGCGCTTATTATTCCGAAGAAGATATTCAGAATGATGCAATTTTGACGACCGGTGCCGACTATCAGGCGTATGCGGGTGCGCGATTCCTGACAATACCAGGTATCTTCCAGGGGTTTGGCGGTAATCCGCTTCTGGCCATGACAGCAAGTCCGGCAAACCCGCAAGGCGTCAGTTCTGAAGGAAATTACGCTCATAATCGCTTCCTTCAAAGCGGTGAATCATTCTCTGTGTTCACACACAATGTGTTCAGCGTCACTGACAAATTGGATTTAACCCTTGGTCTGCGATATATCGATGAATCAAAGGATGGATCATTTGATCAGGTGGATGCGAACTCGCCGGCATGTCAGGCAATTATCGGTAATGTCGTAGGGGGATCAATTCCGGCAAACCTCGCCGGTGGTGCCGTTGCACTAACTTGCTTCGCGAATGTCGCGCCAGCAGATCTGCCAACCTCTGCGCTTCTGCCGACCCCTCGTACCTATGATGAGACGTTTGAAGATGAGGAGCTGGTTTACACGCTTAAAGCCAGCTACGCGCTATCTGATGACGTCAATGCATATGCGAGTATAAGTCACGGGTTCAAATCCGGTGGATTCAACCTTGATCCATCCGCCGGTGTGGTCTTGAACACGGCAGCTATTCAACAGGGAATTGCGACGAATACGCCAGTTGCGCCGGTCTTCGGGGATCCGTCCTTCGATTCAGAAAAGGTTGATTCCTATGAGCTCGGCATCAAAGCCGACCTGCTGGACGGACGTGCCCGGATCAATGCTGCGGCGTTTGTTCAAGAGCTGGAAGACTTTCAGGTTCTTGAATTTACCGGCGTTCAGTTCGTGACTTTTAACGTCCCGACGGTTGAATCACGCGGCGTTGAAGTCGAGGGCCAGTATCTTGTAACGCCTGACTTTGCGCTGAACGGTGCGGTGACTTACACTGACGCAGACTATCCCGACGATTGTGATGATGGTGTTCCGACACCAACTGTGTCGCTATTGTGTGGTAATTCGCTGACGAATGCACCGGATTGGGTGGTTTTGCTGGGTGGCCAATATTCCCGCGATCTTACCGATGCCGGACACCGTGGTTTCCTGAGTGCTTCGGCCCGCTATGAAAGTGATCGTCGCACAAGCACGCAAGCCCTGCTTCCTGACGGCTCGTTGAATCCGTTTGATATTCAGGGTGACAATACGAAGATTGATCTACGCGCCGGTATTACTAGCCCGGATGAAACGTGGACGTTTGAAGTCTGGGGTAAGAATATTACCGATGAAATCACCCGTTCTGTGACATTTAATATCCCGCTCAGTGTCGGCGCGAGAGGTGGCTTCACCCAAGATCCGGCAACCTACGGTGTAACTTTAAGGTACAAACACTAGCTTTTTGTACCGTCCTTCGACCTTGGGCGACCTGTTAGGTCGCCCTTTTTTTGGGCCCGGAGCGTGTCTGAAGGGGCTGGCGCCTTGTCAATTAGTCGATGTCTCTGATTAAACCTTGCAAGGTTAACTGGATCGATTTTTTGGCGCTCTCGACAGAGCGTTCTTGATCTTGCCGCAACTGTCGCCAGGTCGAGAAATCGAGCGCGGCTTCTATGGCGCCGAACACGTCGCGGTCATTCAAAATCTCGTCAGGCAGAATAGTTTGCAATGCGGATCGCAAATATGAGATATCTCTTTGATGTTGTTCTTCGAGAAAGCGAGATTGAAAACGTCGAATTGTTAAACAAAGCTTCATCGGAAAGACGATTTCGTATAGTTCGGCACGCTTTTCCAGACATTCAAAAAGGCGGTCGCGCCAAGCTGTTGTTTCATATGGCGCGGTTATCATCGGCATGACGGCCTCGCTCAATTCCAGCGCCATCTCATTATAGATTTTATCCATGTCTTTGAAGTGACGAAAGACAGTTCGCATTCCGACTTTTGCGCGCGCGGCGACATCGACTGCGCTCGGCGTCATATCGCCCTCAGCGAGGAGTTCGAACATGGCTGTGATAATGCGCTGTTTGCTCCGGCTACTCCGTAATCGCCGACCATCGGCCTGCTCTGCTTCGATCACCGGGAATGGGTTTTTCGGTTGTGATGACTTGTTCAAAAAAAACTCCGACATTTAGCGCGTTAACGCGCAACATAAGAGCAGTTTAAAAAAAATAGAAATATGTATGCAGCAAGGCTGGCAGGCTGGCAGTCTTATAAAGGCATAGTGTCCGGTGAATTTCACGATGCAGCGCCGTCCCCGGCCGACCTAATGCCAACCTATCGGGTCGAGTTCAGCTTACCTGATACAATGTACATCTTGTTGCGGATTTTATGAGAATGTTGACCGGCTGAGAGGGCAGCGCGCGCGGAGCTCACAGATCCTCAAAACTTGATACATTTGGTAAGATGTCGTCGCATTTAATGAGGGCGCAGACAGGCCACCTTCAATGTGGTTCCGTCCTTGTCGGACTGGTTGTCCAGCGCATCTCCTGTCGACAATGTTTAACTATTCTCTCTTGGGTGGAGGGAGAACGTGTCAGTAATCGCTGGGTTCTGGGATAAGTGATACTGCTTCCGGGCATTCCAGACACCGATTAAGCGATAGAATGGCACCGTCGGATATAGATGGTGAACGAGATGGTAATTTTGCGAAAGAAAAATCGGGGTCATTAGCCATTCCATACCAACCCGGTTTGTCGTGCACCGGTAAGGTTCATCTTTGGCGGTCGCCTTGTGCGGGTAGTGCGGTAGAAAATCGAATGCGAACGTAATGAAGAGTTTAGCGATACGGGTCGGAATAAAGAATAAAAGAAGATAGTAATGCAACCAGCCGGCGAGCGTTACTGCTATTATAATCGCGGCGCCAAACAGGACGGCGAGATAAAACTCGCGGCGCTCACTCTTCGGCCGCCTCTTGAATGTATCGGAATTCAGATAGACCCTGAAATAGACGCCATCCAATGTCAGCCATCTGAGTGGCAATAGCCATGCCGGCCCCTTGCCGGAGTAAAAATCAGGGTCCTTGTGCTCGTCATTGGTGAAGCGATGATGCTGCATATGAATGAAGCGGAACAATAGAAAAAACGGTCCGGGCTCGAGCAGGGAAACACCGGCTCGCCCCACCCAGTCATTTAGCCTGCGATTGGATGATACGGAACTATGGGTTGCATCATGGGCGACCGTGAAAGCCATGTAGGAGGCGATAGCATTGAATAGGACGGCCCAGATCAGCGGCAAGCTGTCTGAGACAAAAGCAAAGCTTGATAAGCCAAAGACCGTATAGGCCGCGATTAGAAGTATAATTGTCGGCCACGCAATCTTAGGTTTCTGAATGAGCTTTTTGAACAGGACAGGATCATCGGCCTGATTGGAGGGTGGGGAGTATGAAGCCATTGTCAGCCTATTCGATCTCGGTTTGGTAAGGAACGAACGAATTATTGAATACAATCTGCCGGACAACCAGAACGTGGAGTGACAATGGGGGGACAAATAGTGACAGTATGGCGCGAATGGGCCTATATTGAAAACATGGTTTCGCCCTGCTGAGCGCATTTGGCGGCGACCAGGCCGGAGTTGTTTGTGCATGCAGAAACTAAAACACCCCTCTTCGAGTTATGCGCGCATCCTGTTCCGGTATTTGCGCTTAAACGAGGACGATAGCCCGGCCTTTTTCAAAGGTACGAATGTCACATATGACGAGCTAATGACGCTTGATGGAACGATTTCCCGCAATGATTTATCCTGTATCTACCGGAATGCGCTGGCGATCTCAAATCTCGAGGCGTTAGGTTTGTCGGTCGGCACCCAATTGCACATGTCGACACATGGTCCTCTTGGCGTTGCAGCTTTTAGCGGTCCTGACCTTCGGACCGGCTTGGGACTAATTGCCAGATATAGTGTCATAAGAGCGGACTTTTTCGAAATTTCAGCGCGCGAGACGTCCGAGGGGATGCGGATTGCCCTCACCGAGACGTTCGACCTGTGTGATCTAAGACAGTTTATGACCGAAAGCGTTCTGAGTGGTTTATTTTCGGCGATTACGTTTTTTACCGGAGCTGGCGAGTTTAAAGGAAGGGTCAATATTGCCTATCCAAAACCAGACTACTGGCAGAAATACTCAGGTCATTTTGGTGAGATTATAAAGTTCAATCAGCCGGCGACGGAAATTATTGTTTCCAAAGCAATATTGTCGCTGCCATCGCCGGTGGCGGATCCTGTTCTGCATCAGGAGGCGGTTGCGCTTTGTCAGCGCCAGTTCGTGGATATCAAGACGGGTGGGGCGGACCGGGGATCGGAATCGATCTCGGCGGCTGTGTCAAAGCTTATGTATGAGAACCCTGGTCAACTCTGGACACTGAATGATGTTGCCGACAGCCTCTTCATCAGTCGGCGTACATTAATCCGGAGGCTGGAGGCGGAAGGCACGAAGTTTCAGGCTATTCGAGACGAGCTGGCGAAACAGCAAGTTGTCAGCTATCTAAATGATGCAAGCCTGTCTGTTGAAAGCATCGGCTATTTGATGGGTTTCAGCGATACTTCCAGTTTTCGCCGAAGCTTTAAGCGATGGTTCGGAATGTCGCCGTCGCAATATATTGCGAGAATTAGATAGGGCTTGCACCGGCACAAAACCTCGCAAAGCCCTGGCTCAACACAGGATCCGTACTGTTAACTCGCCCAGCCGTCTCAATGCCCCGGGCTGAAGCGATCCGGTAACATGTCGACGGTGCCGTTGTCGGGTCGCCCTGTCAGGACGACTGAATGCTTATGCAGCATGCTTGGATCGATAGGCGGTCGCCGACATTCACTGATGTCCAGCCGGGGCAGTGTGCTTACAACTGCGCATGAGCTGAGACTGGGTGGAGACGATTTGCGAATTTAGACCATAGTTAAACCTTGAGCTCATTTATACAAAGTGGCAAGTGATATGCCATAATATTTGTTTTGGTTGGTATGGTTGGTTAGGCCGGTGATGGCGCCCCCAATGCGACATCACCGTAAGCGTATAGAATGTGATCGATACGGCGACCAGAATTGAACACGGGAGTGAGCATAATGTGGAAGAAAATTGTTGGCGGCGTGCTGGTTGCGATTATCGGAATAGGGCTGTTGGCATGGTTTAATCGCTCGACAATTCTCATTCATATCGTGCTGAATCAGGTCAGGGCATCTCACTATGCCGTGCTACCGCACCAGCCTGTCGACTGGCAACAAGGTCCGGGCGAGGCGGTCGCGCCGGCGGGAGAGCAGCCGCCGAATATTGTTTTTATCCTGCTCGATGATCTTGGTATCAATGATTTATCTGTTCTCGGCGGCGGTGTTGCCGGGGGGCAGGTGCCAACCCCGAATATTGATCGGCTGGCAGCAGATGGCGCCATGTTTTCGCAAGCTTATTCCGGGACCGGATCATGTGCGCCGTCGCGGGCAATGCTGATGACCGGACGGTATCCAACTCGGCACGGATTCGAGTTTACGCCAATGTCCGATGGCATGGCGCGTGTTATAACAACCGTTTCGAATGCCAGCGATCGCGGAGCGCTGCCGCTGGTTGAGTATATTAAGGATGAAAATGCCGATCGCATGCCATTCGACGAGATGGGTCTGCCCGGGTCGGAGGTTACGATTGCCGAACTCCTGCAGGATAATGGTTACCATACGGTACACATCGGCAAGTGGCATCTGGGGCGCAATGAAGACAGCCGGCCGAATGCGCAGGGCTTCGACGAAAGCCTTCTGATGCATAGCAGCGCGTATCTCCCCGAGGATGATCCGGGCGTGGTTAATGCCAAGCTGGATTTCGATCCGATCGATAAGTTTCTGTGGGCAAACGGTCAGTACGCAGCTTCCTTCAATATGGGCGAGCCATTCGAACCGGGCGGTTACCTGACTGATTGGTGGACTGAGGAAAGTCTCAAAGTGATCGAGGCGAACAAGAATCGTCCGTTTTTTCTGTATCTGGCGCACTGGGCGCCGCACACGCCACTACAGGCGACACGAGAGGATTATGACGCCGTCGGAGACATCACGCCGCATCGGTTGCGGGTCTATGCCGCGATGCTTCATGCGCTGGATCGAAGCGTCGGTCAGGTGATCGACAAGCTCGAGGAAGAGGGACTTTCCGACAATACGCTGATTATCCTCAGCAGTGACAATGGCGGGGCAGGCTATGTCGGTTTGCCTGATATTAACGCACCGTATCGCGGCTGGAAGTTAAGCCTGTTTGAAGGTGGAATCCGAGTGCCATTATTTGTGAAATGGCCTGCGAGAATTGCCCCGGGCACAATAATCGAAGCGCCGGTTGCGCATATTGACGTGATGCCGACACTGGCGGCGGTCGCAGAGGCCAGCTTGCCTGAGGGTGTCTCAATTGACGGCGAGAACCTGCTTCCTGCGATAATGGGAGCAGGCGACATATCGCGCGAAAATGATGCGATTTTCTGGCAGTCGGGCTATTATCAGGTGGTGCGGGCCAGCGACTGGAAGCTTCAGCGCGATGGCCGCCAAGATAAAGTCTGGCTGTTTGATCTTGCAAATGATCCGACAGAGCAGATAAATCTGGCCGAGGACCGCCCAGACAAAGTTGCCGAATTGCAGGGCTTGCTTGATGCGCATCAGGCCTCGTCTGTCGGGCCGCTATATGCCTATGAAATGGAATCTCCGCAGGCGATTGATATCACCGGGGCAGAACGCGCAACCGAAGATGATGAATATGTCTGGTTGCCGAATTAATTGCGCGCGCCAAAACAGGGGCGAACTGGTTCGTGATGTCCGACAGCTTGCCGGCTGGCCAAGGCATGGGGCATTATCCACCGGGGGCGTCATCTGGGGCGGACCTCTGGTGATCGGGCCAGGCTTTGTCATTGTTGATGGTGAATGACCGCTGCCGGCCGGCCGGCTTCGTGATCCGGCGCGCGTGACCCCCGCCAGAAAAAGCTGGACGCGTCTAGTTGGGGGTCCCAAGGCAGGTATTTATCGCGCCATTTATAGCGGCTTGCTTGCCGTCGGAAGTTTGGCGGGGGTGAGGCGAGCGCGTCGCCTCATTTCCGTGCCATGACTTACCCATAGGCGCCATATAGATGGCTGACCGTCAGGGTGATGTTGCGGAGAACCTCCTGTGTTGCCCGCAATGGCAGGATGATTTCCCTATGTATCTGGCCATAACCATAATCTTCAGACGGTTCTGATCCTGCATCCGCCGGCTGATCGCTCTGATTGACGCTTTTGATTGGAAAAACAGTTTCCAGCGCTTCGATAGCGCCTGACAAATCACCCGACAGACCCATTTCGCGGATCTGACTGACTGTCAGCATATGTCGCTCGGATATGGGGGGGATTTTCCCAAGCAACCGGAATGCCGTCATCAGGGCGGCGATACGGATGGCATGCAACGCGTGCATGTCGAGACGGTTTTCATGCCGGCTTTCGACTGATGGCGCATTGTCGAGCCGCGCCAGCAGATGATCGAATTTTCGTAGGTCTATGGACAGAATATTAGCAACCCGGCTGACGGCCAGCGAGGTCGACCCATCGCTCAGACTTTCCCAGACCCGGTGGCATTCATATTCGTTTTCGTCGGTTGTATGACGGCTTAGCGCTACCCAGAAGTCGGGGCTGTAAAGCGTTCCATAAGCCCGCAGCACCGGGATACTGGTTTTAAGCCGGGCTTTGACGGCCAGCTCGATGAGCTTCCGCAGACGGTGAGAGGAGTTAACCAGCTCGACCAGGGTTTCAAGCTCGCGTCCGGCGGCAGCGCTTACGCCACCGGCGGTATTAATTGGTATGCCCAATTGTTGAAGCGTCGCATTGTGCGAGATCGCCCGAATATTCCGTAGACTGAAGCTCGCGGCCGCGCGCCGACGGGGGCGTGAGCCCGCCTTGACCAGAAAGGAGGCCGGGAAACCGCTGAGTAGCCGGCCATAATCCTGATTCTCAAAAAGATCTTCGTGCCAGCGTCTGAGGCCGCGATAGAAATCCCAGATGAAATCCTGTCGTGTATAGAAATCGTCAGTGTCCTCAGGGGCGCTGTCGGGAATATTGCTGAGAATGAAGTGGGCGCAAGTTGACCGTGCCAGTACTTCATTCGCGAAGTGCAGGTACCCGTCGCCGCCCTGAAAGCTCACTTCATGCAGGATACGCCGGCCGCTCTCGCGCGCATTGTTACGTATCCATGGGGTCAGAAGGTGGTTGAAGCGGTCCTGAAAGGATTCCGGCCATGCGCCGCGTCCCATGGATTCGCCGTGTGTGTTGAAAATCAGGAAATCAATATCGTCATCAAACGCATTCAATTCACGTAGGATCAGATTATGAATACGCTCGATCGCAATGTCGGCGGCCAGCTGGCCGATAAAACGGCCCGCATCGGAGAAACCCAACTGCACTGACAGGCGACCGCGTTGCTTCACATAGGCCTGAAACTCGGCCTCCCGCAGCAGGCGCTGCATGAAGCGACCGCCGCTTTCCAGAGCATCCGGTGTTTCAAACAGCGGAGAGATATCAAGCGAGGCATCAATACCATATTCCCGCGCAAGTGAGAGTACGCCCATCACGATTGCGGGGTTTTCGCTTTCCGCAATCAGGAACCGGATCGGTGCGCCTTTATCAATGTGATTCAGAATCTGGTAGCAAAGGATGACTTGTCGGCGCGCCGTTGCCTGTTCCCGCATCAGGTCAATAAAGCTGGGCTGTTTTTTGACCGGCTCGGCGGCTTTTTCTGCCAGTGAGTTCAGTACCTCGCGTCCGAGCGAGGCATCATTCATTTCAAAGCCCATATCCCGTTTGATCACGGCCCGAACCTGCGCCGCATTTACCCGCAGGTGAATATGGGCTGTTCCTAGCTGGAATGTCGACATTTCGGTCCGCAGACAGAGTGCCGCTGCTCTGGCATCATCAGCCAGATCTGTCGCCTCCACGAGCGCGTCAACGCGCGCAATGGTTGATTCTAGACACAGAATTCTGTCGGGATTAGTTTCGGTCAGTAGTCCAACTGCAGCGGTGAACTGGTCCTGATTTTCGCTGTCACAATTGAAAGCGTCTGCCTCTTTTCGGGTTAGATCTGCAGCCCGTTGTAAATCGCTTCGTAGTGCTCTGGCCGCATCGATGCCGTTAAAAATATCAGCGTCGAGACGGGCGCAATATAAAGATAACTGGCTTGCTTTTTCGCTGAGTCGAAGGGCAACTGACTGGGACCAGTGGATGTCAGTCCGTCCATCGAGATCATAGCCCGTCCAGGATGCCAGCGTCGGAATTTTCGGCCGCAATTGCGTCCAGCGATCAGGAAATTTGATCCGGGCGACATCGAGCATGGCCTGCACGAAATCACGTAACCCCTCATTGCCGCGCCGTATCGCACTCTGCGCCTCGTCATGCTCGCTGTAAAGCGTGATCTGGTCTTCCCAGAGACGACTGTCATGCTGGAGCGCGTCTTTCAGGCTCTGTTGCGCGGCCTCATCATTATTTGTTGCAAGACCGGCAATGGCGGAACGCAAATTCGCCGGGTGAGAAAAAGTCGGATGAGCGGTAAAGACAATGCCGCCCTTAGGCGCGTCAACAAAGTCGCGGAATACCTCGAAGCTTTCGTCTGACAGCTCATCCAGCTTCGCCAGAAGCGTCGGCCATGATTGGTTTGCTGTGTCGTCAATGCCATGCTGCCGCGCAATCGATGCGGCCCGGTTACTCGCTGTTACCAGGTGGATGTCGTCTATGACGTTGGTCAGGCCGTTATAATCCGGCTCTCCCGACATATTGATCTGATCGAAAATTTGCCGTGCGAGCGAAAAAACGGAGTTGGTCTGCGGGTCTGATTTGCCGTTATCGGCAAACGCGCGCAGCATGTCCTGAAGTTTTTTGTGATCGGCAGAGGTGGCCATATGCGTGTGTGTCATCAAAGAATTTCACCGAGGTTTGAGCTCATTTTACTCGTTCTTTAATGTCCGAACCTAATCAAAGTAACCGCTTTTTGCGGATAACAGCTATGAGCACGGTCTTAAGCTATGAAATTCTTGCATTTTAACCAGCAATCTTGATGAACTGCTTCGTTTCGTGGCGCCCGATTTGCACGTGGCGACCGCGCAGGCCGCATCAGGTATCTGCGCGGGCTGGTTTGTAATTGTTACTGTACCAGGCCCATCGGATATCAAGCGATGGCACTATCACGCCTGGCGACGGTCATATTTGCGTCATACATCCCATACTTCGAGATGTTCCTTCCGGCTGATCCGGCGCGAACTGCGAAGCTCCAGAAGAGCAGCGAGGTTGGTTTCCGACAATAGCCCGCGAACCGATGCCTGATCGTTTGCGGTCAGACCGTCGAAGGCATCTTGAAGCCGTTGGAGAAGATAGGTCCGATAGGGCATTACCGCGGTTTTTACTGTGTGTCCTCGCCAGTTAAATTCGGCCATGCCAATGCCCCGTCCAAGCGAAGTCGGTGCCAGCGTTGCATCGGTTTGGCTGGCCAGCCAGTCATTTGTGAAAGCGACATGGGCGCTGATTTCGGGCAGGTAATCTTCGGCAATGAATCGCATTAGCGCTTTGAGTGTGTCCGGAATATTGGCGCCGTCAAACAGCCCGTCGCCGGATTTAAGCTGGCGCTCGTCAATGACGTATTCGGGTATGTTCATGCGTTCGGTCCACCGAAATACGATTGGCGCCGTCATCTGCATTAATTGCAATGGTTTCGGGTCTCGGGCGAGGTGCGCATAGAGCGGGCTGAACAGGCCATAATCGCCTAGCGTCGGGTAGCCGCCCAACAAAAAGGGTCTGTCTTCAAGGTGAGTGTTGAACAGAGTCAGGAATTCCGAATAGCTCTCCTCAATGGTCTGATAGGTATCCGGTGTGACACCAAAGGCTACGCTCGCCCTCCGCATACGGCCACTGGCGTGCAGGAAAACAGGCTCTCTTTCTTCTTTGGTCAGCCCGTTTGGTAACACATCTTCGAAAGTGTGCCGCAAGAAGTTCAGATTTGTGTCGTCGAAGTTCCAGCGATAATGCATCGCTGCGCGTAGCATGCCTTCGCCTCCGAAAAGTTCGAATAGATGGGAAATGATGTTGAGGACCGGGTCGGTCGGGTAGATCGACTGCGCTGAATAGCCCTTGGATTCGAAATAATCGAGAATGTCGGTACCGTCCTGCACAAATTCGCCATCTGGAGTTTCGATAACCGGGATGATCCAGCGTCCGACCGCCTCTTTTACCACCGTGTTGAAGCGTTCGCCGCCGGCTTTCTCTTCTATGAAGGGCACGTGGTTGCGGCGCATATAAGCGCGCACTTTTCCAGTGTAGAGGGACGCGGCCATGCCGTAGAGTTTGTGATGTTTCATCTTTTTTTCTTTTAAATTGGCAGACTGATGGGCCCCTGAAAGCTTCGTGGGCCATTTTTATGGAACCAAAAATAGGCTTGGGTTGGATTGGGTAATTCGACGAGCCAGGGCTGTCGAAGTTCGATTTCGTGGCATACGGCGTCGGTTGGGAAACAAATCTGTTCGTCGACTTCGGTGTTCCCAACGACCTCGACAAAATGCTGATTGTTGAGGGTCATGATTTTAACGTTTCGGCCAGACCGGAAACCAATTGTGTGGGCCTTCGTAACACTGATCTGAATGGCATGGCCCCGCGCTTCAGGCGCATTTACACTGTTCGGCACGGCGACTTTCAGGCAAGTTCGTCCCCCGATAGGTTTAAGCTGAGCGGAATGTTCCGGACCCGCGGGGTCGTGTCTGAAGCCAGCCACATCCATTGCGGCGATGCCAGTGAACGTCTTCTGCTTGGGTGCTTCGGGCGTCCAGGTGTCAAACTCATTCTGAGTGACAGGACTAATGCACATCCAGGTCTCGCGGGTGAGCGGGTCCATCGCTTCCATATAGCGACCGGTCCCTTGAATAATCTGGCCTGCCTCTGACAGGCTATTGGCCAGCATTCGGTCAAGCTCGGAATTTGAATTCGCCATATTATCCGGTCTTTGCGCGTTTCGAGGGAATAAGGCTCAATACCAGCATCGCCATTGCAATGATCAGTAATGGCAGGTTGCTGGCGGCGCCGGGCGCCGTTGCAACAGTCTCGATCGGTTTGGATAGACCGACAAGCATCCGCCCGGTCATTTCGAGCGAAAATATTAGATAGAATAACGGTATTAGGGACCGGTAGCGCAACATTACCAGGACAAACAAACCGGCAAGAAGAAGCTGTGAAAGTCCCCACTGGCTAAAAATGGCAATGATGTTAGCAGCGGCGCCGTCAGAATACTGGTCCAGCGGGATAGTTGCGATGGTTTGTGCGCCACCATCCGGTGCGAGAAGATGCATGTTGCTTCGGAAAAGTAGCATCAGTGTAATCGGGATGAAAACGTAGAGCGCTATTTTTTGACCGCGGAACACATTGTCGGCTGGCATCGGAAACAATCGCTTTAAGAGGCTAGTCATTGATAACCGTCTTTCCATTCATTTTCTGTTGTAATGGCATTTGAATTGCCATTAAATAGACCTTAGCGCAAGTTGATTTGAAAATTCGATGTAAGCAACAAGCCCGGATATAGAAGCGGAACGAAACAGGCCGGCCATAAAGTTCAGCCGATAATTTACGAGTGGCGGTTTCGAGCGGCGCTCAATCGTAGGGAAGGTAAATTAGTATGGATGTTCTAAGAACACCTGATCGTCGGTTTAGGGCTTTGGAGGATTATCCATATGTGCCCAATTATGTCGATGTTCCGGATAATGAGGGCGGCTATTTACGCATGCATTATGTCGATGAGGGGCCGCGCAATGGCCAGCCAGTCGTAATGATTCATGGTAATCCGACCTGGTCATATATGTGGCGAAAATTGATTCCGGTGCTTGCAAATGCTGGCTATCGCGCGATAGCAGTCGATATGATCGGCATGGGAAGGTCGGACAAGCCCGCCGCGATTGACGATTATTCCATTGCGCGCCACGAGAAATGGCTGGAGTCATGTTTGATTGATCAGCTGGATCTGCGGAATGCACATTTTATCCTGCATGATTGGGGCGGCATTACCGGCTTGCGGGTCGTTGCGAATAATCAGGACCGCGTTGCAAGCGTGATTTATTCAAATACCGGATTCCCGACCTGGGAGCCGGGCAAAGAAATTACCACCATGAACCGCCCCGGGACAGACATGTTAAGATCGTTTCAGGACATGATACGTGCTACCGAAGATTGGCCGCACTGGGAGATGCTGGCGCAAATCGCACTAGCCGATCTGTCAGAGGGAGCAAAAGCCGGATTTGCTGCGCCGTATCCGGAGCCGGCCTTTGTGGTTGGAAATCGCGCCTTTGCGCTAAATTTACCGACCCGTAATGATAATCCGATGCTCGAAGATAATTGGCGGGCAATGGAAAAATTAAAGAGTTTTCATAAGCCATTTCAGTGTATTTACTCCGATAAGGATACGGTTGCGCCGACAGGCTATCGCTCTGTTCGTCCCCATATTCCCGGTGCGGCAGATCGCGAGGAGATTATCCTGGAAGGCGGTAGCCATTTCCTGCTGGAAGATATTCCTGAGGCATATGCGCCGGCAGTATTGAAATTTCTGTCAGAGGTATCGGAGGCATGATGTCAATTCGCGCTGCCCTTAAACGAAAAGTGATGAATCACATGTTCGGGCCGGCGCGGCGTGATCGTCTTCGGCGCAAGGCCGAACGAGAGCGTCAGCGTCGCAAAGCCCCGCATATTGTCGAGTATTTCCATGAGGCTGGCGATCCATATTCATGTCTGATGGTACAATTGCTTCCAGTTTTCTGTGAACGCTATGAGATCGAACTTAAGGTTCATCTCGTCTCGCCGCCTTCAGACAATGCGGCGCCGGAGCGGTCACGCTTAATTGCCTACAGCCGGGAAGATGCTGCACGGCTGGCGACGAAATATGGTTTAGCTTTTGAGGATGCAGGTCGGCAGCCGTCGATCACGAAGGTGGCGGAGGCCATTAGTGCCTTCAAAATGGCCATTGACCGTGCCGCGTTTATGCAACGCGCGCCGGACATTGAGAGCCAGCTCTGGGCACGCGATCGTTCCGGTGTAACTGACGAACCGGTCGAGAGCCATAACTTCACTTTGCCGGGGGATGCGTACCGCGAGAAGCTCGGTCACTATCTCGGTGGGACGTTGCATTATGCGGGGGAATGGTATTGGGGCCCCGATCGGCTGCATTACCTGGAGGCGCGGTTGAATGAATTGGGGGCTAGTCGTCGTGACCAAGCCGAGCAGCCAATCGTTTCTCCCCCCATGACCCCGTCGGTGACGACGCAGCCGTATCTTGGATCATCAGAAACGCCGGAGGCCGGACCGGGCACGACAGTGCGCCAAGAGCTGCATTGGTATTTGTCGTTTCGTAGTCCATATACCGGTATCGTTGGCGCCAGGGTTAAGGCACTGGCGGATGCCTATGATGCCGAGCTTAAGATAAGATTTGTATTGCCAATGATTATGCGGGGGCTCGAGGTCCCCGCTAAAAAGGGTTTCTACATCTTAAAAGATGTTGCTCGTGAGGCTGAGCGCCTCGGTATTCCGTTCGGAAATATTTCGGACCCGGTCGGTGCCCCGGTTGAACGTGGCTATGCAATTTTGCACCGGGCAATCGCCTGCGGGCGTGGATATGCGTTCGCGCAGTCATTCCTGAGTGGCGTCTGGGCGGAGGGTATCAATGCCGGAACAAATAAAGGCCTGAAGCGTATTACCGAACGGGCCGGTCTCGACTGGGCCGAGATGAAGCGAGCCATCGGATCGGAAGACTGGCGCGCGGTGGAGGCGGTAAATCAACAGGAATTGCTTGATTTTGGTCTCTGGGGCGTCCCAAGTTTTCGGGTCGGTGATACTGCTACTTGGGGCCAAGACCGGCTATGGGTAATTGAAGATAGACTGCGCGAAAACCGACAATAGGACGTATGATATGGATTATAAAAATGAAGTGGTGCCGTCTGATCCTGAGCGGATTAAAGAGATGATGCAGCCCGGGCCCGACGGGCCGATATTCATGGTAAACTTGCTCAAGTTTAAGGATAAAGCGGAATATCCGGATGGCCGGGAAACAGATCTAAGCGGACGGGACGCTTACGCGCTATACGGTCATGCCGTTGCGGAGATACTTCCAAAATTTGGGGGTCAACTCTTTTTCATCGCTGATACAACCTTTCTGGCTTTGGGTCAGGTTGAAGAATTATGGGACGAGGTCGCGATTGCCGTTTATCCAGACAGGCGGGCGATGATGAAAATGTCCATATCTGAAGAATGGCAGGCCGCCAGCATACACCGAACAGCCGGGTTGGCGGGGCAGCTTAATATTGAAACGGTGTTGCAGGAAGGTGGCAAGTCCAAGCCATGGATGAAGGTATTATTGGAGGCGATAGATAAATGAAATGGTTCAAGCGTATTGCAACAGTCGGCCTGATCACGGCGGTTGTCGTAATCAGCGGTTTCAATCTATTTAAAATCCAAATTACTGAGCGTCTGTTTATCCGGGCAATTGACCAAGCCGTTGGCGTCGACCGGAGCGCGAATTTGCCGGATGGCCTTCATGTTTATTTATGCGGTACAGGCTCGCCGATGCCCGATGCAACGCGGGCGGGGCCGTGTATGGGGGTCTTGGCTGGCCAGCGAGCATATGTATTTGACGTCGGCTCCGGGGGGACTCGCAATCTCGGGGCTATGGGGTTTCCGTTTGATCGACTGGAGAGCATTTATCTGACGCATTTGCACTCCGATCATATTGATGGAATGGGAGAATTGCTGATGCTGTCCTGGATTGCCGGCAATCGATCTGAGCCGACCCCGGTTCGTGGGCCGGTGGGAACCGCTGAAGTGGTTGACGGGTTCAATATGGCTTACCGGCTCGACAGCACCTATCGGGTCGCACATCATGGTGTCGATGTCGCAAATCCCGGCGGGTTTGGCGGCGTGCCTGACGAAATTAGTATCCCGCTTGGTCCTGAGGGCCAATTGGTTGTGCTGGATGACGGTGACTTGAAAATTACCGCTATCCGCGTTTCACATGCGCCGATCGAGCCGGCCTTTGGTTATAGAATTGACTATAAAGACCGATCAATTTCGATCAGCGGCGACACAATTTATGAGCCCCGCTTTGTCGCGGCATCGCAGGGTGTCGAGCTGATGCTGCATGAAGCGTTGAATAAAGATATGGTGCAGTTGATTGGTCGCAAGCTGGGTGAAGCTGGCCAGACCAATAACGCGACCATTTTTCACGATATTCTAGATTATCATACCGATCCGTCCGAAGCGGCAAAAGCCGCACAGGAAGCGGGCGCCGATCATCTTGTCTATTATCATATCGTGCCGCAATTGCCGGTCGCTATGCTCGAGACCTTATTTGTTGGCGAGTCGCGATCAATATTTGATGGCAAGATCACAGTCGGGCGAGATGGAATGCTTATTTCGCTGCCGGCGGGGTACGACAAGATAAACATTTTAGAAGATCAGATTCGCTGAATTGGATCTTTTCGCGGTTTTAAAGACACCGGTTATAACGGTGAGACATATTTATTGGGGTAAAGCAAATGGCAGTTTTCAGGAAACTCGGTAGTTATTCGAGGTTCGTCGGCAAATTGAACGGCATTCTGAAGCTCATGAAGGGTTTGGATAGTGAGTCGACAATTCTGATCCCTGACGAAATTGAAAATACAGTTGATCGTTTCCCGGATAAAACGGCATTTATTTTCGAAGGTCGTCATTTGAGTTTTGCGGCATTTGAGCAACTCGCCAACAGAGTTGCAAATTGGGGGCTCGAGCAGGATCTGAAGCAAGGCGATGCCATTGCGCTTGTTATGGAAAACTGTCCGGAATATCCCGCTATCTGGTACGGCCTTTCAAAAATTGGTGTGCAGGCGGCATTGGTGAATTCGAATCTCGAAG
>CBFHPC010000023.1:0-21747 GCA_965657655.1 Henriciella sp.
GATACGTCCGTCCAGACGGCATTCGATTCCGGCGCGGGTCATGGCGGCAATATCTTTGCCCGCCTGCAGGAAGCCGCTGCAAAGTCGTAAACGTCTAGTGTCACGATCACTATCCAAGCCGACGGTCAAATCAGATCGTCGGCTTTTTTGTGCGACTGATACCATCACAGAATTGACGCAGTTCCTTTAACCAGTGGCGTCATTATGCCGTGGAGTGATGTCTCCGCAATAATTTTTCGGTTACGAATAGACCGGATTGTCTGGGCGCCATCTACACTGCGCATGAGCGCGGTCAATCGGCCGTTTTCAGCTAATTGGTCGACCAGTATAGCCGGTATAGTACTGATCGTTCCCATGAGAATAATGCGGTCATATGGCCCTGCCTGCACCAATCCCTCCAGCCCGTCGCCATGGTGGATGGTAACATTGCCGATATTCAGATAACTGAGCCGTCTGGCGGCCTGATCGGCGAGTGTTTTATAACGTTCTACGCCGTGAACATGTTCACAATACTGCGCCAACAAGGCACAACTATAGCCACTGCCAGCCCCAACCACCAGTATTTCACGAATACCGGCATGATCGAGCTCTAAAGCTGCAATGAGCTGAGCGAGCAAACTCGGGGCCGGGATCGACTGGCCACATGCAATTGGAACGCTACAGTCTTCAAATACAAGGCGGTCGAGACTGTGGTCGATAAAAACCGATCGATCGACGGATTCGAACGCCGACAATATGTGTGGGTCAAGTATTCCCTGACGCCGCATTGCCAGCACCATCCGCGCTGAGCGAATCCGATCGCGACTCAATCCATCCATAGCCTTTTCATTTCAGTTAGAAATGCTTCATGGGTCAAGTCGACATGTAAAGGGGTGACGGAGACATAACCGTCATAGATGGCACGCAGATCAGTCCCATGGTCTGGATTAGAAAGTTTTCCACGATAGCCGATCCAGTAATATGGTGTGCCGCGTAAGTCTTCACGAACTTCGGTTCTGATTATCTGCTCGTCCCGCCGGCCCTGGCGCGTAAACTGAACGCCGCTGACAGCGTCGGGGGCCCTATCAGGGAAGTTGATATTCAAAATAAGGTCATCCGGCCATTTTTGTTTAACCAGAGGCGTAAGCACCTTCGCACCCCAGTCGCGCGGGGTTTCCCATGGACACGAGTTTTGCGATCTGAAGCCTTTTGACTGGCTCAGCGCAATCGACGGAACGCCGTGCTGCATTCCGAACAGGGCCGCAGCGACCGTCCCGGAAAAACGTGTATCTTCCGCGATATTCTGTCCTTCATTTACACCGGACAAGATGAGATCCGGCCGATGTGGAAGCAATTCTTCAAGGGCTAGCAACACACAATCACTCGGTGTCCCGGCGACGCTCCAGCGCCGTTCTGAAAGCTGCCGGACACGTACAAACTCGGTGAGTGATATCGCCCGCCCCCGGCCTGACTGCTCGACTTCCGGCGCCACGGTCCAGATATTTGCAACGGGATTATCGACCCCGAGCACCTTAAGTAAATCGATCGCAATATCGTGGAGAACCTCCAAACCAGGGGCATTGATGCCGTCATCATTGGTTAGGAGTATTCTCACCCAATCGACTCCAGACCACCAAGATAACTCCTCAACGCCGATGGGACTGTTAGCGACCCGTCTGCCTCCTGATAGTTTTCCATAATGGCAACTAGCGTCCGACCAACTGCGAGCCCTGAACCGTTTAATGTGTGGACATATTCAGGCTTGGATTTCGGCGTCGTTTCGCTGACCGGCGGGCGCCAGCGGGCATTCATCCTGCGGGCCTGAAAATCGCCACAATAAGAACAGGAGCTGATTTCCCGATAGGTCTCCTGACTGGGCAACCAGACTTCGAGATCATAGGTCTTGCGCGCCCCGGCGCCCATGTCGCCAGCACACAATAGCATCCGCCGGTAGGGGAGCTCCAGCGCCTCCAGAACCGCTTCGGCGCAACGTGTCATACGCTCTAGTTCCGCCAAGCCTTCCGCCTGATCACGGACAATCGATACCAGCTCCACCTTATTAAACTGGTGCAGGCGGATCATGCCTTTTGTATCACGACCGGCACTGCCGGCTTCCGAGCGGAAACAAGGGGTTTGCGCCGTCATACGAAGCGGCAATTGTTCGTCGCTTAAAATTTGACCCGCAACCATATTGGTTAGCGGCACCTCAGCGGTCGGAATGAGATAGTGCTGATCCCCGGCCTTGAACAAATCCTCTTCGAATTTGGGCAATTGTCCGGTGCCATAAAGCGCTGAAGACCGCACCAGTAGTGGCGGCGACACTTCAGTATAATTATTGGTCTCGGTCTGGAAATCCAGCATGAAGGCGCCGAGTGCGCGCTCGAGCCGGGCCAGCTGCCCTTTTATGGCAACGAACCTCGCTCCGGACATTCTGGTCGCCACTTCAAAGTCGAGCAGCGAAGCCCCGCTGTCATCCTTGAGATTACTACCAAAATCAGCATGGTCCTGAACCGGGAAAGAAAATACTCTTGGTTGTCCCCAAGCATCACCCTGCTGGATATTGTCATCTTCATTCTCACCGGCAGGCACATCGGGCAAAGGCAGATTTGGCAATCCGCTCAGGACACCCTCCAGCTCGGCCTGGGCTGCGGCTTCCGCGGCACCGCTTTGTTCGATTTCGATTTTGGCATCTGCTACAATCTGCATCAGACGTTGTGCTTCGGCTTCATCGCCGCTTCCTTTGGCCTTACCGATCAGTTTCGAATTCGTATTTCGAACCGTTTCAGCATCCTGTTTCCGGGTTGTTGCCTGTCTGACGGCGTCAGTAAGCGCCAATATCTGATCTACGACAACACCGGAACCGGCCGTCTTGCGGTCCCACGCCTTACGAAACTCGTCCGGCGCTTCACGAATAGCTTTTACATCGAACATGATACACTTTGCCTATGGCTTACGAAAAGAGCGCGATGCACCGGGCTCTATTCTGTCTGATATTCAAATACTGGCTTTACGGCGATGTCCGCGCTTCGTCCACAAGCCGTTCATGGTTTTCAACGTTTCATCGTCTAGACAGAACAGCCGAGCGGCCCAAACCGCGTCGTTCGGGCCTCTGGGCGCGTCGCATTTACTAAGACTTAAGTCTTTGCCTGCGGGGCCAGTCGGATACTCAGTTCACGCAACTGCTTGTCTTCGACCGGGCTCGGCGCCTGCATCATTAAATCCCGTGCCTGCTGGTTCATCGGGAACAGGGTCACATCACGGATATTTTCAGCATCGGCCAGCAACATGACAATACGGTCAACCCCCGGTGCAATCCCGCCATGTGGTGGTGCCCCGTAACGGAAAGCGTTCAGCATACCGCCAAATTCGGCCTCAACGATTTCTGGTCCATAACCTGCCAGTTCAAACGCTTTGAGCATAATTTCTGGCAGATGGTTCCGAATGGCACCTGATGACAGCTCGATGCCATTGCAGACAATATCATACTGAAAAGCTTTGAGCGCCAGTTGTTTGTCTTCCGTATCGGCCGCCAGCAAGGCTTCCAGGCCGCCTTGTGGCATCGAGAACGGGTTATGACTGAAATCGACTTTCTTGGCGTCTTCATCATACTCGTACATCGGGAAATCGATGATCCAGCAGAACCGGAAAATGTCAGGCTCGACAATACCGAGTTCATGACCGATCCGGTTTCTGGCTGCACCCTGAAGACGTTCGGCATCGGCTTTCTTGCCCGCCGCAAAGAATAAGGCATCGCCAGCTTTGATGCCAGTTCGTTCCGCCAGGGCCTGGAGTGCCGCAGGTTCGAAGAATTTCGCGATTGGCCCCGTCGCCGTGAGCGCGCCGCCTTCATCAACAAAACGCATATAGCCAAGGCCTGGCGCCTGCATTTCTTTCTTGGCCCAGCTGTCCATTTTATCGAAGAAACTGCGGGGCTGGCCGGCTGTGTCCGGCGCCGGCACTGCGCGAACAATACCGCCAGTCTCGACGATTTTTCGAAACACGCCCAGCGTGACATCTTCACGGAGAACAATATCGGAAACATCAGCACAGATGATTGGAATCCGTAAATCAGGTTTATCGGACCCGTATTTCAACATCGCATCCGCATAAGGAATACGGGCAAATGGCTCGGTAGGAACCTGTCTTCGTTTACCATTCCAGTTTGCAAACTCTTCAAATACGCCGCGCATCACTGGCTCGATCGACTGGAACACATCTTCTTGGGTTACAAAGCTCATTTCAACGTCAAGTTGATAAAACTCGCCGGGCGACCGGTCAGCACGTGCGTCCTCGTCTCTGAAACATGGTGCGATCTGGAAATATCTGTCAAATCCGGACACCATCAGCAATTGCTTGAACTGCTGCGGCGCTTGCGGCAGCGCGTAAAACTCGCCCGGATGCATTCGGCTAGGCACCAGAAAATCGCGGGCACCTTCCGGGCTCGAAGCCGTCAGAATCGGGGTTTGATATTCGGTAAAGCCCTGTTCGACCATACGGCGCCGAATCGCGGCGATAACGTCGGCACGAAGACTCATATTCGCGTGCAGTGTTTCCCGCCGTAGATCGAGATAACGATGCTTCAGCCGAATATCCTCGGGATAATCGGGTTCACCAAAAACCGGCAGCGGCAGTTCCGCCGCCTCGGACTGGACCGTGACGGCTGTTGCAACGATTTCGATCTCTCCGGTTGCCAATGTGCTGTTAACCAGGTCTTCGGCGCGCGAAATAACATTGCCTTCAATGGTCAGAACACTTTCGGTCCGGAGGCGTTCAACGGTTTCAAAGCCGCTCACGCCTGGATTGAAAACGATCTGGGTCAATCCATAATGGTCGCGCAGATCGATGAACATGACACCGCCATGGTCGCGACGGCGATGCAGCCATCCTGAGACTTTAACAGCTTCTCCAACATGGGATTGGCGAAGTTCGCCGCAAGAATGAGTGCGGTAGAGATGCATCGGTGACTCCATAGGTCGATTAAAAGACGGCTTTAGGCGTTGTTGGCGCCAGATTGTCAAGCATGGTGATATGTCATTGTCATTGAGATTGCTGATATAGATGTCGCGAGATTGACATCATGCCATATTCTTTTTGCTCCGCCCTGCATGAATCAACCTCCCGGATCGCGCCCTGCTCATTTCAGCGGCGTCTCGCTTTCAGTTCAACCAGCTTCAGGAAAATACTCGTAATTCGGCCTGAACTCGTCTAGTGACTGGCCAATGTCAAATTTAAAAATTATCACGGTCACCGCGCAAGACGCCCTAATCGAGGCTTGCGAACGGCTTGCTCAGGGCAGCTTTCTATGTGTGGACACAGAATTCCATCGCGAAAGCACCTACTGGCCGGAACTGTGTTTGATACAGGCCTCCTGCGAGGGCTATGAGGTTATTATTGACCCATTGGCCGAGAATATCGACCTGACACCATTCCTTGAGCTTGTTGCCGATACCGGCCGGGTCAAAGTCTTTCATGCGGCGCGGCAAGACATGGAAATATTTACGAAACTGATGGGGACTCCGCCGACCCCGGTCTTTGACACACAGATTGCTGCGATGGCTCTCGGGATAGGAGATTCGATCTCTTATGATAATCTCGTTCAGCGGGTGCTCAAAAAACGTCTGGACAAGTCGAGCCAGTTTACCGACTGGAAGCGACGCCCTCTAACTGACAAGCAGCTGAACTATGCCCTCGGCGACGTTACGCACCTTCGCGACCTCTACATTAATATGATGGCCGATCTTGACCGTCAAAACCGCGCATCTTGGTTGATTGAAGAACACGCGGTACTCTCTGACCCCGCTTTATACGATACCGATCCGGGCAAGGCGTGGCAGCGCCTCAAATTACGAAAAACACATCGCGAATATATTGCTATTTTTGCCTCGGTTGCGGCCTGGCGCGAGGATGCGGCCCAGCGTTTCAACAAACCGCGGCGGCGCATTCTGAAGGACGACGCTATCCAGGAAATTGCAGACCAGATCCCGACCGATGAAGCGGCGTTCGAACGCCTGCGCGCTGTTCCAAAGGGATTTGTGAGATCGAAATTTGCTGACGGACTGATCGCGGCGGTCACTCGCGCCACTGAAAATCCGTCTGAATGGGCACCAATTCTACCACCAAAACCGAATAATTCAGAAACACCGGCAGGTGCGCCTGAAATTCTGAAAGTGCTTCTTAAAGCTGTCAGCGACGAAGCCGGCGTGGTGCCACGACTGATTGCCAACGCCGCCGATATCGAGCGAATAGCCCGGGGCGACAATGATCCAGGTATCGCCGCTCTTAACGGCTGGAGAAATGAAGTGTTCGGCGAGAAGGCGCGGGCGCTTCTATCGGGTCAGCTAGCTATATCCTTCGAAAACGGCACCGTGAGGCTTTTCAAGCTTTAACGGTTTGGGACTCCAGAACAGCTTCGCACCCTAACGCATTAGCTAATTGCCGGTGACGCTTGCGGACTGTTTCCGACACCATAGTTTTACCGGCCTCGGGGACTTTAAGCGTCAACTTCGACGCTTTTACTGTTAATGACGCCTGTTCGAGTATGTTTCCAGCGCGTCCCGAATAAACACCGCCAAGCCGTAAGGCACGCCCGAGTATACTGGCTTTTTTCTGATCGCTGCCGCTGATAACCTTCTGGTAACTGTCGGGCAGAGAAAAACCGGACGTGTAACGCGTCGCCAGCGCGAGCGCGAGAAAGATTCGTTGGGCGTGCGATATCATCGGCAATGGCGCCCTAAGCACCTGGTCGAAGACCAAATCAGGACGATGATCTGGATGCATGCGAGCCCCGATATCAGCCATCATACAAGCTGCTTTTTGCAGCCTTTTTGGGATATTACTCGCGCCACAGACAGGTTTGGCAAAGCTATATAGGGCTTTAGAGAAACCCTGCTCGGTTGCCGTGGGTTTCACATATAAATCAATTGCATCGAACAAGGCTGAATTCGCCTCGATATCGCCATCACCGGCAATAACACCTTCACGTAATCCATACGCAGAAATAGTCACTTCTTCCAGGTCGAGGTGCTCGAGAAGCACATCTAACAGCACGGTTGCGTGCAGAAGTGAGCCGAACCGTCTCTTTGACCGTTTCTGAAGCCGCTGCCGCAAGTCCAGATCATCTTCGCTGCGGCTTATGGCCGTTTTGATGTGATCGAGATCTCCACGCGACAGAATTGCCGCATGACTAATGCTGAAGGGATAATCGGTGAGCATGAAATGGGTTAGCGCAACATTTCTCCAGCCGCCCCCGACAGCGATTAAAGGACCGCTGTTTTGCGCCAAAAGCCGAGAAGACTGTAGGATCTTCGCCATAATCTTACGGCGTTTATTCGGACCGAAATCATTATCATCACTGCGGGCGAGCGGTCCGAGTAAAAAAGTCTCGCCTGTCACATCACTCGCTCCCCCTTTTATATCGCATAATTCGAGGCTGGAGCCACCCAAATCTGCGACCAGGCCGCTGCGAACGGGCAGGCCAAGCATGACACCTCGGGCAGAAAGATAGCCCTCTTCTGCGCCGCTGAGTATGCGGATTGATTCCCCCAAAACCGCTTCCGCCGCCTGCCGGAATTCAAGCCCGTCCTCGGCCTCCCTTACCGCGGCTGTGGCAACCGCCTGGACGTCATCAACATCCATCGCTCTGATGATCGCTCGGAACCGTCCGAGCGTTTCGAGTGCGAGCTTACAACCCGCTTCATTCAGACGGCCGGTATGCGGCATATCCCGTCCGAGCCCGGCCATGGTTTTTTCATTAAAATACGGCAGCACCGCAGCACCGGCACAGTCATAGATAACCAGCCGAAAGGAATTTGACCCGATATCAATGACCGCCTTTTTGCCTGACAGCATCATAGGCTATTTCGCTTCATTCGGGCGTGGCGCCAATTTCGGCGGCTCGCTTAGAACCAGCGCACTCCCGCGTCCGGACAGGCTCGGATTATTCATAAAATACTGATGCGCACTAAATGAACGATCCATATTTTCCGGAACCTGACGGGTATAGTCTCCATCCTTATCCATTACCCAGCTTTGCTCATCATCGTTTAAATTAGCTATCATGATCTGGTTCAGAACCTGGCGGTGAACCGTTGGCACTTCGATTGGCACAAGTGACTCAACCCTGCGATCAAGATTGCGGTCCATCCAGTCCGCCGAAGACATATAAACAAGCGCCTTTCCGGATGGCAGCGCGCTGCCATTGGCGAAGCACACAATGCGAGAATGCTCGAGGAACCGTCCCACCAGGCTCTTGACCTGAATATTCTCCGACAATCCCTCAACACCCGGCCTGAGACAGCAAATGCCCCTGATAATCAGCCGTATCGGCACGCCCGCCTGGCTGGCGCGGTATAGGCCATCAATGATATCACCGTCGACAAGCGAGTTCATTTTGGCCCAAATACCAGACGGCTTGCCTTGTTTCGCCGCGTCGGCCTCACGCTGGATGAGCCCGAGCAAATGCTGCTTCATCGATGAGGGTGAGCTTACGAGCTTATCAAAATCAGGGCCGGTCTCGAGCGGTGCGCGATAGGCGGTGACATAATTAAACAAGCGGCCGGCATCACGCCCATAGGCCGGATCTGCGGTGAAGAGCGACAAATCGGTATAAATTTTGGCCGTGATCGGGTGATAATTACCGGTTCCGAAATGTGTGTAGGTTCGTAATCCGTCACGTTCCCGGCGCACAACCAGCGACACTTTTGCGTGTGTCTTATAGTCGATAAAACCGTAGACGACCTGAACCCCAGCACGTTCCAGATCTCTTGCTAGACGCAGATTTGTTTCTTCGTCGAAGCGAGCCTTAATCTCGACCAGCGCGGTGACATTCTTGCCCGCCTCGGCGGCCTGAATAAGGGCTGCAACAATCGGTGAATTCAAGGTCGTCCGGTAAAGGGTCTGCTTGATGGCAATGACATCCGGATCCACCGCCGCTTGCAACAAGTACTTTGCAACCACGTCAAACGATTCATAGGGGTGGTGAACAAGAATATCCTTGGCTCGGATGGCTGCAAAACAATCGCCACTCATTTCCCGAATACGCTCGGGAAAACGCGGCTCGAATGGAGGGAAAAGCAGATCATGACGTTCGGAGGTAATTAATCCCGACAGGTCTTTCATACCGAGAAGTCCGCCGGCCAGCACAAGATCGCGGGGTTCGGCATGTAATTCCCGTGCAATAAAAGACCTTAAATGGTCCGGCGAATCCTTATCGAAGTGGATTCGGACAATCTTACCTCTCCGGCGCTGTTTGAGCAAAATCTCAAACTCCGTTATCAGGTCTTCGGCTTCCTCTTCAATCTCGATGTCGCTGTCGCGAACGATACGAAACACACAATGCCCCCGCGCCTGAAAGCCGCGAAATAATTTTGGCTGATAATGCGCGATCACACTTTCCAGACGGACATATCGCAAGTCGCCCGATGCTTTATCGGGCAGTCTGATGAAGCGGGACGAAAATGCTGGCATCGGGACCAAGCCGACCATTGGTTCGGAGTTTGTTGAAACCGGATATAAGTCGAACGCGATCGCAAAACCGAGATTGGAAATGAACGGAAATGGCTGTGCCGAATCAAGCGCCTGCGGGGTCAGGATCGGAAATAAATTAGCTTCGAAATACTCGTCCAGCCACTCGCCATCGGTTAAACGGGCATCCTCGACGGAGAGTACCTCAATACCTTCGGCGCTAAGCTCGGCCTTAAGATCATTCCAGCAGGTCTGCTGATCTGCCATCAGTGTCGCGATGACGTCTTCAATCGCCTTAACCTGCTCGCCCGGCGTCAGTCCGTCCTGGCTCTTTTTGGTGATTCCCGCACGCAACTGCTCGCGAAGTCCAGCATAGCGCACCATGAAAAACTCATCGAGATTATTAGCGGATATTGATAAAAACCGGAGCCGCTCAAGCAGAGGATGTCGGGATCCGGATGCCTCCTC
This sequence comes from Henriciella sp., assembly GCA_965657655.1. Taxonomy (GTDB): domain Bacteria; phylum Pseudomonadota; class Alphaproteobacteria; order Caulobacterales; family Hyphomonadaceae; genus Henriciella. Next base: position 9,910 of record CBFHPC010000023.1, read on the forward strand.
CAACACTCTTTGATTAAATTTCAGCCAAGACAATTCACGATTGATAAATCGCGCAGGAGATGTCGCTAATTCATCATCCAATTGCATTGCCGGGGCCGCCATCATGATCGCTAATTCGCCTTTATTCTGCTTCTAACACTTCCCTTGTCACGGGCACGGTCAGATCTCTACCACCCCCTGCCGCACCGGCAAGGCGATTAATGGTTTCTTCGATAAGATTAAAGCTTAACCCAAGCCGGATAACCAAATAGTCTTCGACGTTCGGTGGGATCATCAGAGAAGATCTGGCGGCGGCGCGCCGAAGCCGCGCCCGCATCAAAGCTTCATCGGGATCAGGCAGATCGAGTATTGGCGCCGATTTAAGCCGCGACAATAGATCAGGGGAATTGATCTGCCACTGCCCCGGAGGCGAATTCGCGGCAATCAGGACATGCTGATGCGAGCGTCGCACACGATCAAGCAGGCTTAGCAAAGTGCTGTCATCTTCGAGTAAATCCGCCCGGTCAATCGCCACGACCTGATGAGTTCCGGCTTGTGTGGCCTTATCATCCAGAAGAGACGGCTCTGCCGCGTCAATATAAATACCCCCCATGTCCTCTGCCCACGCCAATAGCAGCGTTGACAGGCCGCTTTTCTCCGGCCCGACAAGACAGACAGCATAGAATGGCCATCGCTGGGGATGCCTGATCGCTGTTATAATATGCCGGTTTGCGTCGGTGACGGTCAGGCTGTCAAAATCGAGCGGTGTTTCCGGGAACCGCAAAGGAATTTGATCAAATATAGACAATGTCTATTCCGTCTCCGTCTGGGGTCCAAATGCTGTCGTCGAAACCACCCACCCAATGTCTTCGGACTGTATAGATACACCGCGGTCGCGCAGATCGCTCAACAATTGCTGTCCGTCACCGGCAAAGACAAAACTGACAACCGCGCCATCCTTGGCAATCGACTTGGTTGTGAACTCAATAATAGCCGGTGAAGCCGCAAGCGCCTGGCGCAGACGGTTCCACTCCGGTAACGAGGTATAGAGCACCGTAACCTCAATCTCATTGCGTGAAGTCTCGCGAATAATTGAACGTCGTTTCCAGGCGACATCCAACAGGTCGGCGGCCGCAGCCGCAGTTCTCTTCGTTGTCGAATAAAATCCCGTCAAACCAACCTGTTCGACCCCGGATGCGGTCACAATCGATAATTGCGCCTGGAAGCGTCCGGGAGACCCGATCAGCTCGGCTGTCACTGCGCGGGCTGTTCCGGTCATTTCAACTTCATCGCGAAAATCGGCCCAGCCCGACAAGTATGACAAAGACCGGTTTCGACTGGTTACGGTTGGCGCCAGCCTGCCCTCTGACGTCTCGTCCCATGCGGCTGACCAGGCGTATCTGTAGTTGTCTCGTGCAATCGGAACGAGCAATGCTGGCGGTGCCGCACGATCGCTAAACGGCAGACCAATCGATTGCATGTAACTTCTAAATAATGTCGGATTAAAAACGACCGCAAGCCGGGCCCGGGAGCGGCCGGCGCCGCGCACTTCTTCTTCGACGTCGACAGCGGCAGCCAGCCGGTCGGCAAGCTCGGGCCCAATCTGCAGAGGGTCGCGTCCAATCAAATCCTCGGGCAATGTCACCCGGGCAATCATTTTCTCAAGCCCCTGCAGCTTTGCATCCGAGAAAGCCGCCGCCTGCGCTTCAATGACTGTTTCAGCCATTTCATCAACATCGAGACCGCGCACGGTATAGATGTCGCGGCTCTGCGCCAGCGCCCCCGACCAGCTCGAAATTATTAGACTTAGTGACAGTAACAGCAGACGAATCATAATACCGAGGTCCCTCATTCCTAACTTACCTGTCTAACAAGCTGTGCTAGAGAGGTGAACAGCCTAATCGGGTCTGGCCACCTGCTTTTACACATGCTAGCGAGCGCCGCGATGACGAAAGATAATAATACCCCACTCTCATACCGGCAGGCTGGTGTCGATATTAAGGCGGGCGAACAGCTTGTCAGCAATATATCGCCGCTGGCAAAATCAACCACCCGTAAAGGCGTTATGGGTGGGCTTGGTGGTTTTGGGGCCCTGTTCGACTTAAAAGCTGAAGGTTGGCAAGATCCTGTACTTGTTAGCGGGACGGATGGCGTCGGCACCAAACTGATGCTGGCCTTTGCGACCGGCCGTCATGATACGATCGGGATCGATCTGGTCGCAATGTGCGCCAATGATGTTCTGGCGCAGGGGGCAGAACCGCTCTTCTTTCTTGATTATTTTGCAACAGGCGCATTGGATAATGGCATTGCAGAATCCGTTATTGCCGGTATCGCCGATGGTTGCCGGCAAGCTGGTTGCGCCCTGGTTGGCGGAGAAACAGCCGAAATGCCGGGAATGTATCCAGCCGGGCATTACGACCTTGCAGGTTTCGTTATCGGCGCGGTTGAAAGAGACTCCTTATTGCCGGCACATGCGCGAATGCAAGCCGGCGATGTCCTGATCAGCTTAAGTTCATCCGGGCCGCACTCAAATGGCTATTCTCTCATTCGCCAGGTCGTCGAAAGAACCGGTCTTAGCTGGGACGACCAGGCCCCCTATTGCAACAAGTCTCTGGGCGAAGCGCTGCTTGAGCCAACCCGCCTTTACAGCAAGCCGGCCCTGCCACTTATCCGCTCTGGACAGGTCAAGGGTCTCGCCCATATTACTGGCGGCGGTCTGACCGAAAACATACCTCGTATGTGTCCAGATCATCTGACCCCGCGGCTGAGTTTTGATAATTGGACCCCATTGCCGGTTTTCGACTGGTTGCAGCGCGAAGGAAACATCGAAACCAGCGAGATGCGCCAAACCTTTAATATGGGAATTGGCATGGTTTTCGCCGTCGCTGAAAATGATGCCGCAGCGGTCCTGACAGAATTGGAGGCGCTTGGCGAACAGCCAGTAATTATTGGCGATCTCACGCAGAAATGACCAAATTGCGACTCGCGATACTAATATCGGGTCGTGGCTCGAATATGGAAGCCTTGGTCAAGGCGACCCAGAAGACTGCTTTTCCGGCTGAAACTGTTCTTGTCATGTCGAACCGTAGCGACGCCGCCGGCCTCGAATATGCTGCTACACACGGGATCGAAAATATAGCGGTTCCGCATCGGGAGTTTGCGCACGACCGGGAAGCATTTGAGCGCGCAATGCACACCCATCTGCAGCGGAGCAATGTCGATATCATCGCACTCGCCGGCTTCATGCGCATCCTGACCCCCTGGTTTGTCCGGCAATGGGATGGCAAACTAATTAACATTCACCCGTCACTGCTACCAAAATATCCTGGCCTCAATACCCATCAACGCGCCCTCGACGCCGGTGATGAGCAGGCCGGCTGCAGTGTCCATTGGGTCAATGAAGGGGTTGATACCGGCGAGATCATCGATCAGCGCCGGGTCTCGATCGTCAAGGGCGACACCGCCGAGACGCTTGCCGCCCGTGTCTTGCAAAGCGAGCATGACCTTTATCCAAAAGCTTTGGAAAAGGCCTGCTACAGCCTGCTCAAATCCTAGCCAACAATATCGTCAGCAGAGAAGAATTGCGCGATTTCGATTTCAGCATTCTCGTCTGAGTCCGAACCATGCGCCGAATTCTCGCCGATAGATTTCGCGAATAGCTTCCGGATGGTACCATCAGCAGCCTCGGCAGGGTTGGTCGCGCCCATAATTTCACGATACCGCAGGACGGCATTCTCGCCCTCAAGAACCTGAACAACAACCGGGGCTGAGGTCATGAACTCAACCAGTTCACCGAAAAACGGGCGCTCCTTATGAACCGCGTAGAAGCCTTCAGCCTGGGCATTGCTCATCTTGATACGGCGTTGGGCAACGATCCGCAGGCCACCTTCTTCGATGACTTTGTTAATCGCGCCGGTCAGATTACGCGCGGTGGCGTCCGGCTTAATGATTGAAAATGTTCTAGAACCGGCCATTTCAGCACTCCATGGTTAGATAAATATCGTTAACAAGCGGGGCTATAACGAGGCCGAAGACCGGCGGCAACACATGGTTTTCAATTCAATGGATTTAACACAGTAGCCGTCGCTCAGCAGATGCCAGACCGGCATGACGTTCCTTAGCCTGTTTCCCGCCAGCCGGTCTCCGATTGTTGAAAATAGCGTGCAACTAAATTGTTTTCCTTTGCTTTTTTATATTGTTCGCGTGCAACTTGGCGGGCGGTATCGTCGCCATCATCAAACATCACCATGCAGCGCGAAAAGGTAGCGTCGTCTGGTAGCTCAAACCCATCAAGTAATAATGCCACCTCGGCATGGTTTTGATTATCAGATGTTTCAGCGATCAACACAGGCTGCTCATCGGCATTAAGCCCGACCGCCTCGGCCTGGCCATGTGGCAGAAAACTATCGTCTTCAAACGTCCATAAGGCCCGGTCGACAGCATCCCGACGATTGGCATCGGCGCTTAACACAAGCACCCGCCAATCGCGAGACAAACATTTTGTGAGCAAAGGTCCGACGGCCTGCTCCAATCTTGTCCGCTGAAGGTGATAAAACCACCACTCCGGCTGGGGACCCTGCTCACGCAATGTTTAAGACTCGTAATTGCTGGCAATCCAGCGATCCAGAAGCCGTGGACCAAAACCACTTGCCCAACTTGGATCAATTGGCGACTTCTCAACTTCGACCCAAGCCGTGCCGGCAATATCGATATGGGCCCATTTAACACCCTCACCGATAAACCGCTGCAGGAATTGCGCTGCGGTAATCGAACCGGCCGATTTTCCACCAATATTGCGCATGTCCGCAAATTCCGATTTCAGCTGGCGGTCATATTCTGGGCTGAGCGGCATCCGCCAGACCCGCTCGCCTTCGACCTGTCCGGCGTCGAATAAAGCTGCGGCAAGATCGTCATCATTCGAAAACAAACCGGCATGATGATAGCCCAGCCCGACGACTGTAGCACCTGTTAGCGTCGCAAGATCGACAATTGCAAGCGGGTTGAAATTCTGCTGAGCATACCAGAGGACGTCACACAGAACCAGGCGCCCTTCGGCATCGGTATTCTGAACTTCGATAGTCTGTCCTGAGGCAGATGTCAGAATATCGCCCGGCCGGATTGCATTGCCATCAGGCATATTTTCCACCAGCCCGACAAGCCCTACAACATTCACTTTGGCTTTACGTTTCGCCAGCGCAAGCATCGCACCAACAACGGCGGCTGATCCGCCCATGTCGCCGCGCATCGCTTCCATTCCGGCGCCCGGTTTCAATGATACGCCGCCAGTGTCGAAACAAACGCCCTTGCCGACCAGTACAACCTGATCTGAATCATTATCCAGACCGTTCCATTTCATAATACCGAGTTTGCTCTCGCGTACACTGCCCTGACCGACACCCAGCAAGGCATTCATGCCAAGCTTTGCCATGTCAGCTTCTCCGAGTATTTCAACCTCGAGACCATCACCAGCCAGCTCAAGGATTTTATCGGCATAAGTCTCCGGGTGGAGATCATTCGGCGGCATATTTACCAGATCCCGGGCCAGCCAGGTGCCCTCGGCTGCCGCAGCCAGTGGCTGGTATGCGGCTTGCGCGGTCGCCACATCGTCAACCACCATGGTCACAGTTTTCAGGCTGGGTTTTTTGTCGTCTTCTAGCGTTGTGCGATACTGGTCGAAGCGGTAGGCTGACAACATGACCCCCAAGGCTATACGCGCAGCATCATCGGTATTGGCGCCCATAATATCGAGGCTATCAAATCCGCTCATTGAAGACGCTTTGTAGATCAGTGCGCCAACGCGTTCGAGCGCTCTATCGTCACGGTCGGGGCCGCCATAGCCTACCAGAACAGCTCGGCTGGCAATCGCAGACTTTGGCAATACCATCGCGACCTGTTCACCAATATTCCCTTCAAAGCGTTCGGAGGCCAGTGCTTCCGACAATAATCCGCCAATCGATACGTCTAATTCCTTAGCCGCTGGACTCAGATCAGCCCCCTTCTCAACAAGGATCGTCAAGATTCCGGAATCAGGACTATCGGTAAACGCAATTTTCATTATTTAACTCCATTCGGGGTGTGTTCTAGGAATCGACCTAGGATCAGCAATTCGTTAGATGGTATTTATGGGATTTGGACAAGATAGTCGATGAACCGCATTCAGCGCTACATATTTTATCGCGTGTTAAGATCGGTTGTTATAATCGTCGGCGGTTTAGCCCTTCTCGCAATACTTGTTCAGGGTCTTTCCAGAACTGATATTATTGTTGAAAACCGGCAATCAACCCTGACCTATCTTCAGATTGTCGCTCTGGGAGCGCCCCAAATCATCGCCCTTTTAACTCCAATCGCGATCTTTGTTGCTGCTATTACATCGCTCAACCGCATGCATCGCGATAGCGAAATTGTGGTCTGTAACGCCGCAGGCATGACACAGATGGACATTGCCAAACCGGTTATACTGCTGGCGGCATGCGCAGCCATTGTTCACCTTGGTATCAATACGCTAGTGCAGCCGGCGGCCCAGCGAACATTGCGGGAAACAGTATACTCCGCCCGCTCTGATCTGGCATCCTCGCTGATCCGGCCAGGTCAATATACCCGCCCGAATGAAAACCTTGCCGTTTTCGCCCGTGAGGTCAGAGGCAATGACATCACCGGCGTCCAGATCTCCGAACGGCCGCGCGATCCCGACAGCCGCGATTATTTTGCCCGGCGCGGGCGTTTCCTCGAAGTTGACGGGGTTCCCAGCATTGAACTCCTCGATGGCGAGATCCACCAGCTTGATGAAGACGGTGTTCTGAATATTCTAAAATTCGATCAATCAACCTTTGATCTGTCACCCTTTACCCAGACACCGAAAGAAATTTTTCTGAAGGCCTCTGATCGTTACCTAAACGAGCTATTTGTCATCGATGAAACTAGCCCTTACGAGCTCGCCAACCAGGATAAGTTTTTCTCGGAAGGGCATGCCCGCCTGACCACACCGATTTCGAGCATCACGCTTGTTTTGCTCGCATTTGCTGCAGTTCTTGGCGGCAATTTCAACCGTCGCGGCTATGGAAGACGGATTTTCTTTGCTTCGGCTATCGCGCTGGGCTTCATCATTCTCCAGCTTGTCGCTCAGTCGCTAAGCGCGACGAACCGGCATCTCAATCTTCTGCAATGGGCCATACCATTTTTTGGAATAGTGATTTTGTCCATCATGCTGTTTTACCCGCGCCTGATCCCGACGGTCGAGCTTGGCCAGGGGCACTGGCTGAACACTAGGTATCGCCGGCTTCAGAGCAGCGTCATCACCGGATATCGATCGGTCTCGGGGCATGCTGGCACGTTCGGCCAAATTGCGACTGGCAAATTTAGGTCTGGTCTTTCAGTCACAAGCAAAATGGTCGACACATTCAGGTCGGATGTTTGGCCACCCGCAAAAACCCGTTTGATGGCGCATCTTGCATCCGCATGGCATGCCATTCAGGGCCGGACGCAGCAGGTATACGGATCGATCCGCCTACAGACCCGTAAGGGCTTCGCGCTGGCGAAAGCCGCATTGCGGGCATTACTTGTCCGTGTCAGCGCGGCACAATGGCTCCCATTTATACGGTCACGACTGTCCGTTTATCTAAAAGCATTAGACCGGATTATAAAACGATGATGGGAACTGTTTTACAGCGCTACATCTTTATCCGGGCGCTCGGATCTCTAGCGCTGGTCCTCGGGATTTTTATCGTGACCATTATGCTGGTGGACGTTGTCGAGCAATTGCGGACCGTTGGAGATGACGTCACGCTGTCGCCCTTAATGGCGGTGTTACTGGCGGCGTTCAAACTGCCGAGTCTGATAGAAGAAACATTTCCGTTTGCGATCATGATCGCGTCGATGATGACCTATAACCAGCTGAACAAATCCTCCGAACTCTCGGTCATCCGAGCGACGGGACAATCAGCCTGGCAGTTCCTCTTACCGGTTATCATCCTTTCGGTGTTGTTAGGTTTGTTTTCAATGATGGTGCTCAACCCGATCGGTGCCTATCTGTCGAATAATTTTGAAACGACGCGAAGTACGATCCTCGATGATGGCAGAGCCCGCCGGGATGCGGTACACGAGAATATCTATCACCGCGAAGGTAGCGATGACAGTCAGATATTCATTTACGCCGAAAGCTTCGACACGACTGAAAATATTTTTACAAATGTAAAATTACTGGAAGAAGTACGTGTCTATGATGGGGCCCGACCGACCGACGAATTTCGGTTTCGTCGGCGTATTGACGCCGCCCGCGCCCGTTTGATTGGCGGTTTCTGGCAATTGGAAGATCTGGTTGAGAATGATGGCGTAAACCGGGCCAATGAAATGGAACGGCTCGCAATCCAGTCCGATATTGATCCCAATCAATTGTTCAATCGCTTTATTTCACCCGACACAATCGGGTTCTGGGATTTACCCGGCTTTATATCTCAAACCAATTATGCTGGTCTCGATGCATCACGCTTTAGTATGCGGTTTTATGGATTAACCGTATTACCTGTCTTATTTACGGCAATGTCATTGATCGGCGCCCTTGTTTGTCTTCGGCTTCCCCGCCTCGGTGGCACGTCGCAGCTAATAACAGCTGGCGCCCTAGCCGCTATTGCCCTGTTTTTCATCACCCAGCTCGCCTCCAGCCTTGGTGCCTCGGGCGCCATACCCGCAATAATATCGGCTTGGGCGCCGGCACTCTGTGCATTGTTTATTGCGCTTTCAATTATAGCTTACAAGGAAGACGGTTAACCGCGTCCCTTGACATCTCGAACGGCGCCAATCAATTTCCGGCCTCTTAAAGGATCCCCAGAATGAAGATTGTCATTGTTGAGTCACCCGCCAAGGCCAAGACGATAAACAATTATCTTGGTAGCGATTACTCGGTACTGGCCTCTTATGGACACATTCGCGATCTGCCATCCAAAAACGGCTCGGTAGACCCCGATGACGACTTCAAAATGGTTTGGCAAGCCGATAGCAAATCACAGACACGAATTCGCGAAATTGCCGACGCCGTTAAGAAATGCGATAAATTAATTCTCGCGACCGACCCTGATCGTGAAGGCGAAGCTATTTCCTGGCACATTCTTGAGGCCCTTCGAACACGGCGGGTACTAAGGAAGGATTTGCCCGTAGAGCGGGTTGTATTCAACGCGATTACAAAGTCCGCAGTGACGGCCGCCATCGAAACACCGCGGCAGGTCGATCAGCAACTGGTTGACGCTTATCTGGCCCGGCGCGCCCTCGACTATCTCGTCGGGTTTAACCTGTCGCCGGTATTATGGCGCAAGCTGCCAGGGTCACGCTCGGCCGGACGGGTGCAATCTGTGGCGCTACGAATTATCTGCCAACGTGAGCTCGAAATCGAGACATTTGACCCGCAGGAATACTGGACCGTTGGAGCGACACTTAGAGCCCCGGATGGCAGCAGTTTTCCGGCCCGGCTACACGAGCTCGACCAGAAGGCATTGAAAAAATTTAGCCTCGCCGACCAGGCGAGCGCCGACGCCGCGGTTGCCGCTGTTAAGGATGGAAATTTCAGTGTTCGTTCGGTCGAGGCCAAACCACTGAAGCGCAATCCTCCGCCGCCCTTTATCACATCGACCTTGCAACAGGATGCGTCACGGAAACTCGGCTTCTCCGCAAAGCGTACCATGGGCGCCGCGCAAAAATTATACGAGGAAGGCCGGATTACCTATATGAGAACCGATGGTGTAAATATGGCTGAAGAGGCCTACACCGCCGCGCGCGCTCATATCCAGTCCGATTTCGGGGCCCAATACCTGCCCGAGAAAGCCCGCAGATATAGCTCAAAGCAGAAGAATGCGCAGGAAGCTCACGAAGCCATTCGTCCAACCAATTTTTCGATCAGACCCGAAGATTACAAGCAATCTGACGCGGATTTGTGGAAGCTATATGCGCTAATCTGGCGTCGTGCCGTCGCGTCGCAGATGGAGACGGCGCGGTTTGAGCGCACAACCATTGATTTATTATCAAAATCCGGCGCGGCAACACTTCGGGCCTCCGGTCAGGTCATGGTATTTGATGGCTTTATCCGGCTTTATACCGAAGGTCGCGATGATGCTGACAAGCAGGATGATCAGGAAACCCGTCTGCCCAAACTAGAAACCGGTCAGCATGCGGATCTGCTTGAAGCGGCCGCCGAACAGCATTTTACCGCGCCCCCGCCCCGGTTCACTGAAGCCTCGCTAGTTAAGCGGCTCGAAGAGCTTGGCATTGGGCGGCCGTCAACCTACGCCTCGACACTATCAACGCTCGAGGAGCGCGACTATGTCCGGCTCGACAAGAAGCAGTTGATTCCGGAAGACAAAGGCCGGCTGGTAACAGCTTTTCTCGAAAACTTCTTCGCGAAATATGTCGAGTATGACTATACCGCCAACCTCGAAGAGCAGCTTGACGTCATTTCAGATGGCAAACTTGACTGGAAAGCCTTTCTCAAGGCGTTCTGGACCGAGTTCAACACCGCCATTGACGGGACCAAAGAATTACGTGTGACCAATGTCCTCGATGCGCTCAATGAAGCCCTCGGCCCATATGTCTTCCCACCAAACAATCCTGACGGGACAAAGAAAGATAATCCGCGGCAATGCCCCGCCTGCGCTGATGGCGTTTTAAGCCTCAAGCTGGGACGTCATGGCGCTTTTGTTGGCTGTTCACGTTACCCCGACTGCAAATTTACCCGCCAGTTCTCAAGTGATGGCGACGATCAAGGCAGTCTGACGGCAGATGGCAAGGAATTGGGACTGCATCCCGATACCGGCGCACCGATTATGCTGAAGACCGGCCGCTTCGGCCCCTATGTCGAGATGTCACTCGACGGGCAGGACAAGCCCAAGCGCGCCAGCTTGCCAAAGGGGTGGACCCCGCAGAATACAGACCTTGAGCAAGCGCTATTATTGCTTTCACTACCGCGCGCGGTCGGCCTGCATCCTGAGGATGGCGAACCCATTCTGGCAAATATTGGCCGGTATGGCCCATATATCCAGCATTTGAAGACATATGCTAATTTACAGTCCATCGATGAAGTATTCGACGTCGGACTGAACAGAGCCGTAACCCTGATTGCCGAGAAGATTGCAAATGGTGGCCGACGTGGCAGCGCGGCAAAGGTCCTGCTTGATCTTGGCAAGCATCCTGGCGACGATGGCCCGGTGCAATTACTCGAAGGTCGTTATGGGCCTTACATCAAACACGGCAAAATCAATGCGACGCTTCCCAAGACCATGACGGCCGATGATCTGAATATGGATATCGCGCTCGAATTACTTGCGGAAAAAGAAAAAAAAGGCACGCGGAAAAAGCCGGCAGCCCGTAAGAAGGCAACGACAGCGAAAACGACGAAAAAACCAGCCGCCAAAAAGCCTGCAGCCAAAAAGAAAGCTAAACCGGCAGGCACAACATAAAGGGCAGACCCCGTATCGTGCGCGTAATATGTCGCCACATCTGCCGAACCGGTCATGACACCATAAGTCGTATGCTAAGCGGTTGCCTTGTCATTCGGCGCCTAGATTGAAATGGGCAGACATGTCTGCTGTGAAAAAAGAGCCTCAATGAACCATCCGGACCGTCAGACTGTCATCGACTTTATTAAAGCGAATCCAAAAGCAAGCTCAAAGCAGGACATTGCGAAGGGTTTGGGTGTAAAGGGACGCGAGCGCCAGACCCTCCGGCAAGTCCTCAAGGCGCTTGAAGCTGACGGAACCTTGACCCGGACCGGGCGCCGCGAATGGGCCGCAAAAGAGGCACCCCCAGCGACCGGAATCATAGAATTTCAGCGCATTAATAATGATGGCGAGCTAATTGCCAGAGCCGTCGGCAAGCAGG
>CBFHPC010000024.1:0-21322 GCA_965657655.1 Henriciella sp.
TTATTATATTCGGCTGCGTGGCGCTTACAAAACCAGTAACGGCCTTTCCCGAACTGCTTCGGCGCCGGGTGTTCGCCCTGCAAATCACAACTCTCATAATCGCAAACACGTTCGCGTTTGGCTTTGCCCGCCGGGCCTTTGCCAGACGGTGGCTTCACTCTTATATCAGTGAACTTTACGCGGTAATCATATTTCTTATCCATCAGAGCGGCACCATAATGTGTTCGAATAAAAGAGGCCAGAGTCTATGTCACGAAGAGACCGGATATACACCAGATTAAATAAAGTTTTTACACCGGCCTTGCTTGAAGTGATTGATGATAGTGCAAAGCATGCCGGACACGCCGGAGCAAAACCGGAAGGTCAAACCCACTATACCGTAATAATTCAATCGCATCACTTTGCAGACCAGAACCGAATACAGCGACAACGCGATATTATGGCGGCCTTACAGGAGGAATTCGAAACCGGACTGCACGCACTCTCGATCAAAGCAACCGTTCCACCTGCAACCGCATCTGAATAAAACCTTTGCCAATTGGTAGATGCAGGCTCATGGCGCGAGGCTACCAGCCCCGCATGTTGTCCGGAACACCTGCTTCTGTGGCACTTGCCTTACGGGCGAGAAATTTGCGGACCGAGGGGATATTCTGCGCCGCGAACATGCCAAGACCACGTAAAGGTTTGGTTAGCATGTGATCATTCGAGAACAGCCGGTCGAGGCCGTCGAGCGCGAGCGCTGTGAGATGCCCGTCAAGCCGCCGGGCCTGGCTGAACTGGGCGAGCACCAGATCCGAACCAATATCCTGCCCCGTTGCCAAGGCCTGATCTAGGCAGGCAATAAGGGCGCCCACATCCCGGAAGCCTTGATTGAGCCCCTGCCCGGCCAGCGGGTTTATACGTCTCGAGGCGTCACCAACCAGAACCCCGCGTGATCGACCGATCTCGGTGGCAAGCTGCAGGATCAGCGGATACGAACCGGCCGGTCCATCTAATTCCATGCGACCGGCAAAATCTGACAGTCTCTGATTAAGCTCGGCATTTATTTCCACCTGCGACAGGCCGGACAAAGCTTCAGCCGCACCCCGCTTCAAATACCATGCCAGATTGGCGCGGTCGCCTGGCAGGGGAAGAATGGCGAACGGACCCTCTGGCAGAAAAAGCTGGCGCGCTATGCCCTGATGGGGCGTTTCAAGTCTGACATTCGCTGTGAAGACGGATTTTCCATAGTCACGCCCGACGACATCAATACCCAGCGCCTGACGAACTTGCGATTGCACACCATCAGCGCCAACAATCAGGCGTGTTTTGAGAGAACGACCATCCGCTAGCGCGACGCGGACATAACTGTCAGCAATTTCAAGCCCGCGAAACTGCGCTGGCGCGAACCGTTCGATTGAAGGCGCGTCAGACATGGCTGCATCAAGCGCGGTCTGCAATTGATCAGCAGCAATCATCTGCCCCAGCGTTTCATCAGGGTCGGGGCTATCGAGATCATCATCCTGGAACAGGATTTGCGGCTGTCCAAACCAGTGCGACCCACCATCGACCGCCTCAAGGCCATGCAGGGGCTGGGCATGTGTCTGAAGCTTATCGGTCAGGCCAAAGCCTTTCAATAAGTGCCAGCTGCCGGACACGAGGGCGAAGTTTCGACCATCATATGGCGCAACCACCGACGGATCCCGCGCGTCTATCATAGCGGTATCAAACCCTCTTTGCGCGAGGCCAAGCGCCAAACTCGCCCCGACCGGGCCGGACCCGACAATAGCAACATCGAAAACACGTTTTGTCATCTTGTCGGGTTTAATAGTATCGCGAAATGAGGTCCATCACTGATAGGATAACGGGCGGATGCGCCGCACGATGATTAATCTTTAGTCATTTGAATTAATCACACCCGAGCGCTGCCCCGAAAACTTTCTCTCCGCTGCCAGTTACGATTTCTAAAGAGCGTACATTAACCGCGACCTTAGGAGTAGGGCATGCAGAATTGGACTAAGTATGCAGCAAGGGGGCTTACCGCTCTTACTGTTGCTGCAGTGTCGGGATCAACCGCCATTGCGCAAGAAGCGAGTGACGTCAGTGCGTACGTCGATAACTCATATCTCTTCCTGATTGGAGGCCTTATTGTCATGTTTATGGCGGCGGGTTTCCTGTGTCTGGAAGCCGGCCTGGTGCGTTCGAAAAACGCATCCATGCAGTCAACCAAGAATATCGCACTGTTTTCAGTCGCCGGCCTGATGTTCTGGCTCGTTGGTTATAATGTTGCTTATCCAGGTTCGACCCTCCTGAACGACTGGATTGGTGTGCCGGGCGCAATGCCTTGGACACCTGAAGAGTCGCTCGAGACTGGTTATGCCGCAAGTTCAGACTGGTTCTTCCAGATGGTGTTCGTTGCGACCGCAGCCTCAATCGTTTCCGGTACAGTTGCCGAGCGGGTAAAACTCCTGCCATTCCTGATTTTCACCGCAGTTCTAACCGCGTTCATCTACCCGACTGTTGCAAGCTGGGAATGGGGTGGCGGTGCGCTTGACGCCCAGTTCGGCTTCTCAGATTTTGCTGGATCAACACTTGTTCACTCCACCGGTGGTTGGGCAGCGCTTGTAGGTGCTATCATTATCGGCCCACGCCTCGGCAAATATTCTGCGTCTGGCGTAAGCCCGATGCCTGGTTCCAACATCCCGTTGGCCGCGCTCGGTACGTTTATCCTGTGGTTCGGCTGGTTCGGATTTAACGGTGCGTCTCAGCTCGCAGCCGGCACATTCGACGATATCAATGCGGTATCAACTATCTTCGCTAACACCAATATGGCAGCTGTCGGCGGTGTTCTGGCCGCGATGCTGACCACAGCTATCCTGTACAAGGGTAAAGTCGATCCAACCATGGCGTTCAACGGCGCGATCGGTGGTCTGGTTTCAATCACAGCCGAACCACTGGCACCAACCATGGGTCTCGCTGTCCTGATCGGTGCTGTTGGTGGTGTCCTGGTCGTTCTGACCGTTCCATTGCTCGACAAGCTGAAAATCGACGATGTTGTCGGCGCGATCCCGGCTCACCTCGTTTGCGGCATCTGGGGCACAATGATTGTGCCACTCAGCAACGGTGACGCGAGCTATTTCGGTCAGTTCGTAGGTGTTGCGGCAACAGCCATCTTCGTATCTGGTGCATCAGCAATCGTCTGGACACTTCTGAAAGGAACACTTGGTGTTCGTGTCTCGGAAGAAACCGAACAGCTTGGTCTCGACCGCGCTGAGACTGGCGTCGAAGCCTATCCGGAATTTTCGTCATAGATTAGATAGACCTAATCAGAATTCCAAAACAAAACCCCGGCCATATGGTCGGGGTTTTTTCTATTCAAGCACGACAATCCACGCTTTAAGTCTGTGTTATTATTTTTTCGATATCTAACCCAGATGAATAGTATGGCAGATAATACAAACGAGATCGGCGCGTCCCCCGAACCCGCCTGGCGGATTGTCAGCGGGACAACCGCTTTTATGGTCGGGATCTTCATATGTGGCAGCGTCGGGTCTTTTGATCCCGCAGATCCTAGCTTGAACACTGCGACCCAAACCGAAATCACCAACCTCTTCGGACAAAGTGGCGCCATTTTCGCCGATCTGGCCCGGCAGTTTCTCGGCCTGTCGGCCTGGCTAGGTGGATTTCTGCTCGTCATTGCCGGGATTAAACGCCTGATATCAGTCGGAACCAGCGCCCCAAAAAAGTGGCTTCTGGGAGCCTGTATCGTGCCGCTTGCAGCCGCCTGTCTGGCGTCATGGCCGGTTCCGGCTTTATGGCCCCTTAATGTCAGCCTTGGTGGTATGCTCGGCGATGGCCTGTTTTATCTTGCAACAATCCCGCTAAAAGCCCTTTCAATCCCGAAACCGGAACTATTTACAGGGCTGCTATTAGGCCTGGCAACCGGATATTTGGGCGTCTCCGCAAGCGGTTTAAACCGGCGAACCCTGGCACGCTTCTATATGGCAGAGCCGGCAGGAATGGCGGATACCCCAAACCGGGCACCGCGCCGGAAGATAAGCTTTCAACCGCAATTCCTTGTAAAGGCGCGCAGCTGGCTGGAAAGCCTGAGGGAAAGCGCGGACTCTTTCGTCAATGCGCGGTCGGACAGGGTCAAGGAAGGCCGGTTCGACCATGTCCATGTCGAAGATATCGAAGATATTGAGG
This sequence comes from Henriciella sp., assembly GCA_965657655.1. Lineage (GTDB taxonomy): Bacteria > Pseudomonadota > Alphaproteobacteria > Caulobacterales > Hyphomonadaceae > Henriciella. The sequence continues at coordinate 4,186 of CBFHPC010000024.1, forward strand.
TCGAAACCGCAACCAGCAAGGCAGCGCCCCCTCTGACACAAGACATTGTCGCGCCGACACCGAAACGCGCGCGGCCAAAAGCACGCCGCAAGGCCGCCAATAAGCTGCCGCCGATTTCGCTCTTAAACAAGCCGCCGGAAAGACGGACCCAGATTGACGAAGAGGCCCTGATCGCGCGCGCCAACCGCCTATCAGAGGTGCTGCGTGAATTTGGTGTCCGCGGGCGGATCAAAGAAGTCCGGCCGGGACCAGTCGTCACCCTGTTCGAGCTGGAGCCGGCGCCCGGTGTCCGGTCGGCCCGGGTCATATCATTGGCGGATGATATTGCCCGTTCAATGAGCGCGATCTCCGCGAGAATTGCCGGCATTCCCGGCAAGAATGCGATCGGCATCGAACTGCCAAATGATGAGCGCCAGACGGTATATCTGAGGTCGTTACTCGACAGCCCGGTATACAACAAATCAACCGCCACATTGCCGATGATGCTGGGCGAGGATATTGGCGGCACACCGATTGTGGCCGAACTTTCGAAAATGCCGCATTTGCTGATCGCAGGGACAACCGGGTCGGGAAAGTCCGTCGGTGTCAATGCGATGATTCTCTCGCTGATCTATCGCCTGCCACCACAAGAGTGCCGGTTTATTTTTATCGATCCTAAAATGCTCGAACTCTCGATTTATGAGGGCATACCCCACCTTCTTAGCCCGGTTGTGACCGATCCGCGCAAAGCCATACTTGCATTGCAATGGGCGGTTCGCGAGATGGAAAGCCGTTACGAATTAATGTCGAAAGCCGGCGTGCGGAATCTTGCGGGCTTCAATGCGAAAGCAGCTGAATACAGGGCAGAGTCCAAAAACCTGTCGCGCAAAATCCAGGTCGGCTTCGATGAACGCGGCAAACCAAACTACGAAACCGAAATACTGCCAACCGATCATATACCGAATCTCGTGATCGTGATCGATGAAATGGCCGATCTCATGCTGGTCGCGGGTAAAGAAATTGAGAGCTGCGTACAGCGGCTTGCACAGATGGCGCGCGCTGCCGGCATCCATCTAATTACCGCCACGCAGCGCCCGTCGGTCGATGTAATCACCGGCACAATCAAAGCGAATTTTCCGACCCGCATCTCCTATATGGTCACAACCAAAATCGACTCCCGAACCATTCTCGGTGAACAGGGAGCCGAGCAATTACTTGGCATGGGCGATCTGCTGTATCAGGCGGCGGGCCTGAAATCGACACGCTGTCATGGCCCGTTCGTCTCCGATGAAGAGGTACAATCGGTAGTCGACTGGCTGCGCAGCCATGGCGGCGAGCCCGACTATGATCCAAGCATTCTTGAAGAGAATGAGGACGGCTCGGGCAGTCCGATTATGGATGCCATGCTGGGCACATCGACGGGGGACAAGGACGAAGACCTTTATGCGCAGGCCATGGCCGTCGTCTTGCGCGACAATCGCGCATCGACATCTTACGTCCAGCGACGCCTGAAGGTCGGTTATAATAAGGCGGCGACCCTGATTGAGCGGCTCGAAGACGAAGGCATCATATCGGCGCCGAACCATGCCGGAAAAAGGGTCATCCTGAAACAGACCGACCCAGCTGACGACTAAGTCAGCACCGCCCTTAACCGGGCTGTCGTTTCTTCGAATTGCCGCATGGTGTCGTTCAGAATGTCCGCGACCGGACGCACTGCGTGGATACGGCCCGCAACTTGTCCGGTCAAGGCAATACCCGCCTCAAGATCGCCGCCGAAATAAACATCTTGTGTACCGGCAAATTCACCGAAAATATTATCGACGCCATCTTTTTCGATACGTGTGGTCCGGTCTGTCCGTAATGCCCGCAAGGCCGGTCCGGGACCGTCGCGATTGAGGAAAACCGTATCTGTTGCATCGGCATCGACAATCGCCTGTTTCCAGTTTGCATGCACCGGACTTTCAGCGCTCGACAAAATACGTGTTCCCATCAAAACACCCTCGGCACCCAAAGCGAACGCGGCTGCCATCGTCCCACCATCCATAATCCCGCCGGCCGCAACAACCGGTACGTCGACCTGTTCGCAAACTTGTGGAATCAAAATCATCGAAGCAACGTCTTTCGGGTTTTTGAACCCGCCGCCCTCACCGCCTTCGACAATCAGGCCGTCGACACCCGCCTCAATTGCACTCAGCGCCGCCTTCAAAGACGGCACAACATGGAACACCGTCAATCCGGCATCTTTGAGTTGTGCAGTGTATTTCTGCGGATTTCCCGCCGATGTTGTGACAAATTTGACGCCCTGATCAATTATGAATTGGACAATATCAGGATCCCGTACAAAGGCCTGCGCAACATTTACCCCAAACGGCTTATCGGTCAGGTCCCGCATTTTGGTGATTTCACCACGCACGGCGTCGAGATCTCCAGAAGATGTCTCAATGATGCCCATGCCGCCTGCATTCGAAAATGCCGAAGACAGCTGCGAGCGGGCGATCCAGCCCATCGCCGCCTGAATTATTGGTTTTTCGATGCCAAGCATCTCGGTAATACGCGTTCTGACAGCCACTCTATTCTCCCTTTTAGTGAGATGAGAGTGGCAAATATGCTGGCAATATCAAGACCTATCTGCCTAACACAGCGTCCTGTCTCAGTCCGCTCCGTTCAAGAAACCGCGCGCCTGTAGCTCCGCCAGAATAAGATCGGCGGCTTCATCAGCCGTATTTTCAACCGTATTAATTGTGATCTCGGGCGACACAGGCGCTTCATAAGGACTGTCCAGACCGGTAAAATTTTTAATCTCCCCGGCGCGGGCGCGTTTGTACAAGCCTTTAACATCACGCCCCTCGGCGACATCAAGCGGGGTATCAACAAAGATTTCTATAAATTCACCATCAGACATCATATTGCGGGCCATCTGGCGTTCGGAACGGAATGGCGAAATAAAGCTGACCAGCGTGATAAGACCGGCATCACTCATCAGGCGGGCAACATTTGACACCCGCCGGATATTTTCGACCCGGTCGGCATCGGTAAAGCCGAGATCACGGTTCAACCCATGCCGGACATTGTCACCATCCAGCACGAATGTGTGCTTGCCCATTGCAAACAGCTTCTTCTGGAGCGCATTGGCAATGGTAGATTTCCCCGAACCTGACAGTCCGGTAAACCAAAGCACCGCCGGACCTTGTCCCTTCTGGTCTGCTAGCGCCTGCCGGTCGACATCAAGCGCTTGCCAGTGAATGTTTGCAGCCCGCCTCAGCGCGAAATCAAAGAGGCCGAGACCAACCGTATTATTCGTCATCCGGTCGATCAGGATAAAACTACCGGTGCTACGATTATTATCATAGGAATCAAACGGAATAGCCTGATCGAGACTCAACGTTACAATACCGACTTCATTGAGATCCAACTTCGTCGCCGGGCGGGTCTGCATGTCATTGACGTCAATGCTATGTTTCAAGCCGGACAGTAACGCTGTCACCGTACGCCCGCCGGACTTCATAAGATAGCGCCGCGCCGGCAGCATCGGTTCATCCGACATCCAGAGAATACGCGCCTGAAACTGGTCTGACACTTCTGCCGGCGCCTGCGCGTCGCAAATCAAATCGCCGCGGGAGGTATCGACCTCATCAGCAAAAGTCAGGGTCACAGATTGTCCGGCAACCGCCTCCTGCAGGTCGCCGCCATGCGCAACAATTCGCTGAACCACTGTCTCGCGTCCCGATGGCAAGGTCTTAACCCGGTCGCCTTGCCTGATCGAGCCTGACGCCACTTGTCCGCTAAATCCGCGGAAATCGAGATTCGGACGATTGACCCATTGAACCGGCATGCGGAACGGCTTCGAAACCAGATCATCCTCAACATCAACCGCTTCCAGAAGCTGCATCAATGCAGGACCCTTGAACCAGGGCGTCCGTTCTGAAAGCTCGGTGATATTATCACCTCCAAGAGCAGAAATCGGCATTGGGTGAATTGTTATATCTGGCCGCAATGCTTTAGCAAATTCAGCATAATCAGCCGTTATCTGATTAAAGATTCGCTCATCAAAATCGACCAGATCCATTTTGTTAACCGCCAGAACGAAATGCTGAATACCGAGCGACGACGCGATGAAACTATGCCGACGGGTCTGGGTCAGAATACCCTTCCGGGCATCGATCAACAGGATGGCGAGGTCCGCCGTTGACGCCCCGGTCGCCATATTGCGGGTATATTGTTCGTGTCCGGGCGTATCCGCGACAATAAATTTCCGTTTTTCGGTCGAGAAAAACCGGTAAGCGACGTCAATGGTGATACCTTGCTCGCGCTCAGCCGCCAGGCCATCCACCAGAAGCGCAAAGTCAATCTCTTCACCCTGTGTGCCCTGTTTTTTCGAATCGCGCTCTAGCGCATCGAGCTGATCCTCGAAAATCATCTTTGAATCATACAGAAGACGACCGATTAAAGTCGATTTCCCGTCATCGACGCTACCGCATGTAATAAAGCGAAGCAGGGACTTATTTTCATGCGCGGCAAGATAGGCCTCGATATTGTCCGCGATAAGATCCGATTGGTGGGACATTAAAAATAGCCTTCTTGCTTTTTCTTTTCCATTGACGCGGCCTGGTCGCGGTCAATGACACGCCCCTGCCGTTCCGACGAATTGGTCAGGAGCATCTCTTGAATAATACCCTCTAGCGTGTCCGCTTCGCTCTCGACCGCGCCGGTCAAGGGATAACAGCCGAGTGTTCTAAACCGGACTGATTTTGTAATGGCCGTTTTTGCGAGCGCCTCAGGTACACGATCGTCATCAACCAGAATTTGCGTACCCTGCCATTCCACAACCGGACGAGGGGCCGCGAAATACAGGGGAACGATTTCGATCTGCTCCCGGCGGATATATTGCCAAATATCGAGCTCGGTCCAGTTCGACAGCGGGAAGACACGAATGCTTTCACCTGCATGCCGGCGGGTATTATAAATATTCCATAGCTCCGGGCGCTGATTCTTCGGATCCCAGCGATGCTCGGCGGTACGGAAAGAAAAAATGCGTTCTTTAGCCCGCGACTTTTCCTCGTCGCGTCGCGCACCGCCGAACGCAGCGTCGAATTTATGCAGATCCAAGGCCTGCTTCAACGCCGCAGTTTTCATAATATCGGTATGTACGGCCGACCCGTGACTGAACGGACCTACACCGTCTGCAACGCCATCCGGGTTTGAATGAACCAGCAGCTCCATGCCCATTTCCTTGGCCTTGCGGTCGCGGAACGCGATCATCTCCTTGAACTTCCAGGTCGTGTCGACATGCATCAAAGGAAAAGGCGGCACGCTAGGATAGAACGCCTTCAGGGCCAGATGTAGCATAACCGCGCTGTCCTTGCCGACGGAATAGAGCATTACAGGATGCTCTGACTCCGCCGCCACTTCGCGCATGATATGCATGCTTTCAGCCTCTAGCCTGTCGAGGTGCGTTAAAGTGGCCATGGGCAGTCCTTTGCCTTTAAGCTTCTAGAATTTGCGATCGTTTTTATCAGCCAGCCATTTAGCAAAACAGCATTATTCGACAATGCTAAAAGATCATCTATTAGTTTCTCTATAGAATTAGAGATCAGAACCGCCATGACTCTTGCCGTCATGGGCGAATTTGGGTCACCTTAATAGCAGGATCACAAGAAGGCGCGTTTCCATGCAACAAATCACTCTTAAAAACTATTGTGCCGGTGCGCCGAAACTAGATAATTTTGAATTACAGGCCTGTCCAAAACCGTCGCCTGAGGATGGCCAGTTCATCGTTCGCCATATTTATAATTCAGTTGACCCGGGAACCCGCTCACGTCTGTCAGGCGGTGACAGCTATGCAGCCGCCCTGCCGCTTGGCACACCAATAGATGGTTTCAGTGTCGGCTGTGTCGAAGATAGCAAAAACGCCGATTTTCCCGATGGCACAAAAGTTTATTGCGCCGGCGGCTGGCGCACCCACACACTTCAGAATGGTCGCGGCTTTATCGGAAAAATACCGCAAGATATCGACCTGCCTTTATCCTTATGGATCGGCATTCTTGGCGTACCAGGATTGACCGCCTGGTTCGGCCTGAAGTCGGTTGCGAGTTTTCAGTCCGGTGATCGCGTCCTGATCACGTCGGCCGGCGGCCCGGTTGGCGCCACGGCCGGACAATTGGCCCGGCTCTGGGGCGCCTCGGAAATTGTCGGTATTGCCGGGTCGGACGACAAAGGCCGCTGGCTGATTGAACAGGCCGGCTTTGATCATTTCATAAACTATAAAACAACACCTGATCTGGACGCAGCAATCCAGCAGACCATGCCAGATGGCATCGATATTCTGTTCGACAATGTCGGCAATGCGATGATCAATCGAGTACTGCCAATGATGCGGATGCACGGCCGCATCTGCGTCTCTGGACAAGTGGCAGATTATAATGTCGCGGCAGACAGTCGGCCCGGCATCGTCAACACATTGCCGTTTATCACTCACCGGGTTCGCATGCAGGGCCTAGTCGTGTTTGATTTCATTCGGGCCTTCGAGCCGGCCTTACGCGACATGGCCAGGTTCATATCTGAGGGGCGCCTGACATATCTCGAGGAAAAATTTGACGGCATCGAGAAGATGCCGGAAGCTTTCTGCGGCTTGTTCCGGGGCGACAATATGGGACGACGGGTGGTAAAAGTAGGAGAGGAAGCATGAGCACCGATTTTGATATCACCCAAGAGACTTATACCCGTTTCACATTTGAGCGGAGCGATCGTATCCTGACCGCTGCGATCACATCCGAGCATCCGGTCAATGGCGTTGACGGACCGATGCATGAGGAACTTGGCCGGATTTTTAATGATTTGCAGCGCGATAGCGGCAGCGACATTATCATTTTGACCGGAAAAGGCCGGGCGTTCTGCGCGGGCGGTGATTTTGACTGGTTTGACGAGCAGATCGCAGACCCGCGAAAATTCCGGGATATTGCCTGGGAAGCCAAACGCATTGTCAGCTCCATTCTCGAAATGGAAAAACCGATCATTTGCCGGCTAAATGGGGCAGCCGCCGGTCTCGGCGCCACAATTGCCCTGCTTTGCGATATTATTGTTGCCGACGAAACCGCCGTGATCGGCGACCCACACGTCAAAGTCGGTCTTGTCGCAGGTGACGGGGGCGCGCTGATATGGCCGCAGCTGATTGGATTTGCCAAAGCCAAAGAACTGCTAATGACGGGTGATCTTCTATCGGCGTCCGAGGCCAAAGAGCTCGGGCTGATTAACTATGCCGTTCCGGCCGATCAGATCGATATAAAAATCTCCGAACTGGTCAGCAAGCTACAGGGCAATCCACGCTGGGCTGTGCGCTGGACCAAGACCGTCGCCAACATCCCGCTGCGCGCGCTCGCCGCCCAGATGATGGACGCAGCAATCGGCTGGGAAAGCGTGTCAAACTATATGGATGATCGCAAAGAGGCCGTCGACGCCTTCCGGGAACGTCGCGCACCCAAACTTGGCGGCGACTAATACACGAAGCCCTCGCCACGCGGCACAATCTTGCCGCGGCGCCAACAATCCTGTAAACGAGCATTGTGGTGATTTGGCCGGTCGGCTTGCAGCCACGTTAAAGAAGTCGCTAAAAGGCCGTGCCAGACAGATGCTCAATCAAAGTCTGGCGGTTCCTGACGGCGTTCTTCAATGAGTGAATACGTGTTGTTGGAGGACCTCTATGCCGATCAAGATACCAGATACCCTGCCCGCACGCCGGACACTCGAGGCCGAGGGTGTCGCTATCTTATCAGATTCGGACGCTGTACGGCAGGATATCCGTCCCTTGCAGATTGGTCTTCTGAACCTGATGCCGAATAAAATCAGGACCGAAACCCAGCTTGCCAGATTGATTGGAGCCTCACCGCTGCAGGTCGAGCTAACCCTGCTTATGGTGGAAGGGCACACGCCGAAGAATACGCCAGCGGAGCATTTGATCAGCTTTTACAAAACATGGCATGACGTCAAAGATCGCAAATTTGACGGCTTCATCATTACCGGGGCCCCGGTCGAAACAATGGCGTTCGAGCAAGTCGGATATTGGGCCGAACTGCAGCAAATCCTCGACTGGACCCGGACCAATGTCCATTCCAGCTTTTTTATCTGCTGGGGTGCGATGGCGGCGGCCTACCATTTTCACGGCCTGCCGAAATACACCCTTGCCGAAAAGGCCTTCGGCGTTTTCCGCCATCGTAACCTCAAACCGACATCCCCCTATCTGTCAGGCTTTTCAGATGATTTCGCGATACCGGTCTCACGCTGGACTGAAGCCCGCGCAGCAGATCTCGACCCGATACCGGACCTTGAAATGCTGATGCATAGCGATATCACCGGCCCGTGTCTGCTGGCGGAAGCGGCTACGAACAGCCTATATATTTTCAACCATATAGAATATGATTCGACATCGCTTAAGGATGAGTATGAGCGCGATCTCGCGGCCGGCAAGCCGACCGCCCTACCGGCCAATTACTTTCCTGATCACGATCCGGAGACTGCGCCGTTGAACAGATGGCGGTCACACGCTCACCTCCTATTCGGCAACTGGATCAATCAAGTTTACCAGACGGCACCCTTTGAGATTAACAAAATTAACGTCTAGAACGCCGGATGACTTATTTTACCTCCGAACCTGACCATATCAGTCAGATCCGCGACCAGCTCCAGCGGTTTGGTCGATCACGACTGCCGCGCGAAAAACGACAACAACTCGACCGGGCCGCAAGTTGGGACCGTGACATATTTAAAGAACTCGCGGATATGGGACTTATCGGACTTACGGTGCCGGAGGAGCTTGGCGGCGCCGGCGTCGACATTGTTGCGGCAACCGCCGTTCTTGACGAGCTCTGTCAGTTCGGTAGCAGTCTGGCCGGACCGTTCATTCATGCCGCCTTTTATGGTGGCATGAATCTGGCGGAAAACGGGTCCGATCAGCAGAAATCCGACCTCCTGCCGGGTATTGTTCGTGGCGAGACCTTCCTTTGTTATGGCCTTTCAGAGCCAAATGTTGGCGGCGATCTGGCAAGTGTCGAAACCCGTGCCACGCGCGACGGCAGCGATATTATAATTAATGGCGCCAAACGCTGGTGCACAGGGGCAGACTGGTCGGATTATATTTATTGTCTTGTCCGGTCCGGTCCCGCCGGCCAGCGCTATCAGAATTTAAGCTTCGTCCTGATTCCGACTGACGCACCCGGCATCAGCATGCAACCACTCGAGCATGCGAATCTACGTTATACCAAGTCAATGGACGTTTATTTCGATAATGTCAGATTACCGGAATCGGCGATCGTGGGCGGACCGGAGATGTGGAATAAAGGATGGCAGACGCTTGCGGGTCGCGCCCTTGATGTCGAGAAAATCGAAATCACCGCAGTGGCTTACGGTATCATGCGTGCGGCAGTCGAAGAGGCATGGCACTATGCACAGGACCGGCATCAGTTCGGTAAACCCATATCAGAACATCAGGCCATCCGGCATAAGCTCACAACGGCCAGGACCAAACTTCAAGCAGCCAAGCACATGCTGTATCATAGCGCCTATCTGGCTAATGAAGGCTTGCCATGCAGCGTAGAAACCAGCATGGCAAAATTATTTGTTGCCGACACGGGTGTCGAAACCGCGATCCTTTGTCAGCAGGTAATGGGCGCCTATGCCCTGTCTGATGCCTATGACATGGAACGCAATGTCCGTGATCTACTCGGGATGCCAATTGTCGGCGGATCGAGCGATATGCAGCGCAATAATCTTGCCAGCCTATTGCGGCTTTAGCGCGGAAGCACCGCGCATCAGTATTATAAAGTCTCAGTCTGCCGGCGGCAGACCCGCTGGCAATTTCGGTAGATCGTCACAGAAGTCGAAATAGGCCGCTTTTTCAGATGTCCAGATATGGACGGCAGCTGATCTGGGCAACGGGCTGTCAATGCTTCCAACCCGCAGCAAACGGCGTTTTGCCTCAGGGTATTCGGCCATCATATGCGTTCCGCAGCTCGGGCAGAAATACCGGCGTTTACCAGGCGATGTCTCAATAAATGTGACCCGATCCCGCCCCTTCGACCATGCAAATCCGTCAAATGGCGTCAAGGCTGTCCCGATGAAAGGAGCTGAATGTGTTTTCCGGCAGGTTTCGCAATGACAAAAGCCAATCGCCGATGCGAGACCGGCAGCCTCGTAACGAACTGCCCCGCAGAAGCACCCGCCTAGGAGTTTCTCGGTCATCAGTCATCCGCCTTAAACAGGTCACTGGCCGCATTCGCGTCCTGAGGGACGGGCAACCCCATACGCTCATAAGCGAGTGGCGCAGCAATCCGGCCGCGCGGCGTACGCGCCACATATCCTTTCTGCATCAAATATGGCTCGATGACATCTTCGACTGAATCGCGCGCCTCCGATAGCGCTGCGGCCAATGTATCGGCGCCGACGGGTCCACCCCGATAAGTCGACACAAGCGCGTCTAGATATCTGCGGTCCAGCGCATCCAGACCATCATCATCAATTTCGAGACGTGATAGAGCGAGGCTCGCCGACGTGGTATCGACAACCGCGCCGTCAACTTCGGCGAAATCACGAACCCGGCGCAATAGTCTTAGAGCGATGCGCGGTGTTCCACGTGCCCGCTTTGCGATTTCAACAGCACCATCATCGGTAATCGGCACGCCCAGTTTACGCGCGGCCGCCTTAACAATCGTCGATAATGTATCAGGCGTATAGAATTCAAGCCTTAGAGGTATCCCGAACCTGTCGCGCAAAGGCGTCGCCAAGAGTCCGGCCCGGGTCGTTGCGCCGACCAGTGTAAATGGCGCGAGGTCAAGTCGGACCGAGCGTGCGGCCGGGCCTTCGCCGATCACAATATCGACAGCATAATCTTCCATCGCCGGATACAAGACCTCCTCAACGGCAGGCGGCAGGCGGTGGATCTCATCGATAAACAGGACGTCATTCGCCTCGAGATTGGTCAGAATTGCGACCAGGTCTCCGGTTTTTGCAATGACTGGTCCAGATGTTGCGCGGAAACCGACTCCAAGCTCACGCGCCAAGATCTGGGCCAACGTTGTCTTACCCAGTCCAGGCGGGCCAAACAGTAGCGAATGATCGAGCGCTTCACCACGACGGCGGGCTGCATCAACATAGATCCGGAGATTGTCCTTAATCGTATCCTGACCGACATAGTCATCAAAGGTCTGCGGGCGCAGCGCCCGATCAAGCGCTTCACCAGTTTGTATATCAGGATCTGTCAGCATGCCTTCGCGGCTCATAATTGTGTCACCTTCTTAAGTGCTAGCTTGATCAGATCAGCGAGATCGGCAGCCGGGTTATCCTGCGCCGCTTTGGCGACAGCGCGCGCAGCATCACCCTGATTGTAGCCGAGATTCGCCATAGCCGAGACCGCTTCAGCGCGAGCTCCATGCTGCATCGGCGTATCATTATCAGCCACCTCGATCGGTGCGGTTACACCTGGCAATTGGCCCCCAAACCGCGCAAATGGCGGCGGCTTCCCAGCCAGCTCGCCAATAATCCGCTCGGCCAGCTTTTTGCCAACGCCCTTTGCCCGCATTATTGCCGTCACATCCGATAAGGCGAGCGCATCAAGCAGCTCGGCCGGCGTCAAGGCATCCACCAGCGCCAATGCGGATTTACCGGCGACGCCTGGAACATCTTGAAGACGGACAAACCAGGCGCGCTCCTGATCGGCACCAAATGCAAACAGCGTTATCGAATTTTCGGTAATCCGAGTCTCGATAAATAGTTCCGCAGTATGACCGACCGTCAGCGTTGACAGCAATCGCGAGCCAGCCTGGGCGACATAGCCAACACCACCAACATCAATAATGAGCGTGTCCAGACCCAATGCGGCAATCTCGCCTTTCAATCGACCAATGATCATATTGCCTGCCTTTGCCGGTTTGGAACTTCGTCGCGATGATGGGCGGTGCATATCGCGCAAGCGAGCGCATCAGCCGCATCAAAACACAACTCGCCCGCCTTTGGTAATAAGCGCCTGACCATAAAGGCAACTTGCGCTTTATCTGCGGCGCCCGACCCCACCACAGCAAGTTTGATGGCACGCGGCGCAAACTCGCTCACATCAAGTCCATTCGTAGCCAGCGCGGCCAGCGCAACACCGCGCGCCTGGCCTAGCTTCAAAGCAGAACGGGGATTTGAATTTATTAAGGTTTCCTCAACCCCGGCAAGATGCGGCCGATATGAAAGCACCAGATTCTGAATTGACTCAAATATGCCCGATAATCGTTGCGCTAAAGCAAGTTTTGGATCGATTGCAATCACACCATGATCGACATAGACCAGCCGGGACCCACTGGTCTCGACAAGTCCCCAGCCCGTTTTGCGCAAGCCCGGATCAATACCAAGAATTCGAATCGTTTGTGTCATCAGGCCAGCATAGCCATCGAAGTTAACATCGTCTTGCTGTTTTCAGGTTTTGTTCTGCTTATCGCGCTGGAAACGGGCCGACATTTTCGATCTTGCAATCCTCGCTGCATCGAAAACATAAAACACACGTCATCGACCCGAAATATTAAACCTTAATAATATATATCTATAATTATATATTATTTATATTTTTACTATATATAAATATCTGTTGCGGATATATTTGAAATATATACTATAGAATCACTAAAAATATACTTGATAACGCGTCGGGAAATCATGGAATCAGAAAGTTTTTCAGAAATCGAACGCTCTTTTGAATCCGGCAATCTGACAGCCGCCCGGAATAATTTGACAGCCTTGGTCGAGGCCGAGCCCAGTAATGGCCCGGCCTGGCATTTACTTGGACTTGTGGAACACCAGTCGGGTAATATTGATCATGGCATACAGCTTATTCGACTTGCTATTGGTTTCGGTCCGGATCGCGGCCATTTTGCAACAAATCTAACCGAAATTCTCCGGAAAAAGGGCGATCTTCTATCGGCGATCGAAGCCGGCAAATATGCTGTCCTTCACCATCCAGAATCGGCGGCCGCATGGTCAAATCTCGGCATCGCATATTTCGATAATCATGATTTTGACGCGGCGAAGAAAGCGCAGCGCCACGCCCTGAGGATCAACCCCCATCTTGCAAAAGCGGAGAACAATCTCGGCAGCATATATCAAATCGAGGAAGATAGTGCGAAAGCCGAGACTTGCTTCCGACGGGCAGCAGACCTCGACCCGACATCCGCCGATCCCGTGATAAATCTCGCAACCCTGCTTGTCGCAAACAATAAAGCGGCCAACGCGAAAGAGATATTGAAGGCTCATATCGAACAGTATGGCCAGACGGCTGCCCTTATGCGCTCACTCGGCAAGACCGAAACGGCGCTTTATAAGCACGACCAGGCCGAAATTTGTTTTAAGACGGCGCTGGCGTTGAATCCAAAATATTGCGAGGCCTATATCGATTTATCAAACACGTTTTATGACAAGAACCGGCCAGAACTCGCTGCAAAAACCGCCGAGCAGGCCGTTAAAATCGACCCGAATAATGCGATGGCACACCTGCAAATCGGACGCTGCCTCGACAAGCTTGACTATTCTAACCGCGCAAAAACGGCATATGATAAAAGCCTGAAACTCCGACCAGACAACACGACCACACTATTAGCGATCGGCCACTGGCATTTGGAGCATGGCGACCGGGAAAATGCCCGAGTGCATTTCGAGAAAGCGCACGCGCTCTCGACGAATTCGGTGGCCGCATTGTGTGCATTGGCGAGCCTGGAGACGATCGCAGCCGAGTCCGATATCCTTCAAAAGCTCGAAGCTGCCTTGGCAAACATCCACAAGAATAACCCTAAACAGCAGGCACTGCTGCACTTCGAACTTGGGAACGCCTATCACGATACTGGACGTTATGACGATGCGTTCCAGCAATTCGCGCTAGGCGGAAAGAAGGTTCGTCAGACCCTGAACTATGACTCAGCCGTGCATCGTCAGCTGGTTGATCTGATCATTGAGACCTTCACCGCAGACAGAATCCAGGCGCTACGTGCAGAGGCGATCGAGACATGTGATCCGATATTCATCCTTGGAATGCCGAGATCTGGGACGACGCTCACAGAAAGTATTATCGCAAGTCACCCAGACATTATTGCGGGCGGGGAGTTGGCATATCTCAACACAACATTTTCCGTGCCCAATAGTCAGCGGGCCGTGGCAGCCCTCCGCAAAATATTTGCGTCTTCTGACCAAGAGTTCAGAAAGATGATGTTGGGATATCAGAAACATCTGACGCACCGCGGGAAAGCCGGTTTGCGGATAACCGATAAGATGCCATCCAATTTCATGCATATAGGATTAATTCACGCCCTATTACCTAAGGCGACCATTATTCACATGAAGCGTGACAAGCTTGATACATGCCTGTCAAACTTTACATGCTTCTTTCAGAACAGCCAGTATCACAGCTATGATTTAACCGAGCTTGGTAACTATTATAATGATTATGCCCGCTTGATGCAGCACTGGGCCGCTACTCTTCCGGCAACAGCCTTTAAAACGGTCGAATATCAAAACCTTACCCAAAACCCGGAGCAAATCATACGCGACCTCATCGATTATTGTGGTCTGTCCTGGGATGATCGCTGCATGGAATTCAACAAAAACAAACGGGTCGTAAAGACGGCCAGCCTGACGCAAGTTCTGCAGCCAATATACACCAGCTCCCTGAACAAATGGCAACATTATGAGCATCATCTCGATGAGCTGAAAGCGGTGCTAACTGATCCTTCAGACAACTAGTGGAATGTAACCGCAATCTGGACTGCGACAAATGTCTGGCGAGTTTCAGCCATTGAGCTCGTCAGGTCGGCCGCCGGGGCCCCGTCAAATGTAAAGATTAGTCTATGAAGGTCCGGCCAGGTCGAAACGTGCGGCAATATAGACCGCGCTTTAACCCCATTCACTTGTAACAGGTGTCTAAGCATCACCCCGGTTCACCCTCTTACATATTGTTACCTAAACGGCGGACCATAACTGATACCACAGCCGGACTCAGCCGAAACCTCCGCCCGGATTGATGCAGACCACCGGCCCCCGGCAATAGGCCTTGCGCGCAGTTTAAAGCCCCTAATTGGCATACGGCATCTCAGGCCATAAGAGCTGATCGAAATTCGGTCGCAAGAGGGATTCATGCTCTATAACAGGCCAGTGCCCAGCTATACTCTCTCGTCGAGATTAGCCGCGTCTGCCATCTAGACAGGCCGTAACCAAATTACACCTGCAGACTGATCATTCATAATTCGTTTTTTCGCAAAGATGTCATTTATCGTCGATGCCAAATGATCCGGTGTCTACGCAGACCATCATCAGATTGTACGGCAAACAAACGTCATGCAATAGCGGCCTCTCGGCCCCCGAAGATATTCAGAGTAGATCAAATGGCAAATCGGTTATCACAATTCCGGAAACCCTTGCCGTGAAAAAGTAAGGGCGGCCGCCGTTCCGGCCGCCGCCCTCCACAATTATAATTCAGTTGAACGCTAGAAGTTAAAGTTTAGCGCGACGCGAACCTGATTATCCAAATAGCCGCCCTGATCGAAGACATCTCCAGACACCTCGAACTCAAAAGCTTTGGCTATCCGGACACTATATCCAACACCGAAATTCATGCCATCAACGGAACAATTATCAAACCTGATATTGTTCGACACACCAGACAGGGCGACCGCAACATCGGAATCGCCATCACTTTCACGGTTCAAATAACCTGCCGATAGTCTTAAACGACCCGCTTTTTTTAATTGCTTCACAAGATCAACACTGAATTCGCTATCGAAAATACCGACATCCACGGATTTTGCGCTGACGCCAAAATCACCAGTTTCGGTGTAGCCATCATAATTATGGCTGATGACACCAAACCGGACGCCAGGCGTTATTGTCAGGGCCGGCTGCAAAGCGAATGCCCGCCCAAAGCTAAGATTGGCAGCTCTCCAGTGGCTATCGTAACGCGCGGTGTTGCGAACACTATTATTGCTGGTGACATTGCTATACGAGTTCCGGACCTGATCATGGCTGAGCTCGCCATATCCGATATCCAGTCCAAGGCCGAATTCGCCGATGCTACGATGCAGGCCAGCGCCGGCATAAAAACCATCAGCATCGGAATGAGATGAATATCTTGACCAACGCTCATCCCGGACGCCCCGTTGCGTGTCAACTTGTCCAAGCGTTATATAAGCCACAGATCCCATAAGCGGTGTTTCGGCCCGCAATGCCCAGGATGTAATATCAGCCTCATTGTCGAGAGTTGACACACGGTTACCGTCATTTTCCAAGGACCCAGTCGTGCCACTTATGGTAAGCCGCGTTGCCTCCAGATCAGGAGCCGTGATGCCACCCGAAATCAAATTCAAAAGCGCAGCAGTCTCCAATTCTGCCGCCGCATAGGAAGACGGGTCATAAAACAACGCCGATACGGCCTCGGTTCCAGTACCGGCAATCAACCAGTTCTGTCCTAAGCTGACGCCAAGATAAGTCGACGGCGTCACACCTTGGTCCGCAGCATTATCAACAATACTAAACACCGCCGACCCTTCGGGCCCGGCCGAGATGACATTGACGTCATGACCATTCACATGAATCTGACCATCGATAAATCCGACAGTATGCAGATCAAGCTGACCGGAGCCGGCTTGCAAATTGATCGCGAGATCCTGGCCGGCTGTCTGTGAACGCGCGACAATGCTCCCCCGGTTGACGAACAAGCCATCCAGATTTCCGATATCAAAGGCCGTCGCAACCTCATCCGATACAGCGACAACCGAGCCGGTATTCTCAATGCCGCCATTAAGATTGTTGATCCTGACACCATAAGCCTCGGCGGCATTAGCTCCACTCTGACCGATTGTGCTTTCGGCTAGAATATTTACTGCATTGCTGAACGATCCGGAAAGCGTGCCCTGCAAATTGATTCCGGTAGCACTTACATCCGCATTGCCCGAATTATTATCGCCACCTTTAGCGATTGCGGTAACATTTGCGGTGTTTGCAAATGTGCCCACAATGTCATTTTCAAATGTTATGCCCGCGGCGGTTGCAATTGCTTCACCGCTATTACCATTGCCGCTTATTACATTGACGGAGATAACACCAGAATTGGTAAAGTCTCCGCCCAGCGAGCCGGTCATTACGATGGCATTAC
>CBFHPC010000025.1:0-20609 GCA_965657655.1 Henriciella sp.
CTGGATGATTTGCTCGGTTTCGACATTGAAAGCGTTGCCGCCGCCGATACGTTCTCGCTGACACGGCAATGCATGGCGGAGGCGATCTATTATGAAGCCCGCAGCGAAAGTAGCTGGGGACAGATGGCGGTTGCCGAAGTTGTAATGAACCGGGTGAAAGATTACCGGTACCCAGATTCGATCTGTGATGTGGTTTATCAGGGATCCGAGCGCATGACAGGATGTCAGTTCTCATTCACCTGCGACGGTTCTATGGATACGGCGCCTCAGGGGCGGCTCTGGCAAAAGGCTCAAACTGTTGCCAATCATGTCCTTATGGATCTGCACAAACCCCGGACACGAGGGGCCACTCACTATCACGCCACCTATGTCGATCCGGTATGGAATTCCGGCTTGATCAAAACCAATCATATCGGTGAACACATCTTTTACCGGTTCCCGCGTGGCGGTGAATGGGCGATGACCCGGGCACGGGTTCAGCACCGGCTCGGACAGGCAGCACCGGGCATGTCGGCGCTGCAGACCAGCGCAGAGCAGCAAGCCACCAAGCCAATGCTGATCAAAGCGGCGACGGCGGCATCGCAATCGGTTGAAACCAGCGTTATCGTCAGCTTCGGCGATGGGGCCGAGACCGCCTTTAGCGATACTTATCTGTCGGACTGACAAGGCTGCCGGAACAGACGTTTAAGCCATGCCGGCGGTTAGATGACGACGCCCTAGGTCAATATATCGAGGCCAAAATCCATGTTCGTTGCCGAGTGCGTCAGGGCACCAACGGAGATATAGTCGACGCCGGTTTCGGCCACTTTCGCAACAGTTTGCAGCGTGATTCCACCACTGGCTTCGGTTTTGCATTGTCCGTCAACAATATTGACGGCGGTCTTCAGGGTCGCCGGGTCCATATTGTCCAGCAATATGACGTGGGGCGCATGCGGCAGGGCCTGTCTGAGCTGGTCTAATGTATCGACCTCAATTTCGATCATGCGAAGATGACCGGCATAGGCATGGGCGCGCTGCAGCGCTTCCGAAATTGAGCCGCAGGCCGCGATATGATTGTCTTTAATAAGAATGGCGTCGTCGAGACCGTAGCGGTGTGCTGTGCCACCCCCGCAGCGCACAGCGCGTTTTTCAAGGGCGCGATGGCCCGGTGTCGTTTTTCGTGTGCAGACGATTTTCGCTGAGGTGTGAGAGACTGCGGCGGAAAACTTTTTGGTTAAACTTGCGATTGCAGACAGGCGGCCAAGAAAGTTCAGCATCGTCCGCTCGGCAATCAGAATGGAGCGCGCGGATCCGGATAGGGTCGCAATCGTCTGACCCGGTGCGACCTCGCTGCCATCATTGTGGAAAATTTCGAGTTTTGTCGACGGGTCGACAAGTTGGAGAGCATATTTTGCGGCGTCGAGACCCGCGACAATACCCGCTTCACGCGCCCTGAAATCAGCCTTTAGCGTGCGGTTCGGATCAATTGTGGCATCGGTGGTGAGGTCGCCGGCCCGTCCGAGATCTTCGCTCAGAGCAAGCCTGACAATCGGCTCAAGGATGATATCCGGCAGGGGCGGTGGGATGATTGTCATTGCGGTGGCTCCCGATGATCAGAATAGGACGGTGCATGGTGAATGAAGGTACGTGTGGCCGGGCCCGCGGCGTCTGGGAAATCGGACCGGTAGTGCGCCCCGCGACTTTCTTGCCTTTGCAGAGCGCCCTGCACAATGAGTTTTGCCGCCGCCAGCGTATAGGCGGGTCCGAATTGCTCCTGCCAGGCCGAAATTTGGTCATTCAGGCCTTCTAGGCCTGTGCGGTCACGAACCAGACCGCAGTCGCGGCTCATACTCTGACGCAGCTTTTGGAGCGTTTGCCCCGGTATCTCCGCTGGAATGGTTGCATATCCTGAGAGGTTTGGCCGTGCGGTCGCATTCTTCAGGCGGTCGGCAATCCGGGCTGCCATTACGACTGCTTCGAGCAGTGAATTGGATGCCAGGCGATTGGCGCCGTGCGCACCTGTGCTGGCGCACTCGCCACAGACGCTGAGGCCGGTTAAACTCGATCGCCCCCATAGATCGGACAGGACACCGCCCATATGATAATGCATGGCGGGTGCGACGGGTATGGGCTCCTGTCGGGGGTCGATACCGGCCGCGATACAGGCGTGAAAAATGGTCGCAAAATGATGCTCGATCCGGTCGCCAATATCCGACCGCGTATCGAGAAAGACGGGCCGGCCTGCGGCGATCTCTGAATGAATGGCGCGGGCGACGACGTCGCGCGGGGCAAGCTCCTGATCGGGGTGATACCTGGCCATGAATCTTTCATTTGCGGCATTGATCAGAATTGCGCCATCGCCGCGTAAGGCTTCGCTGGCTAATGGTGCGGGGTCCTTGCCTATATCGAGCGCGGTCGGATGGAATTGAACAAATTCGGGATCGGCAATGACGGCGCCGGCGGATGCCGAAAATGCCATTGCCTCGCCCTGAGCCCGCGCCGGGTTGGTCGTGACACGGAACAGTCCGCCGGCACCGCCCATACAGAGTACGGTTTCTGAACTGGCCAATAATGAAGAGCGGCCGCGATTGTCTTGCAAGACCACGCCATTAATGCGCCCATTGTGATCCTGAATCAGCCCGCTGGCGGAGGCGTGTTCAATCAACTGGATATGCGAGGCGCTGCGAACCGCCAGTGTTAGCGCTTTCATAATAGCCTTACCGGCCAGGTCACCCGAGACGCGCGCCACCCGCGGCTGCGAGTGTGCGGCCTCCAGTGATAGCGCAAGCCGGCCTTCCGGGGTACGGTCGAAGGGAACGCCAAGCGCGATCAGGTCGCGAACCCGTGCTGGGCCATCTTGGGCAATCATTCGCGCAACAACCGGATCGACGAGACCGGAGCCAGCTGCAATTGTGTCTAATGCGTGTTGCTCGGGCGAATCGCCTGGCCCGAGCGCGGCAGCGAGTCCGCCCTGGGCCCAGGCTGATGACGTTGCCTGACCGAGATAGGTTGACGAGACCAGGGTGCATGGACGCGGGGCAAGTCGCAGCGCCAGAAACAAGCCCGCCAGACCGGCGCCAATGATCAGCACGCGGTCATTCGGGCGGTTGGTTTGAAGTTTATAAGATGCGAGCATTTACCGCGAAACCCAGCTTGTGATTGACCGGCGCAACCCGCCCTTTGAACCATTCATATAAGACCCTCTTCGGGAGACTGTCTCGGGGCGGCTCCGGTCGCCTTAGAGGCCGAGCTGCCAGCGCGCTTATGAAGCCGGTTCGCAACGGACCGGCGGTGGGGCGCCGCTCCTATTGTGTTGAAATGACTTCAATATCGATTGGCTTTAGTCCGGCCTCGAAAGCCTGTGGCGCGGTCATTTTTGGTAAAGCGAGCATGGCGTCAATCGCACGCTTCGCGCGCGTACGAACACCCTCGTCAATGATGATTTCATGCTTGGTTTCGGTCAGACAATCATAAATATTTTCAAGCGATATGCGCTTCATGTGCGGACACAGATTGCAGGGCCTGATGAAATCGACCCCCGGATTTTCGACGGCGACATTATCGCTCATCGAGCATTCGGTGAGCAGAACGACTTTCGCAGGGGAATGGTCGTTGACATAGGCTGACAGGGCCGCAGTCGAGCCGGCGAAATCGGCTGCCTCAAGAACATCTGGCGGACACTCCGGATGGGCCAGTATCTTCACCCCTGGATGTGCGGCGCGCAGATCATTGACATCATCCGCGCTGAATAATTCATGCACTTCGCATGCGCCCGGCCAGGTCATGATCCGAATATTGGTCTGGGCGGCGACGTTTCGCGCGAGATACTGGTCCGGCACCATAATCACAGTGTCGGTATTCCAAGCTTCGGCGATCGCTTCGACCACCTGCGCGGCATTGGAGCTGGTGCAGGTAATATGACATTCAGATTTCACATCGGCCGTCGTATTTATATAGGTCACGACCGGATAGTTTGGATAGCGCTGTTTAATTAGCGCGACATCACGAGCGGAGATCGAAGAGGCCAGCGAGCAGCCTGCTTCCAGATTCGGGATCAGAACGGTTTTGTCCGGCGCCAATATCTTCGAGGTCTCCGCCATGAAATGAACGCCGGCTTGAACGATTGTATCGGCATCGACGTCGGCGGCCTCACGCGCCAGCTGCAGGCTGTCGCCGCGATAATCGCCAACCAGGTGGAAAATATCCGGCGTCATGTAATTGTGGGCCAGAATAACTGCGTTCCGGTCTTTCTTAAGCCGGTTGATCGCCGCGACCAGTGGCGCAATTTGCGGCCATTCGAGTGGCGTAATAAATGAAGAGACCAGCGGATAGAGATGATCGGTCTCAGCCTTAACCTGATCGTCGAACGCCGTTGGGTATTTTTCCAGCCGGCTTAAATCCCGCGCCGGTGTTGGCGCTGGACAGCCCGGATTAGCGTCTAACAGTCTTGCCATTTCAATCTCCCGGTGCGGTGCTCTGCCCGTGTGGTGCGTGTGATCCACATCACCAGACCGGCTTTGAACCAGATAATCGCTACTTATGCTTAAAGTGAGCATAATAACAATAGGGGTGTGCCCGCGATTTTGCAAGGCCTTTTACCTCCGTGCCACCGCGCCATGCCCGACGCGGCGTATGCCAGTAATGATTCATATTTCGTTTACGAAAAATAACTTGCACGAGAACAAAGAGTGAATAAAAGATAGAGAACAAGAGGAGAACATTATGCAAAAAGTAAGTTTTTCAGGAAAATCCGGTTCTAATTACGCTTTTCAGGCACGGGACCCGGCGGCAAATTGGGCCAAGGAACGCGGTGTTGCGGTTTTTGCCACGAAAACCTCATTTGGCTGGCGGGTGGTTGGCGTGTCGTCGCTACGAGGTCGTGACCATGATGTTCAGCCGATTTGGCGTTATGCACAGGCCCGGCGGTTTGGGGCCAATAGAGTTTTTGTCTGCCCAGAGCACGATACGCGTCGGCGGTCTGATATTACCGCTGATATTCATGGCAGCCTGACGGCGCTGTATAGTATCGGGCAGGACGCGTTACCTCGCGCAGCCTAATATCTGGGCGGTCGGCGGTCCCGCTAAACTGGGAGGGTAGATGTTATGATACCCCCTGTCGGGATCGCTAGGGCTGTCCGGACCGCGCGTCCAGAAGGCCTTCATGCCAGCGCGTAATATCCTGATTGACGATTTCGATCGGTCGATTGCCACCTGAGACAATGCGTTGTCGGAAGTCATCTTCATCGTAAGCACTGGAGAGTTTCGACCGCGAGCTTATCCGCAGCGAATTGATCTGCCGCGCGCCGTCGATACGCGCGCTATACTGCCCGGGATAAGCTGTAATATAGGCGATAGCTTCTGTTGCCAATTGCTGAGACAGGCCGACTTTGCCGATTAGGAAATCAACAGCATATGCCTCCGTCCATTGGTCAAAATTAATTCCCGTATCAGCGCTGGCGAGTGCTGCTTCGATCAATAGCCAATGTCGCCAGGCCAGAGCAGCCCAGCTCGCGGGTGGCGTTTCAAGCACGGCCTGAGACTGCTGGTCGGATATCCAGCCATGATGAAGATCTGAGAAGTTTACCAGATACCGCAATTGGGTGTGTTCAGCGGCCATGAAGGTATATTCGGACATGGCGATTTCGGGCGCGTGAAAGCTGTTTGAGGTCAGGAGATCACGAATCCAGACAGGCCAGAGATCAAGCTGTACGGGATTGACGAAAATGATTTCGGGCCGGGACTGATCTAGCGCGGCCGGCAAATATTCGGTGCCGGTCAATGCGAGCTTTGCTTCTGGCAGGCTGGTGCGTGTAATGATCGGAACCGGGGAGAATATTCGGGTGTCGGGGCGGAGGTCATATTGTTGTCTCAGGAATGCGAAGCGATCTACCTGTGCTAGCTGGTCCCAGCCAAAATTGAACATTGCGTTTTCAAATGCCGCCAAGCGTTCTTCCGTTACTTCCATGTTCTGACTGTGGAGAAATTCGGTATCTGGCCGGTCACGACCAAGGTGCCAAGTTAGCAATAATGAATATTGGTCGGGGGCTATCGGCTGCATCCATCGTCCGGGCTGACCAGGTGCCGCATCGATCAGCGTACCGAGCGTGGTACTCAAATTAAAATAGGCTGGGCGTAGCTTGGTATTGACCAAATAGGTGGCTTGCGAGACGAGCTGGTTTCGCTCTTCGGCATCACTATCGGAGACGCTGAGCACCAGACTTTCAAGATCCACAACAATATTGTCGAGCGTTTCGGACTGGTCTGACAGCAGCAGATCGATCTGGGCTTTCAGATTTCGAAGTACATTCTTTGGCGGAACCGAGCCAGTCAATGCGTCCGCCTGAAACCGTCGTCGCGTGTCATCTACCGCGTCGGCGAGCGCGTTGACTCTTAAATTGTAATTCTGGGCGTCGGCGAAGCTTGTAACGCGGTGTATAGCGTCGAGTAATTGCAGTCCCTCAATCCATACGCCCCCATAGGCGTCTGCCGGAAACGGTGTCACATCATATAGGGATTGTCTGCCCTGGCCGATTTCCTGGGCGATACGGAGCCTTGAATAGGCGATATCAAGCAGGTCGAGGTCGCGGGCGACCGGATGGTCTGGCGGCAGGTCCGGGGCCTGTCGTAATTGTTTTAGCAGGTCGAGCCGGATGAGTCGGGCCCGTTCGAAACCGGCAAGCGACGCGTCATGCAAGCGGGCTTCTTTCTGGTTCAGGTCGAACCCGGACATGCCGACCCGACTGGCGGCATCCGGCTGCAGTAATATTTCTGTCAGCAGCGCGTCATTGAGAATGATCTTCGCCTTTTGCAGGTCGGCACGTTTGAGTTTCGGCTCGGGGGACTGACCCGTGCAACTGACGATGGTGGCGGCAAAAACAAGGACGAGAAACCGTTTAATCATTCGAGAACTTATACCTAAAAACCGGTGCTTATGACACCTAACAATAATTTGCGCTGTTATCCTGTTGTCCGATCAAGTCATTTCCGATACACCATCGCGATCTTCTAAGGGAGCACGCTGTGGCATCTAATTCGACCAATCAAAACCCCGAATTGTCGGGTAACGTCCTGTTCTATAAAAATCCGCAACCACTTTCCGCCTCGCAACATGGTGGACTGGGTATCAAAAAGGTTGAGAAACCGTTTGAGTTTCTGAAGTCGGCGCACGCCGTTCCGATCACGGTATCAGAGTTCGGCGTTGCTGCGACCAGCTATCCAATTATTTTTGTCGGTAAGGAAATGACGCCTCTGGCGGTTATGGGTGTCCGGCAAAATGAAAATCTCTATGTCAATGATAATGGACAGGTTGATAGCGAATTTTACGTGCCCGCATTTGCTAGACGATACCCGTTTGTCTTTGCCAGCGACCCTGGTAGCGACCGTATGATACTGTGTGTCGACCGCGACGCGCCAATGGTTACCAACAAGCCGGAAACGCCGTTCTTCGACAAGGAAGAGCCAACAGATTATACCACGAATGCGATTGAGTTCTGCAAGGAGTTCGAACGCCATCGCCGGAATACGTCGGATTTCATCCAGCAATTGACATCAAACAACTTGCTGGAACAAAAAACCGTATCATTCCAGCCGCGTGATGAAATGGGCGTCGAGACTGGTGAAAGCCAGAAAATTGCCGATTATTGGGCCGTCGATGAAAACCGCCTCAAAGAGCTGCCGCCGGAGCTTTACCTCGAGCTTAAAGAAAATGGCGCACTTGGTGTTATTTACGCGCATATCGTGTCACTGATGAATTGGCAGCGTATTATTCAACGCGCATTGCGGGTTCAGGCGCCAGCTTCGGCAAGCGAATAATAGCAGGCGCAATACGAAATCAGAGACGGGCGCTTGAATTGAGCGCCCGTTTTTTTGTTTCGATAATGTCTTTGATATCGCCGGACCTTGACCTTTGATAGAAAGATAATCGATCTATTCCGGGCGCGACCCATTTTGAGAAATAGTGACAGCCCCCGATCGGGAGAGAAAACGATGCAACTGCCAGCTCATTTGTCCGGGATCCTTTTGCGGTTTGCAGCTATTATGTGCTGCATCTGTCTCGCAGCATCGCCGACATTACCGCTTGGCGCCGCAGTTTTGTCGGATGCCCAGACAAACGCTGACCGGGCATATGCCAGGGTTGAGCTTTTTTCGGAGCGGGTCAGGGCGGTACCCGGTGAGACGATCTGGTTCGGGGCGTCATTCACGATGCAGCCGGGCTGGCATATTTATTGGCGCAATGCTGGTGATGCCGGCACACCGCCCGAGATACGTCTTGCCGCCGATAGCGATATTTCGCCGGCCATGATCAGCCCATTTTCGTGGCCGATCCCGGATTTGTTACCAATTATCCCAGATGAAATTATGGATTATGGCTATTCCGATCAGGTCGTGTTGCCATTTTCGGTCACCTTGCCCGCCGATGCGACGTCAGCCCTGCGAATGACCGGTCAGGTCGAGTATCTGATCTGTAAAAATATCTGTATTCCGGAAACGGCTGATTTCGACATGTCGATCATGATTGGTGCCACGCAGGTGCCGGATATCGCGAATGCCGAGATTATTAATGCAGTGCTTGAGACCTTGCCCGCTGACTTCGAGGGCGATGCCCATCTGACGCAACAGGGTGACGCCTGGCTTTTCTCTGTCGCCGGAGGCGGTCTTGACTATTGGGGCAGGTCGGCACGGTTTTTCCCCTATGGCCACGAGATCGTGCATGCTGCGGCCCAGCCGGTCCGGCGTGGGCCGGATGGCCTGCAATTAACACTAATGCCGGCCGAGTCCGGCATTGATGGTCCGCTGGCTTTGTCAGGGGTGTTGCGGCTTGATGATATCGCCGTCAGGCTAACGGCGGAGCCAGGACCAGTGCTGCCGGCCAGTGTTAATGATGGGTTGTCAGTCTTTTCCCTCGACCTGCTTGGTTTCGTTTTGCTGGCATTGATCGGCGGTTTCGTTTTGAATTTCATGCCATGTGTTCTGCCGGTGATATCGATCAAGGCGTTCGGCTTTGTGCGATCTGCAGCAACGGGCCAGATTGATGAGATTCGGCAACATGGTATCTGGTACACGGCCGGTGTGATTGCTTCGTTTGCTATGCTCGCGACGGGTTTGATTATTGTGCGTGATGCAACCGGCCTGATTAGTTGGGGGTTTTGGTTGCAGCAGCCGGTTTTTGTAATCGCGCTAATATTCATCATGTCTCTTATCGGGTTCTGGCTGCTGGGATTGGTTGAGCTTGGCCAGTCGCTGCAAAATGTCGGACAGGATCTGACGCGCGGGTCGGGGCGATATGGCGCCTTTTTTACAGGTTTTCTTGCGGCAATTGTCGGCGCGCCTTGCACAGGGCCCTTTCTGGGCGTTGCACTGGGCGCGGTTATCGGCCAGGGCGCCGGTATTATTCTGATAATTTTAACGGCGATGGGGATCGGTATGGCGCTCCCAATTCTGCTGCTAAGCTTTTCGCCAGGCCTGTATAAATACATCCCCGCGCCCGGTCCTTGGATGCTTGCCCTGAGGCAATTCTTTGCATTTCCAATGTTCATGACCGCTGTCTGGTTATTGACGGTGCTGGGCGCGCTGGCAGACGTCAGGGCTGTTGCATATACTGTGGCCGGGATTGTTTTGGTGGCATTTGGTGCCTGGGCCTTTCGGATCGCGGCGGTTTCCGGGCGGGCGATCCTTCTCTCTGTTCTCGGGCTGGCATTTATAGCGCCGATTTTCGGTTTGTTTGCCTCGGCTTCGCTTGGTGCGGCACTCGTGCCCGTTGTGTCACTTGCCACGCTGGGCCTGCTATTCTGGGTGATATTGCGCCTGCCTGATTGGGGGGTTGTCAGGACAGTTCAGGTACTGGCGATTGCAGTTTTTTTGAGCGGTATATTCTGGCCATTTTCGGCCATCTCGTCGCAAGCGGCGACAAATTTAGCGACGGCTGGCGAAGTTGAAGCGCGGGCTGCGGAGGTCTGGTCACCACAGCGGGTTGCCGAGCTGACGGCGGACGGGCGGGCGGTGTTTGTCGATTTTACCGCTGAATGGTGTGCGACCTGCAAGGCCAATGAATTGGTGACGCTGAATGCGCCGGCTGTGACGGCAGCATTTGCGGCGGCTGATGTCGCATTTCTGGTTGCTGACTACACCCGGGCAGATCCGGTGATTGCCAGAGCCTTAAGGCAATATGGTCGGGCCGGTGTGCCGATGTATTTGTGGTACGCTCCGGGCGCGCAGGAACCGGTTGTCCTGCCGGAAATACTTTCAGTTGGCATGTTAACGGATCTGGTTGGTCCGGCCGCTTAATCCGCTTGTGGTGGACCATTTCCGGCGGGCTGTCGCCGGTTAGCGAATGTGTTCAAGCTAGCCGCGAGGGCGCCAATGCAGAATGCTGCGGCCACCGATGTGGTGGTGACGCTCGCCGGTCACTGCGAGGGCTAATTGTTCCTGAGCGTCCATATTGGCGAGCAGGTTGCGACAATCGCGATCAACACCGTCATGCCGGTCGCGGGCACTAAAGCAATCCAGTGAGGCCCCAGATTATCGACCAGAGGCCCCATAATCGCCGCACCGAGCGGGGCACCGGCCATAAAACCCAATTGGTAGATAGAAAGGACTCTGGCGAGCTGGTTTTTCGGTGCTACATCCTGGACAATGACGCGGCTCATTGCGATCGAGACACCGGCTGACAATCCCCAGCCAAAGACGATCATCAAAAACCCCCAATGCGGGATGGGGTTCAGCATCGGCAATATAGCTAGCGATCCGATCAATTGTGCCGACAATAAAAGCCGTCCGGGGCGTTGAACTGATTTCAGTATGGATAGCGTGACGGACGAGACGAAAGCGCCCATCCAGAAGGTTACGAACATGTCCCGGATCCCGTCCCCGGCTAGGCCGTAAATATCCCGGTTTACGATTGGTAGCACGACGAGAAACGCGCCAATCACGAAAACCCCGACGCCGAACATTAAAAGAGTCATTGACCAGAGCCGGGCATCGCTAGTTACAACTTTAAACCCTTCGGCAATATCACCGAACGCGCCGCTAAATCCGACGCGTCCGGTTTTAACGCGGCGGCCCATTGCAAGGAACAGGGCGGCGATTGCGCCGGCACCAACAATCAGGCCCTGAAGTGTGATGAGCTGCCAGCTATCGATAGGGCCAATACCAAAGCCACCAAGCCAGGCCGGCATTCTGGTTAATTTATCGGCGTATCCCGCAAGCGTGAGTCCAATAATCTGCCCCCCGAACTGGGTGACGGTGGCAAATGCGATTCCCTGTTGCAGGGTCAGTTTCGATCCGACGCGGGTTCGCCGGTCGACGACTTCGTTCAAAACCGCATCCCGGGCCGGCATCATAAAGGCGCCAACTGTTCCCAGCGCGACGCCATATATCAGAATATAAGTGTAAGTTAGCTGGCCGGTGGCGAGGATATAGGCCAGCCCCAGAGCCGGTAGCGCCGCACAAAGATGCAGAATGAAGAGTAGCGGTTTACTGGGTGCGCGCTCGGCGATGACGCCGCCGATAAGCAAGAATATCACCGACGGACCCGCCAATGCGAAATTAGCAAGGCCAAGCTCGGTGCCGTCGAGGCCCAGCTTGTTGGTGATCAGATACGGAAACAGCACCATTTGCAGGCCGAAAGCGATAAACCAGGTGCCCTGTATCGACAAATAGGCAGGCAGTTCCAGGCGAACGCCGCGCCGCGCCCGGATGGCCCAGAGACGATTTGCGGTTGCCAGCAGGTTTGACCCGGCATTCACAGCCGAAAGGGTTCCCGTTATCGGTGATCCGGTATTGCCAGTTAAGGCCGGTTCGCCCTGGGGCGTCTGGGTTTCGGTTTTGGTCGCCATTTGCTCTCCGGTCATCTGACCTTGGTTGTCACTCAAGCGCTCGCAAAATGCAAAGATGATCCTCACATCCTTGTCGACTATTTTTAAAGAATTGGGTTTTGCATCGGCCAAGCGGTCGAAATAGCGACCCGAGCAGAGCTGCGATCAGGACGTTTTGCTGACCGCCAGGTAAACAAAACGAGTTCACCGCACATTGACAGAAGATGTGGCTTGACTGTCTGGGAAAATTAGACAAATCAACTGTAGCTTTGGGAAGGGCGGCCGCAGTCTAGACGCTGCGGCATGATCAGGTTTACAGGAGTAGGTCGAGACCGTGAGTTATCTTTTGGGGCTCATTATTGTTTTGGTTTTGTTATGGCTGGGCTTATCGGGACATTACACGTCACTGATGTTGTCCTTCGGCGTCGTGGCAGTTTTTTTGTCGGTCTTGCTGGCTTTTCGCATGCGGGTGCTCGACAGTGACGCCTCGCCCTATGGCCGGTTACCAAAAATATTTGTCTATTGGGCCTGGCTCCTGGTCGAGATTGTCAAGGCAAATTGGATCGTCATCAAAGCCTGTTTACGGGCGGATCTCGATATTAATCCGGCAATTGTGACGGTGTCGACTAAGTGTGAGAGCGACTTAGCCCGAACAACGTTTGCAAATTCGATCACATTGACGCCAGGCACCGTAAGTATGGCGATTGAGGGCCATGCGATTCTCGTGCATGCGCTCAATGCCGAGGACGCCGGAGCGGACGCTTTCGAGGAAATGGATCGCCGGGCCAAATGGGCGACAGACAGGGTGGTAAAAGCATGATTGGTGCCGCTGCGCTTGCATTCGTTGTTGCGATTGCTTTGATGCTGATACGGGCCCTTCGGGGGCCAACGCTGTATGATCGCGCGCTCGCGGTCAATTCGATTGGTACAAAGATCGTTTTATTGCTCGGTGTCCTGGGGTTTGTCACCGGGCGTCCCGACTTTCTTGATATTTCCCTGCTTTATGCATTGATTAATTTTGTGGCGACAATCGCTGTTCTCAAATTCTTCAGATACCGGTCCTTTGGCGTGCCATTGTCACCCGGTGGTGAGGAGGGGTCCAAATGACCGATTTGCTCGACGTGATAGGTCGCTCTTTGCCGGCGATTGGTGCGGCGCTGTGTCTGACGGGCGGTTTGCTCGCAATCATCGGAACAGTCGGTGTGTTGCGTTTCCCGGATGTCTATACCCGGCTGCATGCTGCCAGTGTTACTGACACCTCGGCCATGACGGTTGCCATTATCGGTATGGTTATGATGTCGCCTGACTGGCTGGTGGCGTTCAAATTGGTGGCAATCTGGACCTTTTTCTTTCTGACCGGGCCTGCATCCAGCCATGCGCTTGCCAATGCGGCTCATGTTGCGGGAATCAAACCGTTGACTGGAAAGTCTTTGAAGCACGAGACACAGGGTGATTTATCATGACCGGTTATGAGGGCGTTGATCTTTCGATTGCGCTGCTGAACGTGACCCTGCTCGCGGTCTTGTTTGTGGTTGCCATTTCTATGGCCCGGCTACGAAGCTTGTTTGCGATCATCATGCTGTCAGGGATCTATTCACTGATATCGGCAACATGGTTTGTCGCACTTGATGCGGTTGATGTTGCCTTTACCGAAGCATCGGTCGGCGCCGGCGTTTCCACGGCCCTGTTTCTGGCCGCCATGTTGCTGACAACTCGCCAGGCAAAGCCCGAGCAGGGCGTTATGAAAATCGCGCCGCTGCTCGTCGTGCTCGTGACGGGGGCGATATTAATCTATGCGACGATTGATCTGCCCGGGTTCGGGGATCCGAATTCGCCGGCGAACACCTATGTCGGGATCGATTATCTGGCGCGCTCGCAGGCTGATATCGCTGTCCCGAACGTCGTTACAGCCGTGCTGGCGAGTTATCGCGGTTTCGATACTCTGGGTGAAACCGGGGTGGTTTTCGCGGCCGGCCTCGCAGTTACCTTATTACTCGGGTTTGGCGAACGGGCATTGTCTGCGGCGCGTAAATCTGATGCGGATCGCGCCGACGATACTGAGAAGGGGCCGCAAGATGGGAACTGATCATCATATTATTCTGCGTGTTGTCGCCAAAGTTCTCATTCCGGTGATCGCACTCTACGGTTTTTATGTGCAGTTTCACGGCGATTATAGCCCGGGCGGCGGCTTTCAGGCCGGCGTCATTCTGGCTGTCACGGTTATTCTGTATTCCCTCATTTTCGGAATTAGCGCAGCCATGCAGGCTGTAAGCCCCGGATTTGCGCGGGGCGT
The DNA here is from genome assembly GCA_965657655.1 of Henriciella sp. Classification (GTDB taxonomy): domain Bacteria; phylum Pseudomonadota; class Alphaproteobacteria; order Caulobacterales; family Hyphomonadaceae; genus Henriciella. The sequence continues at coordinate 14,086 of CBFHPC010000025.1, forward strand.
CGCTGCTTTCGGTTTTATCCTTTACACCGGTGTTGGCGTGGCAACGCTGATACTCGGCGGTGTTTTTCTTGATTATGATGCTCTCATTGCCGAAGCGCCTGGTGGGCATGCCGGCCAGCATTTAGGCATTATTTTGGTCGAGCTGGGTGTCTTGATGGCTGTAACCGGCTCAATGGTGGCTATTTTCTATGCCTTTGCCGGTCGCGTCACCGAAATACGAGATGAGGACTGGTAGCCAATGTTGGAATTTGTGCTGGAGCGCGGGAATTATTGGGCGATCATCGGCTTGATGATGATCGGTCTCTATATGGCCTTCTCATCAACCAATTTGATTAAACGATTGATCGGACTTGGTACGTTCCAAACCTCGATCATTCTGTTCTATATTTCGCTATCGCGTGTATCGGGCGGCACCGCACCAATTCTGTTTGGCGGTGATTATCCGGGCGGACATGGCGATGGGCATGGCGATGGGCATGGTGCCGGGCACGGTGCCGCGCATAATGGGTCGCACGGGCCAGCCCATGCCGGCGAGCAGGATGGGCACGGCGCCGCAGCGCCCATGGCTGGAGCAGATGAGCACGCCCCGGCAGGGGGGCATGCCGAGGCCGCTATGGCAGACGGCGATTATACTTCGACCGATGCCGGCGAGCGGGTTGCTGAGGCGGCCGGCGCTGACGGACACCTGTCAGTTGATAACGCGCATGTCGACGCCGACCATGCCGCAGATATAAGTGATATGCATGAGGCGGCGGATGAGCATCATGCAACAGAGTTGCATCATGATAGCGGGCATGTGTCGGCGCCATCTCATGATGACCCGGTTAGTACGGTTTCGCCGGTTCTGGAGAATGTCTATTCGAATCCGTTGCCACACGTCCTGATGCTCACTGCGATTGTGGTCGGGGTTGCAACCCTGGCCGTTGGTCTCGCCATTATCGTGCGGATAAGAGAAGCTTATGGCACCGTCGAGATGGATGAAATTATTGACATGGATCTGCAGACTTCTCTGACAGATGACGCAGCAGACGCAGACAGACTTAGTACGGCTCAGGGGGCGTTATCGGCATGATTGAGACTATTCATGACTTAGTTCCAGCGGCCTGGGCTGCGCACGCGCCGGCCCTTTTGGTGGTCATTCCAATGCTGATGGCTCCGATTGCAGCACTTATGCCGGCCGGTCGGATCGGCTGGATGATTAGCAATTTTGCGGTGTTTGGCGCCTTGATTATGGCGATTGTTCTGGTCGTTGCAGTGCGCGAGTCCGAGCTTGGCTATATTTCCTACCATATGGGTGGCTGGGAGCCGCCATATGGCATCGAGTTCCGAATCGACGCACTCAACTCGATGGTATTATTGCTGGTGTCGAGCATTGGCCTATTGGCATCTATTTTTGGCTGGCCGAGCGTCAAATCGGAAATCAACAACGCTAAAATAAGCCTGTTCTATTCGGCTTATCTTGTCTGTTTTACCGGGCTTTGCGGGGTTGCGGCGACCGGTGATGCGTTCAATTTATTCGTGTTTCTAGAAATTTCCTCAATCGCAACCTACGTCCTCGTTGCACTCGGGAGCGGGCGCGACCGGCGCGCTTTACCTGCAGCAATTAATTATGTGCTGATGGGGACGATTGGCGCATCGTTTTTTGTTGTCGGGGTCGGCTTCCTGTATGCTGCCACGGGCACGCTGAATATGGCCGATCTTGCTGCCAGACTGCCGGACCTCGCCGATAGTACCGTCGTCATGGCCGGTTATGCCTTTATCTTTGTCGGCCTCGGCATCAAGGCTGCGATGTTCCCGCTGCATCAATGGCTGCCGAATGCCTATACTTACAGCCCAAGCTTCGTCACCATGTTCCTGGCAGCAACAGCAACCAAAGTGGCAATATATGCGCTGATCCGCTTCCTGTTTACGGTGTTTGGCATTGACTTTACCTTTGAGGGATTGAGCCTGCTATGGGTGCTGATGCCAATGGGGCTTGCGGCTATGATCGCATGTTCGTTCCAGGCCATATTCCAGACCGATGTCCGTCGCTTGCTTGCTTATTCTTCCGTGGCCCAGGTCGGTTATATTCTGCTCGGCGTGTCAATCGGAACAGCGGCCGGGGTATCGTCAGGGCTTTTGCATCTGGTTAATCATGCTGTGATTAAGGGTGCGCTGTTTATGGCGGTTGCCGGCGTGGTGCTTGTGCATGGTGGCACACGGCTGTCTGACTTTAGAGGACTTGGCCGGCGCGCGCCATTTACGATGACGGCGTTCGCCATAGCTGGACTGTCATTGATTGGGGTGCCGCTCACCGCGGGCTTCCAGTCGAAATATGCGCTAGTCACGGCCCTGTTGCAGAATGGTTGGTGGTGGGCTGCGATTATTGTCGTATTTACGAGCTTTCTTGCCGTGATCTATGTCGGACGGATCCTTGAGGCGGTCTTCTTCCAGGCCCCGATCGGACAGGCTGCGACGACAAAGTCGCGTCTTCCAGTTCTTGTCGGGGTGCCACTCTGGGCGATGGCTTTGACCAGTATCTGGATTGGTGTCGATGGCGGCTTTGTCATCGGTTTGGCAAATGATGCTGCGGCATCGTTGTTTATGGGAGACGCACAATGAGTAACGAGCTCCTGATACTGGCAGCCCTGCTGCTGCCGCTGACAATTTTCGCCGGCATTTACCTGACTGGCCGCAGCCAGAATATCCGGGAAGCGGTCACATTAATCGGATCTGCGTCCTTATTTGCTGTCATTGTGCTGATTACGTGCCGTGTCGCGAATGGCGACCATCCCTCTCTGATGCTGTGGGAAGCCGCGCCGGGCCTGAGCTTTGCCTTCAAAGTCGAACCGCTCGGGGCCATGTTCGCCATTGTGGCGAGCGGCTTATGGATGGTGAACAGTTTTTATTCGATCGGTTATATGCGCGGCAATAAAGAGCAGCATCAAACCCGTTTCTATATGTGTTTTGCTCTCGCAATATTCGGCGCGATGGGTGTTGCCCTTTCAGGGAACCTGTTCACATTATTCGTTTTCTACGAGGTGCTGACGCTTTCGACCTATCCGCTTGTCGCGCACAAGGGTGACGAAAATGCGCGACGCGGGGCCCGTATCTATCTCATGACCCTGTTGGGGACTTCGATCGGCTTCTTCCTCGTCGGTGTGATACTGACCTCTGCGATCGCCGGTAATCTTGATTTTGTGCCCGGTGGCTTATTGGCAGGTGTCGAGGGGCTGTCGCCGATGGTCGCCAGTGTTCTTTTGCTGTTATTTGTCTTCGGGGTCGGAAAAGCGGCACTGATGCCGTTTCATTTCTGGTTGCCGAATGCAATGGTCGCACCGACCCCGGTATCGGCATTATTGCATGCCGTCGCCGTGGTTAAGGCGGGCGTTTTCACAATTCTAAAAATTGCGATCTATATTTTTGGCGCCGATGTACTTGCCGATACAGGCTCGCGAGAGTTCCTGCTTGGCGTTGCGTGTTTTACGATTGTCGTCTCGTCCCTGATTGCCCTGACCAAGGATAATCTCAAGGCGCGTCTTGCCTATTCCACGATTTCCCAGCTCGCTTATATCACCTGCGGGGCGATGCTTGCCGATCCGGCCGGCATCATGGGCGGATCGCTGCAAATTGCGGCGCACGCCGTCGGTAAAATTACCCTGTTTATGTGTGCTGGCGCGATTTATGTTGCGACGGGTGTACAAAATGTGTCTGACATGCGGGGCCTCGGGCGACGGATGCCGATCATCTTTATCGCCTTCTTTATCGCATCACTGTCTATTATCGGGGTGCCGCCATTAGCCGGTGGCTGGGCCAAGTATCAGCTGCTGCAAGGGGCGGCCGACAGCGGCATGGATTATGTGACGATTGTGCTGATAGTGTCGTCATTGCTGAATATTGCATATTTGCTACCGATCCCAATTCTGGCACTGATGCCACCACCGGGAAGTCCTGAGCCGGCGGCGTTCAAGCGCGAAGGCGGCGCGCCAATGCTAACGGTTGCGGCACCGGCTTTTACCGCTTTGCTGTGTTTTTTGCTGTTTTTTGCAGTGGGGCCTCTCGCAGAATTTCTGTCGCCGATTGTCGGTGAGGCGTCGGCGCAACTTCATTTGACAGGGGATGCCTAATGGCCGCGAACTCTGATAGCCATCAACCCGACCAGACGACGGACTTACCGGCGGATTATATTCACCCCGCGGCGGTGCGGCTATTTGGTTGGGTCGCGCACCCAAACATAGGGTCGCGTATCCTTATTGTTGTGCTGTCGATCAGCCTGCTACTCTTGCTGACCGATATATTTGTCCACCGGCATGAATATCTGACGGTGTCCGAAGGGTTCGGTTTCTACGGCTTTTGGGGATTTGGTGCCTTCACATTTGTGGTTCTAATGGGCTGGCCTCTGGGCAAGCTGCTCCGGCGGAGCGAAGATTTTTATAATGAAGCCGACACACGGCCGAGAACGCTGGAGCGTGGAAAATGATCGACCTCCTATCGGGCACGAACCCTGGTATTCTACTTATTGTCGTCGGCCTTATTGGCTGCCTAATCGATCATCAGAGATTGCGCCAAATATTAATGATAGCGGCGCCGCTCGCAGGTCTGGCAATGCTGTCGGTCGCAGACCGCGGTGTCGATATCGCGAATTGGTCGGTACTTGGGCTCGATCTCGTATTGTATCGTATAGATAGCCTGTCTTTCATCTTCGCACTCGCCTTTTTGCTGGCCTCGCTGGTGAACAGTATTTTCGCCTTGCACAGTGATGACAGGATACATGATGGCATGGCGTTGACTTATGCCGGGGCCGCAATCGCCGCGACATTGACCGGCGATCTGATGAGCCTGTTCATCTTCTGGGAAATCACGGCTTTAAGTTCTGTGTTCATGATTTTACGAGCTGGCACACAGGCATCTTATAATGCAGCGATGCGCTATCTCGGTATTCAGATATTGTCGGGCGTTTTACTCTTAACCGGGCTTGTCTACGTCTATAGTGGAACAGGCAGATTGAGCCTTGATGTGCTCACCGGCTTCGAGACACCTGGTGCCCTGCTTATTTTTGCGGCGATAGGTATCAAGGCAGCCTTTCCGCTGCTGCATAACTGGTTGCAGGATGCCTATCCAAAGGCGTCGGTTGTTGGGGCCGTTGTATTGTCAGCTTTTACAACAAAGCTTGCGGTGTATGCTTTGGCGCGACTGTTTCCCGGCCAGCCAGAATTGATCTGGATCGGGGCAACCATGACGGTCTTCCCGGTCTTCTTCGCGGTTATCGAAAATGATCTAAGACGGGTTCTGGCATTTTCGATTAATAACCAGGTCGGCTTTATGGTCTGTGGTGTCGGTATTGGAACGCCGCTGGCGCTCAACGGGGTGGCGGCCCACGCCTTCGCCGACATTTTCTTTAAAGGTTTGCTGTTTATGACCATGGGTGCCGTGCTTTACCGGACAGGTACAACCAAGGCGAGCGAACTTGGCGGGCTATATAAATCAATGCCCTGGACGACAGTATTCTGCGTTATCGGGGCGATGTCGATCTCTGCATTCCCGCTCTTTTCGGCGTTTGTGACAAAATCAATGATCATCGGTGCGGTCGCTCTGGGCGGACATACTATAATCTGGTTGATGCTGATGTTCGCATCCGCCGGTGTTCTAGAACATTCCGGGATCAAGATTCCATATTATGCATTCTTCGGACATGATAGCGGGCGTCGGGTGAAGGAAGCGCCATTTAACATGCTTGTGGCAATGGGGATCTCCGCCTTTATTTCAATCGCGATCGGATTACCGACAATTGGCGGGCTCGGCTATGGCTGGCTGTATGCAATGCTGCCGTGTACAGCGACCGTTGCGGTTGATGTCTGCGGCCTGTCCGGCGAAGCGGTTAAAGTTTATCAGCCGTTCACATTCGAGCATATTCTGACCCAGATGCAATTGTTGATGTTTGCAATCCTGGCATTCGTTTTGCTGAAGAAATTCAAGCTTTATCCTGCCGAAAAGCCTGGCACTATAATCGATACCGATTGGTTCTATCGCCGGCCGGCCTACAATTTGCTGGTCTGGTCCGGTCGTGTCTGGAGGAAATTGGGCCCCGCTTTAACAATGATTTCCGGCCGGCTGGCAATCCAGTTCTACGATCATCTGGAGGAGGCCTTTAGCCCGCGCGGTGCGATGGCCCGGGGGTGGCTCATAAATAGTATGGCAGTCTGGTCAGCCATTCTATTGGCGCTCGTTATGATTGTGGCGTTTTTCGCCTCCTAGCGACGCTTCAATGTTATTGAAGCAGCATACGCCGTATAAATAAAAGTCTTATGAAACAATGTAACTGTTCGTGCTTTCGGATTATCGCTGTAAAGACCTGCTTTGCTGGGTTATTGATACCAAATTCTCTAGAAGCAATGAAAAAAATTTCGAATATAGACGATCTATCGATTTAATTACTGTCAAAATCTATATTTAGTACTTTTAGCAGATCATTTGGTTGTTCTTGATAATTAAAGTTGCATTATTCAATTTCTGCGATAAAAACTTGCTTTTTCGGATACTTGTAA
>CBFHPC010000026.1:0-20427 GCA_965657655.1 Henriciella sp.
TGGAGACCGTCCGGCCATATCCGCCGCGATGCCTTGCGCGCGCTGCAAGGCCGTTTCCTTATCCTCAGCCGGCACAAGCACTTCGACAAGTCCATATTCGAAGGCCTGCCGGGGCGACATCAATCTCGCCCGTCGCATCATTTCTAGGGCGTGTTTACGATCTACCAGTTGCGGCAAACGCTGGGTGCCCCCGGCACCAGAAAGGATACTGGTCAAAATTTCGGTTAATCCAAACCGATAGGGTCCATCCTTTGCAACGCGGATATCACAAGCCATCGCGAACTCTAACCCGTCGCCAGCTGCAGACCCATCCAGCGCCGCAATGACCGGCTTTGGCAGATTTTCAATCGCAAGAAAGACATCATCCTTATTCGCCTCGCACGTGCTGCCATTGCCGGGCGCACTGGCATCAACTTCTTCAACCGGGAAATGTCGAATAAAATAATCAGGATCATCACCCGCAAAAAAGACCGCCCGGATATCATCGGCTTTCAATCTTGGGAGAAGTGCATTCAATTCATTCACGGCAGCCGGCGTCATATTTTGCAAAGCCGGGTTGCTGATTGTCACTGTGGCAACCCGATTTTCTGAAACCGAAACAGTTAATCGCGTCATATTCTCCATTCTGTCTGATCTCCGGGCCCGATCATTTGACGGTCCTACCCGATTTCAGCGCCAGAATACGAGGGTGGACCCGGCGCCGCCAGAAATCCGGCTGATAAGCGTCAAGCGGATCATCCCGCACGGCCTGATCCAGCGCGACTGCATCATCACCAATCAATATCCGCCAGTCGCCAGCTTGGACCCCCTTGAGGATGACCGCAGCGGCATCCTCGGGGTCCATGCCGGTCTGGCGGAATGTTTCGGCTCTTGATTTAAAACCATCAAGCTCGGCCTGACTCATACCGAGCGCGGCCGGGTCATCTCCGAATTCCTGCCAGGTATTGATCGATATCATGGTTCCGATATGGCCGGGCATCACCACGCTTGCCGACAAATGCGGAGCATTCGCGGCGAAATCCTCCCGCAAGGATTCTGTGAAGCCTTTGACAGCAAATTTGGCAGAGCAATATGCATTATGCGGCGTCCCCGAACCAAGACTTGCCCAGAATCCATTTACCGAGCTGATATTGATGACATGTCCGGCGTCTGCCGCCAGCAGGCTCGGCATAAACGCCCGGCACATACCGTAAACGCCCTGCCAGCAGACATTAAAGGTCCGCTCCCAATGCGCGACGGGTGATTTTAGAAAACTTCCGCCACCCCCGATCCCGGCATTATTGAAAAGCAGATGAACATGATCGGTCTGATGACGCTGCAATGTATCGCCGAGAAAGGCATCGACCGCCGCCCGCTCGGAGACGTCGGCAACAAAGCTCGTAATCCGCACCCCTTCGGCCGCTGTCGCTTCACAATATGCACGCGATGCCGATAATGCGTCTTCAGCAATATCGCACATGGCGATATGGCATCCCTGCGCGGCCAGTTGCCGTGCGAGCGACCGGCCAATCCCCGTCGCACCGCCCGTGATAACAGCTATCCTACCGCCAAATTCCTGCATTTTGCAGCTCGCTTGCTTAGTTCGTAACCGGAGAGGCGGACGTTTCATCCCCCAGACATATGGTCCGCAGGGCCCGTCGGTCAGTTTTTTCCGTGCCGCCTCGCGGTAGAGGCGTATCAAAAAACCAGACCCGCTCCGGCACTTTAAAAGAAGAAAGATTCTGTCTGAGAAACTCTTTCAATTCGGCCTCATCCAATTGACTGCCTGTTTTCAGTAATACGCCCGCACCAACAACCTCGCCGAGCCGTTCGTCAGGAATTGAAAAAACAGCGGCTTCGCCGACGGCAGGATGAAGATGCAAGGCTGCGTCAATTTCAAGACAGGAGATATTCTCACCGCCGCGGATAATCATATCCTTTTTCCGGTCAACAATTGTGACGATGCCATCTTCTTCCAGTGTTGCCAGATCACCGGTATAGATCCAACCATCCTTGAGAGTCTCCGCGGTTGCCTCCGGTTTATTCAAATAACAGCGCATATTTGCGGGGCTCTTCAAGATGAGCTCGCCAACCTGTCCAAACGGCACTTCATCGCCATTATCATCAACGATTTTGAGGTCTTGCAACGGCGGATACAGTCGCCCGGCCGCACCCGGGCGGGCAATATAGTCTTCTCCGCGAAGTCCGATCCCGAGGCCATTTGTTTCAGTCATGCCAAACCCGGTTCCAGGCTGGGCGTGTGGCATCGCATCGGCAAGTTTTGCGACTTGCGCGGCAGGACGCTTGGCGCCGCCTGCCTCAAGGCTCCTCAAAGTCGACAAGGATTTGCCGCGCGCGACGGCAGCTTCCATCAAATCAGCCGACATGGTCGGCACGCCAAAAAAGCGTGTCGCCTGCTCACGCTCGATAAGGTCGATCGCCTCAACCGGACTCCATTTGTGCATCAGGACGATTTTTGCGCCCGCACATAAGGATACCAGAAAGCAGGCATGGGTCGCCGAGACGTGGAAGAGCGGCGTCGTGATCAAGGCACAGGCTTGAACCGGCTCGCCATCGGCCCCGACTGGCATCTCTGGCAAGCGATCCATCTCTTCGGCGATCCGTGCTGACATCAGCCATGTCATAACCGCCGATATCGCTCCTCTATGGGTCTGGACAACGCCCTTTGGGTGTCCCGTCGAACCGGAGGTATACATCACCGCCATATCATCATCTGTGTGGATATCCCCCGCCGGCAGCTCGCGACGGGCGGAGCCTGTCAACAAGTCGGAATAGGTTCTTGTTCCGGGCATGGCATCAGCTCTCACCATAACCCGCTCAATCCCCATCCGCTCGACAAAAGGCTGCATCGTCTCGGCCCGCTGCTGATCCACAAAAGCAAGCTTGGCGTTGCTGTCGGTAAAGCCGTACTCAAGTTCCTCTGTCGTCCACCAACTATTCAGGAAGACAACAACCGCGCCGATCGAGGTTATCGCCATCATCAGCACCAGATATTCAGGTGAATTCCGCATAACAATGGCGACACGGTCGCCTTTTTTGATGTTGTAGACCGATATCAGAGCGTCAGCTATACGGCTGGTTTCCTCGTAGAAATCCTTATACGTTCGACGCTCCTCGCCATAGACGAGAAAATCAGCCTGATCATATTCAAGGCAGAGGTCCATAATATCCCGCATACTCCGGGGGGCATTCTTAAACGTGCGAAATGTTACGCCGCGAATATCGGTGTCTTCGAGGGCAAATTGCTCATCGGTTGTGACAATGTGATGAACTGCTTCCGCAGCGTCCGAAAAAGCCATTCTTAAATCTCCAAAAGCCCGGACACCCGGGGATAGCGCCAGTTCTCAGTAATCCGCAAATGGGCATCGGTGTATCCTCCCAGATACAATTCGGCCGTTTCGTCCCGTATTCCGGAATCTCTTTTTCAGCGCGATTATGCCGGTAGTTTGCCCCGTCTGTCCGAAAGGGAAAGGGGTTTCGTAACGGCAATCGCCATTAAAAACATGCAATTTGGAAAACCAATTGAAAAATCAGATGATACGGCGAGCCCGGCCGGGTCTTTTTGCCGGCCGAAACGTTTTCTATTCGCTGAGTAATATGCCGGCGTCGCACAGGGCGCTGACATCGTCAGTCTCCAGACCAAGCCAATCAGCCAGAGCCTCGAGATTATGTTCGCCACGCTTTGGTGGACGTGCCTCCGACGTAATACCACTCGTAGAGTGAGAAAAGCGATATGGCGACTGAACCGTTTTCCGACGATGGCCAAGATCGTCGCGAACATCAACGAAAACACCTCTGGCCTCAAGACTTGGCTGGCTCAGAGACTCGTCTCCGAATGCCCTAACCCGCCCCCATGCCAGATTGATTTTATCCAGCCGATCTGTGAGCGCAGAGAAGCTCGGAAACGACAGGATATGCGCGGCAATTGCCTGTTTGCGACAAGCCAGCTTGGTCGCGAAATCCGCACCGTCCGGCGTTGGATCGACCAGACCGTCGCGGGTTGAAAAAACACGCCACAGCCACTTCAAATCCGCCGAAATAAGAATGCGACTCTGATCCGGTCCTTGCCACACCAGATTCTCCTCCGGCTTAGGCCAGACATTGTCCAGCGCCCAATGGGCATAATCATCGGTCGCATGCATCACATTAAGCATCGCAATATCGACATGCTGACCTACCCCGGTCTTCTCTGCTACCCGCAAAGCCGCCAGAAGGCCGACCAATCCGTGCAATGAGCTATAGGAATCAGCGAGAGAAAATTGCAGATCATAAGCCGCGCCCTGGCTCATCTCGGCCTGGCGGGCGATCAGTCCGGTTTCGGCATGCACAACAGGGGCATACGCCGCCCGACCGCGTTCGGGCCCATTCTGACCAAACCCTGAAATCGACAGCATCACCAGCTTTGGGTTGACCGCTTGTAAACTGTCCCACCCCAGACCGAACTTCTCCATGACACCGGGCCGAAAATTCTCGACCACAATATCGGACACCGCAACCAGCTTTAAAACCAGCTCGCGTGCCCCTGCCGTCTTCAGGTCAAGGCAGATATTCCGCTTTCCTATATTCTGCTGCAGGTAAAAACCCGCAACCCCGCCATCCTGTTTACCAAAATGCCTTGTAACATCGCCCTCGGGTGGTTCAATTTTGACGACATCGGCCCCGAGATCAGACAACATTCTGGTAGCAAACGGACCTGCCAGGACCCTCGAAAAGTCAAGCACCTTGAGTCCTTGTAACGGAAAATCGGTCACGCGTTTATCCTTCCTATCATACGATGATGCGTATCTCGACCTGAGGCATCATTACATCATCTGCAGTTACCGAAAGCGGCAACCGGCGGGACTCAGCCAAGTTCTGCCAATCGCGTTTCATAGTTTGCATAAGAATGTTTAAGCGATGCATGGTTCAGCAACATTTCCGCCAGTAGCTCCTCGCCTGTCGGGTCAAAGATCTGTGTCCGAACCCAGTAAGACTCGGTTCTTCGGCTTTCTGACAGCGCCGCGATTTCCCGTCTGATGAGATAGTCTTCGCCCACAAAAAGCGGACCCTTAACAAGTCTTATTTCCTGATCGGCGAATAAACCTACGGCCGGACCTTTGACAGGAAATCCGGCCTGATGATTGGAGTATTCCGCAAGAACGCTGATCATTTCTAACGGAATAATCGCCTTCCCCCACGGCGTCGAAGACGGGTCGGAATACCATGGCGATTTCTCGGTAATCTTGGCCAGTTTCTGATTGAGCGAGAACGGATACAATTTCCCCATATGCTGGTCGGGATCCATACGAACCGCTTCATCAGCAGCGCCCTTCATGCCGACAGCCAGGTCCTCCAGTATCACCAGCGGACCAGGCGGACGCAATTTCGCCATTCGCTGCTCCAACAGGGTCGACCCATGCTCTGGCCCGACACTCGCACTTGCCTCCAGCACCGGCGTTCCATCTGACTTCTCAAGCCAGACATAAGCGCTGGTCCCGCCGGGATGCGCTGTCGCGAAGGCTCTTACCTGCTCGCCTTCGACAACCATGTTCTGATAATGCGCGGAGATGCAGCCGCGCTCGAAAAATGCCTGCCCGAACAGCTCGAACAGTAGCGGGGCAAGCTGACTAAAATGTGTCGGCCCCTCGATCGGCCCCGCCTTGAAGCCGAGTTTTTCGGCCGTCTCATCATCATGAATTGAGCTATGCCCGTCATATTCCTGATGCTCGAGCATTTGCTTCGGAGACCGCAGCGGGCCGCAAATTGAGAGGGTCGCATCAGACTTCATTAAACCGCTCCGTCGTCAAACCAGACTAAACCATACGACAAGTCTTAAGCGCCCTGTAAGCCAACACAAGCGTGCCGCCGCGACAGGCCGCTTGCAGGACACCCCACCCCTGCCATACGAGCACGGACGACCCGCCACCAAATTGGTACTATTATGAATTTATCAGATACCTCCGGCGGCGCCCGCCCTGAGAGCCGACAACAGCAGTCGCGATTTGGCGCCACAAGACCTAAGATCGCCGCCGTATCGGCGAGATTAGAAAAACAAGGTCATGCCCCCGGCCATGATTGTAAAATACTAAATTTCGGCATGGCATCTACAGCCACTTAGACGCATATCCAACCTGCATTTCGGCCACTGAACACCAGCGGACAAATCATGCACTATACCGATTTCAAGAAAGAAAAATTTGCTCACAGAGCCATCGGACCAGATGCCATCAAAGGCCAATATCAAAGTCACCAATATTGAACGATACACCTACCGTTCCCTTAAAAGCCTTCACCACTATGAAAGCGAGTACCCACCCACAAAATAAATCTGCATTCTTTTCTGCCCACATATCCGCCCTGATCTTATATCGACCGGCCTAACTGGCGTTTTTCAATTCCAACGTCTCGGCGCCAATCATTTTCCCGAATTGTTGCTCAATCAGATCAACGACTTTCAGTGCCTCGGCCTCAACATCGCCGCCATTTCGTGCATATTCAAAGATCACATACATATTGCCCGCGGTCAGCATGCCGGCAACGAGCCGCGGCCAACCAACGCCCAGTGGCGACATCGCAAAATCAGCCGCAAAAGATTCGGTAAGAAGGTCCTCATACTCCATATGAAGGTGCCAGCTCGAACTCAGCAACGCCTGCCCCCGCAACATGCCAGCATGCTGCTGGATACTTTTCAGACCCGTTGGGCCGAGTGGCGACAGCGTCTGGTGCAACCAGTTGCGCCAGAACTCGAATGTATTGGTTGAACGGTCTGGCGACCGAATCGCATCCCGAAACTCGTCGACCAAAAGGCTAACACCGGCGGTCGCCAGCTCCTGCTTATTGGCAAAATGGCGATACAGCGTCTGCACATGCAGCCCGGCCTCCTCCGCCACTTCGTCCAGTGTCGTCTCCTCATAGCCATTTAACGAAAAGAGTTTTTGTGCGGCCTTTATCAAGCTCGCGCGCGACGCAGCTTTTCGCTTTTCACGCATAGGATACTTTCCCGATTCCATAATGTCTTCCTTGCCTTTTCTCTCATTTTAATAATCTTTACTGTAACTTACGATTTAGTATTTATCAAATACTTTATAAATAACAGTAATTTGAAGTATTCATTTGTATATTCTTCTCAAAAATAAGCTGTCACCATGGCGGCCCTGTTCCGTAAGGTTGGGGATTGACAGCACCGCTATTCATTCCGATCTCCTGTCTAAAACAAAAAGAGGAGGCCAATTTGAAAGTCCGCAACCAAATCGTAGTCGTAACTGGCGCAGCCGGAGGAATTGGTAAGGCTCTGGCGATTCGTTTCCACGAAGAAGGCGCCAAATTAGTTGTCTGCTCTGATATTGATGGCGCCGGCGCAGAGGCAACAGCCGGGCAAATCGGCGGTCTGGCGATCCAGACTGATGTGTCGAAAGAATCCGATATTAAAAATTTGATTGATACAGTCGAAACCAATCATGGCCCGATCGCTCTGTTCTGTTCGAATGCCGGAATCGGCATCCCCGGCGGTGCGGAAGCGAGCAATGACGGATGGCAAAAAATCTGGGATATCAACGTAATGGCGCATGTCTGGGCCGCACGCCACCTGATTCCGTTGATGATTGCGCGCGGTGGTGGATACCTGCTCAATACGGCTTCCGCAGCCGGATTACTGTCACAAATCGGGTCGGCACCCTATGCGGTCACAAAGCACGCTGCAGTCGGCCTGGCAGAATGGCTGGCCCTTACGCATGGCGATGACGGCATCAAAGTTTCGGTGCTTTGCCCGCAAGCCGTCAAGACAGCCATGACCGCAAACAATCAGGATGGGGTTGCCTCGATCAATGGCATGATGGAACCGGATGAAGTTGCGGATGCCTGCGTTAAAGCCATTGATGAAGAAACTTTTCTGGTGCTCCCACACCCGGAAGTTTCAAAATATATGCAGAACAAAACCTCAGATTATGATCGTTGGATCGCGGGAATGCAGAAATTGAACAGGCAATATAAAGGTTAGTTTTCGTTTATAATTGTATTGCTGTCTCAAAATGAGTCTCTGGTTCATGCTGTAGTCAGCAATCCTCAAGAATCATCTCGGCCCCCTTATCTGCAATCATAATCGTAGGAGTATTTGTGTTTCCGGAAGTAATCTGGGGCATGGCCGCGGCATCAATGATTCGCAACGCCTGCAGACCGCGAACACGCAGGCGTTCATCCAATACGGCGGCGGGATCATCCTCTGCGCCCATTTTTGCGGTGCCGACCGGATGAAAAATAGTCGTTCCGATATCCCCCGCAGCGGCCGTCAGCGCCTTTGCTTCGTCCGAAACATCCGGGCCTGGCAATAGCTCTCGGGGCGCATAGGCGGCGAGAGCCGGTTGTGACATCAGCACCCGTGTCGCGCGGATCGCATCGGCTGCGACCTGTTGATCTTCGGATGTTGACAAATAGTTGGGCGCAATCCGTGGCGGCCCAAAAGCATCCCTGGACTCCACCCGGACCGATCCGCGTGACGTGGGCTGCAAATTGCATGCGCTAACGGTGATAGCTGGAAATCGATGCAGTGGATCACCAAATTTATCTAGCGAAAGGGGCTGAACGTGAAACTGCAAATTCGCGCGCGCCTGGCCGGGACTTGAACGCATGAACAGCCCCAGTTGCGACGGGGCCATTGTCAGCGGACCGCGCCGCCGGATCAGGTATTCAAGCCCCATTTTAAGCTTCCCGAAGGTCGAATGATATGTCTCGTTCAGCGTTTTAACGTCGCTTACCTTGTAAATCGCACGCTGCTGCAAATGGTCCTGCAAATTACGCCCGAGCCCGTGACAATGCTTTACCACCGGTATGCCAGCTGCTTGCAGCCAGTCCGCTGGCCCGACGCCTGAACGCTGCATAATCTGTACCGAGCCAATTGCGCCGGCCGACAGAATAATCTCTTTTTCGGCTCTGACCTTGAACGCCTTCCCATCGCGATAAAACACGACCGTGCGGGCCCTATCATCTTCGAACTCGACCCGGTCGCTCAGACACCCGGTCAGCAGTCGAAAATTATGCCGTGATCTGGCCGGCTTGAGAAACCCGCGAGCGCTCGACCAGCGACGGCCGGACTTCTGGTTCACATGGAAATAGCCGGTCCCGAAATTATCGCCGGTATTAAAGTCTGGCGTAACCGGAACACCCATTTCAACCGCGGCATCCTGCACAGCGTCCAACACATCCCAGCGCACCCGAGGTGCTTCGACCCGCCATTCGCCACCGGCACCATGGACGGCGCTATCCCCTAGAAAATGATCTTCGAACCGTTTGAAAACAGGCAGCACATCATCCCACCCCCAACCATTCAGTCCCGCGGCGCGCCAGCCATCATAGTCGGCAGCCTGACCGCGCATTGAAATCATCGCATTTATGGCAGACGAGCCGCCGATAACTTTCCCTCTCGGATAAGCCAGTGAGCGACCGTTCAGACCCTTCTCCGCGACGGTCCTGAACATCCAGTCCGATCTGGGATTGCCAATAGCAAACAGATAGCCGACCGGCACATGGAACCAGATCCAATTGTCTAGACCGCCGGCCTCGAGCAACAAAACGCGATGACGACCATTGGCACTCAAGCGATTGGCCAATACGCAGCCAGCCGAACCGGCGCCAACGATCACATAATCATAGCTACCGTCTAATTGTGTCGGCTGACACGCCATTTCAGCCGGGTTTTACATCGATAAAGCGACCACCGCTTTTCGCCAGCGTTTTCAAGGTCTCGCAAGGCTTGAACCGCTCATCCCCGGCACCAAGCTGCTCCATGGTCGCGAGCACGGCTTTAGCGCCGACCATATCACCATACAGCATCGGCCCGCCCTTATCGGATGGCCAGCCATAGCCATTCAGCCAGACAATATCGATATCCGAGGCACGCTGGGCTTTACCTTCCTCGAGTATTTTCAACCCTTCATTGATCATCGGATGAATGCAGGTTGCAATAATTGTGTCTGCCGAGGGCGCCTGCCCGGATTCTACACCGGTCACGTCGCGGATAATGCCGGCGGTTACATCTGATGGGATCGGCTTGCGTGACTCGTCATAATCATAATAGCCAGCGCCTGTTTTCTGGCCACGCCGATCCAGCTCGCATAGAGCATCGCGGATCGGGTTCGCTGTTTTCGCGCCCTTTTTCCAGCCAATATCCAGACCGGCCAGATCCGACATCTGATAGGGCCCCATGCGGAACCCGAATGCATTAAGTGCGGCATCTACATCCCAAGGCATTGCTCCCTGATTGACCAGATTCTGCGCCTGCGCCTGACGCGCAAATAAAATACGGTTGCCAACAAAGCCCGGACACACACCGACCAGAACCGCAACTTTATTAATCTCCTTGGCGAGATCCAGACTTGTCATAATGACATCATCTGCCGTGTGATCGGCGCGGACGATCTCCAACAATTTCATAACATTTGCAGGTGAGAAGAAATGCAAACCAATCACATCCTCCGGCCGGCTCGTCGCCGATGCGATTTCGTCAATATCGAGGGCTGATGTATTCGTCGCCAGAATAGCGCCGGGCTTCATAATCCGGTCAAGATCGGCAAAAATTTTCTTCTTAAGGTCCATGTCTTCAAACACGGCTTCGATAACGAGATCGCAATCGGCGAGATCCTCCATCGACAGCGTGCCTGTCACCCGGCCCATCCGCGCTTCCACTTCCTCCTGCGGAAAGCGGCCCTTATTTGCGCTATTCTGATAATTCTTTCGCATCACGCCAATACCGCGCTCAAGCGCATCTGCGCGGGTTTCAACCATCAAAACAGAAATCCCCGCGGTCAAGAAATTCATCGAGATCCCGCCCCCCATGGTCCCGGCACCGATCACACCGACCTTTTTGATCGTTCGACGCGGCGTTGCCGGATCAATATCGGGCACGATCCAGGCATTGCGACCGGCTTCTGAAATATAGTCTGAAACAAGTTCGGGGGTGAATGTCGTGGTCTCTGTCATCTCAGTAGCTTTCTATTGTATTTTTTTTCAACGCCACAATGGCGAACATTCGGCCAAACAAAAAGTCATATTCGCGAATAACTTGCGCGAAGGAAGATTTTTTTGGACAAAGAGTCAAATCCCGCGACCACACTGCCGGCAAGGACATCAAGATGCCATTCAATCTTGCGACGCTGCATGAACGGATCGCCAAAGCCGT
Source organism: Henriciella sp. (assembly GCA_965657655.1). Lineage (GTDB taxonomy): Bacteria > Pseudomonadota > Alphaproteobacteria > Caulobacterales > Hyphomonadaceae > Henriciella. The sequence continues at coordinate 11,150 of CBFHPC010000026.1, forward strand.
ACCGGATCGAACCGCGCTAATCTTTCGTGACCGGACATTTAGCTATGCCGACCTGAATGATCGCACCAACCGGTTCGCGAATCTACTCTTGGATATTGGTGTCAGAACACCGCAGGACCGTCAAATATTACCGGGCTTCAAGTCAGGACAAGACCATGTCGCCCTATACTTGCAAAACGGAAACGAATACTTGGAAGCCATGATCGGCGCCATGAAAGCCAGGGCCGCACCGGTCAATGTCAATTATCGATATATTGCCGACGAGCTTCGCTATTTGCTGACCAATTCCGAAACCCGGTTTCTAGTCTATCACGCCCGATATGCACCGATAGTGGCAACAATTCTCACTGATATCCCGCAACAGAAAGCCCTGATACAGGTCGCAGATGAAAGCAATGAACCATTGCTGGACGGCGCAATTGACTATGAAGCCGGCCTGCTGGCGGCCGCATCGCGGCCACCTGACACCACCCCGTCGCCGGATGATCTCTATATTCTTTATACTGGCGGCACGACCGGCCGCCCAAAAGGTGTTCTGTGGCGACAGGCCGACATATTGGCATCTGCCCTCGGCGCACGGCGCAGAGATGGCGAGATCATGACGGACATTTGCGAGTTCACAGAACGGGCAAAAACGATCAGAGCGCAAACATATTTGCCAACCCCGCCTTTCATGCATGGCACCGCACAATGGATTGCCCTGAGCGCGTGGCATAGCGGCCATACAATTGTCATTCAAGACGAAGTCGATCGTTATAATCCGGCAGATTTACTGCGAAATATCGATCGCCACCAGATCAATATCGTTTCACTGGTCGGCGACGCTTTCGCCAATCCGTTTCTAACCGCACTGAACACCGGTCAATATTCTGCTGCCAGCCTGACTCATATTCTAAACGGTGGTGCAGGGATGAGCCCAACCGTAAAACAGGCCTTGCTGGAGCGGCTACCAAATATCAGAATTGTTGATACAATCGGATCCTCGGAGGCCGGCCCGCTTGCACGCCAGACCTCTTCGGGCACTGCGTCACCCCAGACCCCGCCTGCACGCATTGGCGACAGCTACGTACTAACCGCCGACAAAACCGCACGGTTGAGCCCCGGATCTGATGCATTAGGTTGGCTGGCCAAGACCGGTTATGTTCCGCTAGGTTATATGAATGATCCCGACAAGACGGCTGAAACCTTCCCGACAATTGATGGCGTGCGATATTCGGTTCCCGGCGACAGGGTCCGGCTTTTAAGCGATGGCGAAATTGATTTTCAGGGCCGGGATTCCAGCTCAATCAATTCCGGCGGCGAGAAGATATTCGCCGAAGAGGTGGAACAGGCTCTCGCCCGGCACCCCTGTGTTGCCGATGTTCTGGTTAGCTGGCGCCCGAGCGACATATGGGGCCAGGAAGTTGTCGCGCTGGTTTCACTGATCACCGGCGAAGAGGTCGCCCCCGAAGCGCTGCGCGACTTTGCCGGACAATATCTCGCGCGATACAAGCTGCCAAAAGCGATCATCTTCGTCGACAAGGTCCGGCGCCATGATAATGGCAAACCGGACTATGTCTGGGCGAAATCCATGGCCGCGACCTAACCGCAGAAATGGCGGATCAATCGCTTATAAAGTCGCAAATCTCACTGACCAGATTCGGGATAATCTGCGACGGCATATCATGCCCCCAATCATCGATTTCATGATAGCGCGCGCCCCGAACACGATCGGCAATATCCCGGCCACAGGCCGCTTTTACCAGCGGATCGCGGCCGCCATGAAGCACCAGGGTTGGCAGGTCGAGACTATCCAGGCGGGTGTGCCATCGCGGCTGCGCCAATATTGCGCTATACTGTCTGACCGTCCCAATCGGCCGGAAAGCACGATCATATGCGAAACCGGCGCGCTGCATCAGCATGTCGTCACTATCACGAAGGCGCGGGTCGGACCCGATAATACTGCGTGTCTTAAGCGCCTTTTGGACCACATCTTCCCGCGCCGGGCTGGCTGCCGGTGCAATTAACGCCGCCAGCGCCTCGGGTTCGGACGGCGGCAGGTCCCAGTCGCCCGATGTTGTCATAACCGCCGTCAGGCTGCGCACATTCGAGGGATGATTTAGCGCCAGAATCTGGGCGATCATACCGCCCATCGACGCGCCGATAATATGCGCTGACCCAAGCCCCAGCCCGTCAATGATCGCCGCCGCATCTGCAGCCATATCCTCAAGCAGATAAGGTGCGAGAGATGTCGCATCCTGGCGTGCCTCAACGGCCTCCATCAATGCCGGAATATCGGGAAACGGCGCATCGTCAAATTGCACCGAAAGCCCGGCATCACGATTGTCAAACCGGATCACCCGAAATCCCGCCTCGGCCATGCCTGTTCTGAAACTATCCGGCCACGCCGTCATCTGGGCGCCAAAGCCCATAATCAGGACAACCGGATCACCATCATCTGGCCCGGTTACATCATATTCGAAATCTAAGCCATTCGCCGATATACGACCCATCTCACATTCCCCCCATTACGCTCCGGCTCTTCCGGCCGAATGATCAAATACGCTTTTTCTATCCGCACGGCCCCGGCCATACCGACAAATACGAGCAGGTTGCATTCATATCGATTGGCTGCATCGGGAAGCCAGTCACTGCCACGATGCGGAGGCCTGATGCGCGCTGCAATTTGTCAGAAACTAGACTGATTGGGCGCTTAACCAAGGGATAATCAAGAACACTGCCAGAATTGTTATCACCATCGCACCGAGCGTCGCCCAGACGGCCTTTTTAAGTAGCATCGGATTTACCGGGGCAGCTTGCTCGGTGCCATCGATAACATGCCCGTTTTCATGCTGGCTTCGTATCCCAACTGACAAGACCGAGAACAGGCAAAGCCACCAGCTCAGAATGAATATGATAATCGCGCCAACCATCATTATCAGTGCCCTGCCTTCGGGGTTTCCATCAATTCTATGAGAACGCCATTCGAATTTTTAGGGTGAACAAATATGATGAGCGTACCATGGGCGCCAATCCTCGGCTCACCCAGAACCGTCGCCCCGCGCGCATTCATTTCGGCCACCGCTTCATGGATATCATCCACTTCAAAACAGACATGATGCTGCCCGCCCTTCGGGTTCTTCTGGATAAAATTATGAATCGGACTGTCTTCATTCAGTGGCTCGATCAACTCGATCTGACTATTTGGCAGATTCACAAAGCAGACTTTCACCCCTTGTTCCGGCATGTCGAACGGGGTCGTAATATCGGTCGCACCATATAGCGAGCGGTATGTGTCCATTGCGGCGTTCAAATCCGGAACAGCGACACCGACATGGTTGAGTGGACCAATTTTAAATGCATCATTCATAACGGGCTCCTAGACTCTAAGTATACTAACATCGATGACCGGCTTGCGGCCAAAGGTGCGCTCGCAGGCTTTACGCACCGACCGCACAAGCGCCCGCTCGACCTGGTCATCATTCAGGCGGGTTCGCTTTTTCATGCCCAGCAAAGCCTCTTCTGCAGCATCGTCAATGTCAACAAGGCTTTCATCAGCGGCACGACCATCGGCCTCAGATAATCCCTTTACCAGAATGATTGGACCATCAACAAGGTCGCCATCTTCATCGATCGCGACTGACACCGAAGCATACCCGAAAGATGCGATGGCGCGACGCTCCCGTATGCCTTCGCTTTCTGCCGGCACAAGCCGTTTGCCATCAAGATACATCCTGCCATTTGGCACATTATCAATCACTTTCGCGGCGCCGGGAGCCAAACGGATCAAGTCGCCATTACGCGGCTGAACGGCCTCACTGATTTGCAGGCTCTTGGCAAAATTTGCATGTTCGACAATATGGCGCCGCTCGCCATGAACCGGCACCGCAATTTTTGGCCGGACCCAGCTATACATTTGCCTGAGCTCGTCGCGTGCCGGATGCCCTGAAACATGAATGGGCGCGTCTGTCATACGCTCGGTAATAATCCGGACGCCACGGTCGGCGAGGCGATTTTGCATCTCGAAAATCTCTTTCTCATTGCCTGGAATAACCCGGCTGGAGAAAATAACCGTATCGCCTTTCGACAAGGAGATATGGCGGTGATCATCACGCGAAATCCGCCCCAGTGCAGCGCGTGCCTCACCCTGCGAACCGGTGCACAGAAACAGGATATTCTCGTCCGGCAAGCTCCCCGCCGAGTCCTCGTCGATTAGATCAGGCAACGCGCCGATAATACCCGTCGCAATCGCCGCATCGGTGATTTTGTGCATTGACCGCCCGACCAGACAGACACTGCGTCCGGCTTGCCGGGCCGCCTCGATGATCGTTGCCACGCGCGCAACATTTGACGCGAACGTCGTAATCGCGACCCGGCCTTTGAGCGTTTTGACCAGATCGATCAAAGATTTCCTGACGGTCCCTTCAGAACCGCTTTCACCCTCGACAAACACATTCGTGCTATCGCAAACCATTGCAAGCACACCCTCATCACCAAGCGCCCGAAGCGCGGCACTGTCGGTTTCGGTGCCAAGCTGCGGATCAGGATCAATTTTCCAGTCACCAGTATGGAGAATCGTTCCGAGCGGCGTTTTTAAAGCCAGCGCGTTCGGTTCCGGAATTGAATGGGTTAGTGTGATATAACGCACCCCGAACGGACCCGCCTGAACCTCGCCACCGAGCGCAATTTCGGTAATCTCAACCGATTTCAGCCCGCGTTCAATCAGCTTGCTTTTTGCGAGATGCGCGGTGAAGGCCGTCGCATAAATCGGGGCCTTGGTTTTCAAACGCGGCCAGATCAGGGCCAGCGCCCCGATATGATCCTCATGCGCATGGGTCAGGAAAATAGCATCGATACAATCGCCTTTGGTCTCAAAAAAGGCAGGATCGGGTGTAATCAGGTCAATGCCAGGCGTATCTATTCCGCCGAAGGTGACGCCGATATCGATCAGTATCCAGCGGCGATCATGCACTGGACCATAGCCGTATGCATTCAAATTCATTCCAATTTCACCGCACCCGCCGAGTGGGAGAAAAACCAGTTCCGCGCCTGCTTCAGAGGCGTGCTTTAAATGTTCAGTCATTCACGTTCCGATTGTAAACCTCTAACAGACCTAGTTCCATCAAAGAGGCGTCAAAGTGATCAATCGTCTCACTGGCATCCTCGAACAGGGACGCAACCCCCCCCGTGGCGACAACCGTCAACGATCCCTGATATTCGGCCTTCACGCGGCGCACGATACCGTCGATCAAGTCAACATAACCCCAGAAAATACCTGATTGCATGGCCGACACCGTATCCTGTCCGATAACATAGTCTGGTCTTTGAATAGCAATCCGGGGCAATTGAGCGGCCGCATCATGCAGCGCCCGCATTGAGAGGTTTATCCCGGGCGCAATAATACCGCCCTCGAAGCCGCCATCCGCCCCGACCACATCAAATGTGGTCGCCGTCCCGCTATCAATGACCAGCAACGGCCCTGGATATAGCGAGTGGGCCCCGATCGCGGTGACAAGCCGGTCGGCACCGACTTGCTCCGGTCTGCGGATACGCACATCAACGCCGAGCTTGGTTTCCGGGTCACCGATAAAGAGCGGCTCACACTTGAAATACCGGCGCGACAGGTTTCTGAAATTAAACTGGGCCTGAGGAACAACCGAGGAAATGATGCAGCCTGAGATGTCGGACAATTCAAACCCGTCAACCGACATTAAGGATCCCAGCCATACCGCATAATCATCTGCAGTTCGGCTAGGGTCTGTCGAACTGCGCCAACGGGCAACCCAGGCCTTGCCATCATGCACGGCAAAGCCCGTATTCGTGTTCCCAATATCTATGACCAGCAGCATATCTACGCGTCTCCAATCAGGTTTACGTCTCCCGCCCTTATGATGCGTGTCTGACCATCCGGCAATCTTAAGATCATCCCGCCATCCCCGGAAAGTCCCTCAAACCGTCCTCTCTCACGCGCATTGGCTGGCCCGGCTTCAACCATGCAATCAAGACCTTCGGCATGGGCCGTCCAGTCCCGGAGCACAGCCTCGAAATCATTTTCCGCCTGCGCCAGACGTTTTGCTAGCGCCGTCCTTAATTCTAACAGCACATCATTTGGCGAGAGCCCCGGCTGCGCGCCCAGATCCACAAGGCTGGTTGCTGCCTGACCGCTATCGGTCGGCGTGACCTGTACATTGACGCCAATACCTATGATCACCCAGAATGTTGGCCCCGTCTGCCCGGATTCGACCAGAATACCGGCCAGTTTCGCGCCATCGACCCGAATATCATTGGGCCATTTCAAGCGAAAGTCGGTCTCCGGCAAAACCGACAGACAGGCGTCACGGACCGCAAGCCCGGCCGCGAAGGGTATTCGGGTCGCCGCACTAACACCTTCCGGCAGCGGGCAAAGGACGCTGACAAATAAGTTTCCCTGGGGTGACACCCAATGCCGTCCAAGCCGGCCGCGTCCAGCCGATTGCTGACGCGCAGCGACCCAGACCGACTCAAATACACCGCCGCGGGCACGCCGTTTCAACTCTTCGCTGGTGCTATCAACCTGCTCGAACCAATGGATCGGAGCAGTTCCGATCACAATATCAAACTCGCCGCGGCGACACCGGCCAAGTCACTAAACGGACTAACGAAGATGAAGAGCGCGATACTGGCAAGCGCGGCCATAAACACGGTTCCAGTTACCCAGCCATCGACTTTTTCGAACGGTGCTGTCGGCTCATTGACCCAGATGACAAGTATCAATCTAAGATAATAACCGAACGCGATAACCGAACTGATAACCAAAACAATGATTAACGGGATCAAGCCGGCATTCAACGCAGCTTCAAAAATCGCCAGTTTGCCCAGGAAACCAAAGGCTAGCGGAAACCCGGCAACCGAAATGATCAAGACCGACAATGCCATAGCAAAAGCCGGCCGGTATCGCGCCAGCCCGGACAATTCTGAAATGCTTTCAACCATGCCGCCCTCGCGATGCATGGACAGCACGCCGCCAAACAGGCCAATCGAGGCAACCACATAGGCCGACATGAAGATCAGTAACGCTTGCGCGCCATATTCAGCACCCGCTGCAATCGCCACGAGCGCATACCCCATATTGGCAATCGATGAATATCCCAGAAGCCGCTTCAAATTGGTCTGAAGCAAGGCACCAAATGCACCGACCAGCATAGACGCAATCGCAATAATGCTGATAATCAACTGCCAGTTCTTGAACGCCTCGGGCTGCGGAAATGCGACATATAAAATCACCGCAAACACGACCATGCTCGCCATTTTCGGCGCCGTCGCGAAAAATGCAACCACCGGACTGGGCGCCCCTTCATAAACATCCGGCGTCCAGACATGCATTGGCGCGGCCGAGACTTTAAAGGCGAGGCCCGTAATCATCAGGACCATACCAAATAACAGCCCAATGCCCGGCTCAGCCGACGCGATTTCGGCATAGCTTGTGCCGCCAGCAAAACCGTAAACCAACGACATGCCATACAGAAGAAGTCCGGATGCGAGCGCACCAAGCACGAAATATTTCAAGCCGGCCTCAGCCGACCGCTGACTGTCCCTATGGAACGAGGCCAAAACATAGGACGATAGGCTCAATGTTTCGACGCCGAGATACAGTGTCATCAAATTCGCAGATGACAGCATCACGCCAATACCGACGGATGCGAATATGATCAGCAGCGAATATTCATAGCGCTTCAAGCCATGGCGTCCAAGAAAACCATCCGCCATCATCAGCGCAATTGCGGCACTTAGATAGGCCACAAACTTGGCAAAATTAACAAACGGACCCGTCGCAATCAGACCGCCAAAAGCAACGGCGCCTTCCGGCGCCAGCGCCACCCAAATCGCCGCGATCAAAAGCGAGACCGCGCCGAACCGAAAAGACAGGCCGTTGAACTTATCGCCCCAAAGCGCCCCCGCCAGGACACCGGACAGTCCGGCGACAATCAGAAAAATCTCAGCCCCGAAGGCCAAATTCATCGCGTGCAAATCAAACATCGCTTACCCTCCTGCCAGCATGGCCAGGACTCGCAGACTGGACTCGCGAGTAAGATCAAAAATTAAGTTCGGCATCACCCCGAATAGCAGCGTGCCAATTGCCAGAGGCACAAGACAGATCAGCTCCTTGAGGCTGACATCTTTCAAGGCCGCGACGTCCGGATTGGTGATTTCCCCAAAGACTGTGCGCCGATACAAGGTCAGCATGTAAATAGCCGAGAAAATTACGCCCAGGGCAGCGCCGGCCGCTGCCCAGGTCGACGCCTGAAACGCCCCGACCATTGTCAGAATCTCACCAACAAAACCACTCGTTCCCGGCAAACCGACATTGGCCATCGTGAACAACATGAACAGCGCGGCATAGATCGGCATCCGGCTCACCAATCCGCCATAGGCAGATATTTCACGGGTGTGCATCCGGTCGTAAACAACCCCGACAATCAGGAATAACGCGCCGGAAATCAGGCCATGTGACAGCATCTGGAACACAGCACCCTGAACACCAATTTCGGTAAACGAGAAAATACCCAGCGTAACAAATCCCATATGGGCGACGGACGAGTACGCAATCAGCTTTTTCATATCGGTCTGACGCCAGGCCACCAGAGACGCATAGACAATCGCAATAACCGACAGAACAAACACCATAGGCTGGAACAGCTCGCTGGCATCGGGGAACATTGGCAGGCTAAACCTGAGCAAACCATACCCCCCCATTTTCAACAGGACGCCAGCCAGAATGACCGAGCCCGCGGTTGGGGCCTGAACGTGCGCATCAGGCAACCAGGTATGCACCGGCCACATTGGCAGCTTAACCGCAAAGGACGCGAAGAATGCTAACCACAGCCAGGTTTGCGCACCGGTCCCAAATTCGAAATCCTCAAGAACAACGATGTCCGAGGAACCCGCGGCAAGATACATGTAGACAATCGCCGCCAGCATAAAGAGCGATCCGAGCAGAGTGTAGAGAAAGAACTTGAACGACGCATAAATCCGGTCGACCCCGCCCCAGACCCCAATAATGATGAACATCGGAATCAAGCCGGCTTCGAAAAACACGTAAAACAGTATCAGATCAAGCGCGCAGAAAACGCCAATCATGAAGGTTTCGAGCACCAGAAAAGCGACGACATATTCCGTCATACGATGCTGGATCGACCCCAGACTTGCGATCAACGCAATTGGCGTCAGGAAAGTTGTCAGCAAAATGAGTGAAACCGATAATCCATCGACCCCCATCTTGTAGCTGATCCCAGAAAACCAGTCGATTTGCTCGGTCATCT
>CBFHPC010000027.1:0-19781 GCA_965657655.1 Henriciella sp.
ATGTTATGATGAGATATATTTATGTACTTAACAGACTGCTTTTTCGAAAACACCAAAAGTATAAGAGCGATTGATTATGGCATACAGAGATTGGCAAGTTAGCGGATCAAGCGAATTTTCAGCGTGGTCAGATGTGATTTTGGTCTCCCAGTCTAACCGGGGCTCCTTCGGTTATGACGCTTTTGGTGACATTGATTTTAATGCCGGGAAGTTTGACCTCCTGAGCGAAAATAATCCTGTCGATGGCATTTCGAACCTTTGCCCCTGTTGCAGAGACAACCTGCACGAACCAGCTGTACCGAAGATTGAGGGGCTGGATGATGGTTTAAATATGGATGCGGCTGTGACGTCGTATGCATCGGTTTTTTTGGCCGATGCGTCGGTCGCAAACGAGACGGGCGACGCTGCCGGTGATACCTCGACAACGTCGAGCATAACAGTCGGTTCAGTGGCAACAGGCACAATCAACGTCTCAGGAGACGAGGACTGGTTTGCGGTCGAATTAGAAGCCGGTGTGCGCTATGTCGTCAGGATGGAAGGATCAGGCGGAAATGCGCTTGAAGACCCGTTTGTAGAGGTGCTGGATGCGAGTGGCACACTGCTGGTATTTAATGATGATGCAAACAATAGCCGGAATTCGGAACTCGCCTTTACACCTGAAACCTCCGGTACTTATTATTTAAATGCGCGTGCTTGGGAGGACCCGGACGGGGTGACCTCCACCGGACAATATGGCCTTTCCATCGCAGTGTCCCAGGAGGTTGTTGGCGATACCTCAACAGATGCCGTTCTAGCCATTGATGGAGAAGTGAATGGCCGAATTGATTTCTCAGGAGATGAAGACTGGTTCGCCATCGAGCTTGAGGCGGGGCAGCGCTACGAGTTTACGTTGGCCGGTACGGGCGCCGATGCGCTGAATGATCCGTTTTTGGAAATCATGTCAGCAGACGGGCAACGGCTCGGATTTAATGACGATTCGAATGGTACTTTAAACTCGACGCTATTTTTTACCCCAACGCAGACAGGAACTTATTATCTCAACGCACATGGCTATGTGAACGATTTTGGCCAGACCGGAACGGGTGATTATGTCCTCGGTGCCAGTTTCGCAGAGCCGATCGGATCGAGAACGTTTCAGGGTGTGGCGAACTTTCTTGTCGAAGAATATTCAGCAGCGCAACGCTGGGCAATTGATACAATCTCCTATTCTATTAGTGGGCTGACGCAAGGGGCTCAGGCGCTCGCAGAGCTCGCCTTGGGTGTTTGGGAAGAGGTTTCCAGTTTGACTTTCATCAGAGATGAGACGGGTAGCGCTCGTCTTGTTTTTGATGATGAAGAATCAGGCGCTTTTGCGTCCAATGATACGGGCGGTTTTGATTCAGATGGCTTCAGAATTATCGAATCGTCGATCATCAATGTTGAAACCAACTGGGATGGCGGAAATACAGATATCGAGAGCTATACATATCAGACTTATATTCACGAAGTCGGCCACGCGCTTGGTCTCGGGCACGCCGGGCCTTACAATGGTGAAGCAACCTACGGCATAGATAATGTCTATACGAATGACACCTGGGCCTATTCGGTCATGTCCTATTTTGATCAGGCTGAAACGGGCTTTGGAAACTTCCGATTTGTATTGGGTTTGCAAGTGGCAGATATCATCGCTGTTCAGACCGGGTATGGCGAAAATCCCGATGGTACGCGCCCGAGCGATACGGTTTATGGTTTCAACTCGACCGAGACCGACGTGAATGACTGGTCGCAATTCGTCCTGACCGAAGATGGTTTGACTTATTTACGACCGCCGTCCATGGCCATTTATGATACCGGTGGTAATGATACAGTCGATCTGTCCGGCTTCTCAAATCCCCAAATCTTGAACCTGTTTGAGGGATCATTCTCGTCTCTGGGTGACCGCGAAGACCCGAACAATCCCCATTATGTCAACGTCATTTCAATCGGGATCGGAACTATTATCGAAAACGCGATTGGCGGTAACGGCGCCGACACGATAACCGGAAACAATGTTACCAATAATATTCAGGGCGGCTCTGGCGGGGATGAACTTATCGGCGGTGGCGGCAAGGACATACTCTCCGGCGGTGAGGGAAATGACCGGCTGCTTGGCGGCGATCAGGATGATCGGCTTTCCGGCGGCGATGGTGATGATGTCTTGATTGGTGGCGGCGCCAAAGACCGGTTAAATGGTGATGCCGGAAATGATGATCTGTCCGGCGGCTTTGGCGCTGACCGGCTGTCTGGTGGGGCCGGAAATGATTTGCTGAATGGCAATGAAGGCGACGATCGCCTGGTCGGTGGCGACGGCAAGGACATACTCTCCGGCGGTGAGGGAAATGACCGGCTGATTGGTGGCAATCAGGATGATCAACTTTCCGGTGGCGATGGCGATGATGTCCTGACAGGGGGCGGCGCCAAAGACCGGTTAAATGGCGATGCCGGAAATGATAGTCTATCAGGTGGCTTTGGCGCTGACCGGCTGTTTGGCGGCTCAGGAAATGATACGTTGAATGGTAATGAAGGCAAGGACATACTCTCCGGCGGTGAGGGAAATGACCGGCTGCTTGGCGGCGATCAGGATGATCGGCTTTCCGGCGGCGATGGTGATGATGTCTTGATTGGTGGCGGCGCCAAAGACCGGTTAAATGGTGATGCCGGAAATGATGATCTGTCCGGCGGCTTTGGCGCTGACCGGCTGTCTGGTGGGGCCGGAAATGATTTGCTGAATGGCAATGAAGGCGACGATCGCCTGGTCGGTGGCGACGGCAAGGACATACTCTCCGGCGGTGAGGGAAATGACCAGCTGATTGGTGGCAATCAGGATGACCGGCTTTCCGGTGGCGATGGCGATGATGTCCTGACAGGGGGCGGCGCCAAAGACCGGTTAAATGGCGATGCCGGAAATGATACGCTGAGTGGCGGTCAGGGGCGTGATACATTCCGCTTTGAAGTGTCAGGCGGCACGGATACGGATCAAGTTGTCGATTTTTCCTCTCAGGATGACAGAGTCGAGGTTGTGGATGGGGGCTTTAATAACTTTGCCGAGGTTCAGGCCGCGCTCAGCCAATCTGGAAGCTCGACCATATTGACTCTCAGCAGTGGTGATACGGTCGAATTTTTGAACACTGTGATCTCAGATTTTACAGCAAGTAACTTAATATTGGTGCGTGCCAATACTTTAGCTCAGTCAAGCGACGCGTTTGATAGGGCGCTTGTTTCGAGCCCTCTGGATGTGGATGTGCCACTCAATCTTGATGTTGTCATGCCTGATGAGGCCAAGACTGGTTCCGGTCAGGAGCAGCCGCTTCAGGCAACTGCATCTCTTATCACGGGGGCAATGTCCGCTTCGACAACTTATAGCGTATTTGATATCGCCATGGACCTCTCTGGCGCCGAACAGATTGCCGCTATTACTGAGACAATGCATGTCGAGGCGCCGGCGCCGGTGCAGGTATCTGCTTTGTCTGGCTTCGACCTGATCTGGCCTGAGCGAACATCTATCGATGATATCTTCCCGGACGCGGACGGCTGGCTGGATATGTCAAATGGTACGGAGTTTGACGCGACCTAGATGAAGGAATTAGGACGACTTTTTCAAGGATGGCCGCAGTGGCAGAAGGTTACCGGTCGATCTCTGAAAGCCTATTTTTATGCCGCGGCATTTTTCACTTTTGTGGCTAATTTCTTGCTGCTGGTGCCACCCCTTCACATGCTGCAAGTGTATGATCGCGTGCTGATTTCGGGGTCAAACGAGACACTGGTATTAATTTCAGGGCTGGCGGTCTTTTTACTTGTTGTTTTTGGGTTTGCAGAGGCCGGCCGGCGACGGGCTTTGGCTCTCAGTGCCGAAGACATACGCACCGGTCTGAGTGGTTATTTCCTGAGGCAGGCGCTGGCGGGTGACCGCCCGGAACAGCACGCTAGCGCGAGTCAGGGAAATTTAAGAACGGTGACGGCCTTTCTGACCGGCGGTCAGGCCTTAGCGATATATGATGCACCTTTCGTTCCAGTGTTTCTGGCGGTTGCTTTTATGATTCACCCTTTAATTGGATATATCGGGCTGGTGAGTGCAGCTTGCTTAATCTTGCTTGCTATATTGTCGGAGCAGGGGGCACGAGACAGTGTTGCAAAGTCTGAGGCCAGTGATCATGCCAGTCGTATTTTTGCGACGTCGGCGGCCCGTCAGCACGATACTGTAAACGGGCTTGGCATGGTGGCAGCGGTCGAAACTGTTTTTTCAACCCAGATCCAAAATAGTAGCCGTGTCACACTGCAGTCGCTCGGTGCATCCGGAAACTTCTCAGCCAGTGCGAAGTCAATTCGCCAAATTATTCAGATCCTGGCATTGAGTGCCGGGGCCTATCTGGTTTTGCGACAGCAGGTATCGCCGGGCGCTATCGTCGCGGGCTCAATTATCATTGGCAGGGCGCTGGCCCCGATAGATCAATGTATTGGTGGGTGGCGGCAGCTAATTCGTGTTCGCAACGCACTGGCCGAGCTTGAGCATGATCTGTCGAATCCCGTGCCGTCTCAAAATGAATCTACGCCCCTGCCTCGGCCGACGCCAATTCTTGAGGCGTTAAGTGTTCGAATTGCCAAGCCAGGTTCGGCAGAGCCCTTGCTGCCCAAATTCAATTTACAATTGGAAGGCGGCTCGGTTCTGGCGCTTGTCGGCGCTACCGGCGTCGGCAAAACGGCCATATTACGGTCTTTGGCGGGAACAATCGCGCTCCACAGCGGAAAAGTCAGTCTTGGTGGCCGGGACCTCCATGCCTGGTCGAGTGATGATCGCGGCCGGTTTATGGGCTATCTTTCGCAGCATGCAGATCTGCTGCCGACCAGTATACTGGCGAACATTACACGCCTCAGAGAGGAACCGCTCGAGCGTGTATATGAACTGGCGCAGGGGCTAGCTCTGCATAAGCGGGTTCTCTCATTTTCCGACGGATATGATACGTTTGTCGGGCCAAATGGTGCGGTTCTATCAGCGGGCGAGAAACAAGGCGTCTGTCTCGCGCGAGCATTTTTTGGTGAACCTGTTCTCATCATGCTCGACGAACCGGCCGCAAATCTAGATACGATCCAGGTGCACGCCTTGAAGCAGCAAATTTCGGCCGCAAGAAAGCGAGGAGCTATTGTTCTTCTCGCAACCCATGATGTCCGGATGGTGGAACAGGCGACCCATGTTATGGCCCTGTCGCCTCATAAGGTTGAGTTCTTTTCGCAGGCAGACTATTTCGCCAAAATTCAGGCCGGGCGCGCCGGCGCGCCGGTTAAATCGGCGATAATATCATGACATTCTGGCAACTTATTCGCGGTGATCTCACAATTGGCGTCGCTTTCGCGGTTTGCTTGAGTGCGGTTGTCGGCTTTGGTGGCTGGGCGAGTTTAGCGCCACTGGCGGAGGGGATCGTTGCCTACGGCCGGGTAGAAGTCGATGCTGACCGTCTTATTATACAGCACCTGGAAGGCGGTATTATTGAACACATTCAAGTTGCCGAGGGTGACGAGGTTACCGTTGGCCAGTCTTTGTTGACGTTGACAAATGTGGCCGCCCGGTCAGATCGAAATCAATTGGCCGCGCGACTTGCAACGGCCCGTGCTAGCTTGCGGCGCGTGCGGGCCTTGCTTGATGATGATGCAGTCGTCAATTTCGAATTTTCCGATATTTTGGATCTCACAGATGTTGAGCGGCAAGATATCATTGCTCGCCAACTTGAATTATTTGAACAACAAAAGCAGTCGCGAGCCGCATTATTGGCGCCAATCGCAAGACGACGCCAGAGCTTTCAGGCCAGCGCGGCAAGTCTTGCAAGAGAAATGACATTATTGTCCGAAACCATCCGCGAGCTTCAGGCGGAACTCGAGATCAAACGAGGTTTATTCGAGCGGGGCCTGTTGCCGCGCGACGCGGTTTTCGAGCTTGAGCGGGAAGAGAGCGGCCTGGAAAGTCGCATAGCGAGTTTACAGACGAATCTGATTCAGGCTGAGTCCGGTGCGGCTGAATCTTCTCTTGAATATAATAGGACAGCCCTCGGTTTTGTTGAGGAATTGGGGACGGAACGACTGGCGCTTGAGCAAGACGTCTCTGAACTCTCAGAACGGTATGCGACAGCAGCCGATGTTGTACAGAGAACGACGATCACATCGCCGGGCAATGGCACGGTTTTAAACCTCAACTACACGACCGAAGGTGGGGTTGTCGGGCCCGGTATTCCGATTATGGAATTGGTCCCCGAGGCAACGTCACTTTATGCTGTTTTGGAAGTCCGGCCGGTGGACCGGGACTCTATTAAGCAGGGCCTGCGGGTAGACCTTCGTCTTTCTGGTATCGATAGTTGGCGAACCGAGCCGCTCAAAGGCGAAATTACAACAATAAGTGCGGACCTGAAATCATCACCGGACGAGACCTATAATTATTACGAGGCACGGGTGCAATTGTTGTCAGATGAACTGGCCGGCCTTGAAGATACTGTGCTTCCCGGTGTGCCGGTCGAAGTGTTCATTCGTGCCGGTAATTCACGCACGCTTTTGGCATATATGGTAGAGCCATTGATGGCCGTAATGCGGCGCGGCGGGCGCGAATAAACGACAAGTCTCGAGAGCAAGGCGCTGCAGGCGCGACATAGAAACTCTTCAGACGGATAACTATCCCGTGTCGTTCGGCGGCGAAGCCTCAGTAGGCGAAAAGCTGCCTTATTTTCTGATATGCAGGTGATGCGGCCGCTTCGTTTAAAAAAGCATCGGTCATTTGCCTTGGTTTGAGCGGCTTAATTTCCTTGATCCGTGCCGCTCGGCCGCTATCTCCGGTCATTGGTATTTTGTAGAATGTTTTCGCATACTGGTCTGAATAGGTAAGGTCTAACGCCGCGCATATTGCTTGCAATGTCGTGTCCGGGTCGTCGCAAAAGTCTTCGTAGCGAAAAATCGCGGCTCCGGCTTGTTTGTAAGTGTCGATCATCAAAAGAAACCGACTGCAATAATCCTCGAATGATATAACTTTTCTAAGCAGGTTTTGTTTCCGCGCACTGCTGTAGGAGTTCATCGGATCACGCACCGTCAGGACGGATTGAACCTGAAAATGGTTTTGAATAACCGCCAGCAGACTTGCACGATTTCGGATGTTGTCGATGCTAACAGGATATAAGTAGTCGCTATGGGTATGGTCTCTCAGCACAATTTTCAAATTGAGTTCTTGCGCGAAACCGTGGGCCGTAATCAGCCGACGCAGGAAAATCTTTTCTAACAGCTTGGAATTATTCTTTAGACTGGTTTGGACCAAAAATGTTTGTAGCGGATCGAAAGGAATGAAATCATACCGGAGATGATAGGGGTGGGCTTCGCTGATAATCTGGGTATTGGGCATGGCGCCGATACATTTGCTAACAACGCTGCCGCCGGAGCATGACAAATGATGGATCGTTCTTATGATCGGCTTCTGCGACATGATTTGTTTCCCCCCGAAGCAACACCTACAAATAAAGATAAGTCTGGCCGGTAAAAGCCCGAAAAGGCGTATGATGCTAATTTTAGGATGATGACCGTTTTTGTATTTTTTTAATTATTGTGTCAGGTTTTGATAGGGGTCGGGTGTCGAGGTGCGCCCCGGATATACATTTTGCTGAGTAAACATGCAGTGTAGTTCAGACTGAAATTTGCCGCTACCTCCGCCCTCATTCTGATAGGACGGGTGAGAGTTTCAGTATTATACAGAGAACAAATTGATTAATTTGTTTCTAGAACACGCTGGAACTCGTTTATGACGGGCGGTAGCATTGACCCGGATTAACTAGATTATGGACGAGAGTAGGTATGACGATGCAATATGATGATGTCGTTCTTGGCCGTCGCAGCATACGCGGCTATGAACAAAAGCCGGTGCCGAAAGCGTTGATCGAAGAGATTCTTCAGCTCGCAATGCGGGCGCCATCCTCGATGAACACCCAGCCATGGAATTTCTATGTTCTATCGGGTGAACCACTTGACCGTATTCGTGCCGGAAATACCGAACGAAATCTGGCCGGTGTTCCGCATTCTCGCGAGTTCCGGATCGGACAGGCTTTTGACGGGGTGCATCGCGAGCGCCAAATCGGGGTGGCCAAGCAATTATTTTCCGCCATGGAGATTGCCAGGGACGACAAAATGGCACGACAAGACTGGGTTCTGCGCGGATTTCGTCAATTTGATGCGCCAGTCTGTGTGATTGTGACCTATGACAAGGTGCTTGCCGATAGTGATGACACGGCATTTGACTGTGGGGCGGTGACGACGGCGCTGGTCAATGCCGCCTGGTCGCGTGGTCTGGGTGCGGTGATTAACAGTCAGGGGATTATGCAGTCGCCGGTCGTGCGCGAGCATGCGGGGATTGCTGATGACCAGGTGATCATGAAGGCTGTTGCGCTCGGCTGGCCTGACCCGACTTTCCCTGCGAACGCCGTTGTATCGGAGCGCAAGAGCGTAGCCGACGCGACTGTATTTGTCGGCTTTGACGACTAGCGCGCCTGAAATCGTCCGGCCGAACGGCTATTGTGCCGCTCGGCACGCAATATTGACAGCCTATGGTTAAGTGCGACGCTCCGCAGCAGCCGGCTTCTGCCGGTCTGAATTTGTTCGGCCAGCATTTAAGGTAGTCGCAGGGCAGACCGACCGTATATGCATATGCGCGTCGCAAGCTAATATGTGCTAGTCTTGGTGCTCCTGCAGGCCGGCTTTAGGTGCGATGGCATAGTTCCACCAATAGTTAAGACTTAGCCGTCTGAGCACTTCCTTGCGTCCCGCCTCTGTATCGTAAAGGTGAGCGAGCTGGGATCGCACATATTGTAATTTTTCGATTGATAGCGCCTCGGGGGTCCAGTCATCGACAAAGGCAACCGGCAAGTGTCGATAGCATTGATAGAGCGTATTTTTTCTGATGACCGGAATTGCGCCGTAAAGCATAGCCTGCCACGCCTTTGGTGATGGATCCAGCCCGCCGCCTTCGACACACAGAATGAAAGAATGCTGGTGCATCAGTTTCATATATTCGGCTTCACTAACCTCGTTATCTAAGGACGTGCACCAATCAGACCAGTTTTGCTTTGCGAGACGTGTGACCTGTTTGCGGGTTTCCCATTGCCCGCCAATCCGAACCCGGTGGGCGCATAATGCTCGCAGCGGCCGGGACAATAGGTTTGGTGTCTCCGGGACTTCGACGTCTTCTTTACCGGCATTGTGTTTCAATAATAAGCCGAGCGGAAGCGGTCGGAACTTCGGATGTCGGTCATCGTCCAGATTTTCGGCCGTCCAGTGCTGCAGCATTGGGTGGTCGAGAATAATATTGACGAGCTTATTAATTAACTCGCTTTGGGCTAGACGTCGTTTATCAATTTGTCTGGGGATCGTATAATCTTCCGACCCGCTGATAAGAATAAATGGGTGTTTGAGGTCAGGCAAAACGGTGCTGATGAAGTATTTGAGTGCCAAGACAGGCGCCCGCAATGATAAAAATATTGTCGTGGGGCGTTGCCTGTTTCGCTGTTTTCGCAGTTCGGTATGTGGCTGATAAAGGTCGGATAGGACGACCCAGTCGCATTTGCTAGCGATGCCTGTAATTTCGTAGCGAGTCGCGCCAAGGGATTTCGGAAAAAGTCGGGTGGAATGTACTTGTAACAATAGTCCGGCTTTCATTCAGTATCATTCTATAGCGGCGGCTGAGATGTCCCATCTCGTCGCCTTTATCGTGCGCTCACGGCAAGATGCGCTGCGTCGACGGTGAATGAAGGCCGTGATCGACGTCAATGTCCGGTCATGGCTGGCCCCATCCTATTGGCGACGCCAATTAAATGCATGCAAACGGAAAGTCATGCAACGATTGGTTCGTTAATATAGCTGGTTCCTGGGATGCTTACAAACAAGATGGCAGATGCCGGGTTGCATATTGATGTGCGACGACCAGTATTGGCGCCGAGACAGTGGTTGCGTGCGGCGATGCTGCTGGTCGCGTTGCAACCTGTAAATCATGGGGTCATGTTGCGTCGGTGACCCTGCTGGAAGGTGTGGAGCTATTTGGTATGCATAGAAAGACGCTGCTTATTGGCGCGATGTTGGCTGTAAGTCTTGGTTTATTGGTTTTCGGTGCTTTTGCTTTAAACTATCTTAAACGGCTGGCGCCCTTGCCGACGGGCTTTGTATCGCATGCGGTCTGCAGTGGCGTTTTTATTGCCGGGCGGGACTTTGACGAGGTTCTGGCGCATGACACAATGGCCTTGCAGCGGCGCATCACACACACCGAGATCGAGGGCAATCTTGTCACCACAAGTTTTGGCGTCTGGCCAATCGGCTATGTCAGCAAGACGCTTTATCGGCCGGGCCTGGGCTGCGCACGGCTGGATGGCAGCGTGATATCCAGCCTTGAGGGCGCAGATTCATTGGTCGTGGAAATTCCTGCCGTGCAATCTTCGGCTCTGGCATGGCCAGAGCTGGTGGCTGCCCCGGACGATGTAGACGTAGAAGCGCTCGCAGACGTAGTGGACCGCGCCTTTATGGATGAGGCCGCAAATTATGAAGAGCGTCAGAATACTCGTGCCATTGTTATTTTCTATAAGGGGCAGCTCATTGCGGAACGCTATGGCGACGGTTTCGGGCCGGATGTTCCGTTAAATTCCTGGTCCATGACGAAAAGTGCAACCAGTGCCCTGATTGGTATTCTAGTGGGCAGAGGGCAAATTGAGCTAAATGGCAAGTCCGGTATCGAAGGTTGGGGGGATCGGGATGATCTGCGTGCCGACGTTACTATTGAGCACCTGCTCCACATGACCAGTGGTCTTGAATTTAATGAAGGCTATGAGAATGCCCCGATCTCCGATGTAAATTTCATGCTGATGACGGCCCGCGACCTTCCTGAATTTGCGGCTGCGTATCCCGTCACAGCCGAACCGGGCAGTACATGGTCGTATCAGACAGCTAGTCCGGTTCTGCTCGGCCGCGTCATTCGGAATAGCTTTGAACGGGATGAGGATTACCACCACTTTCCGCAGCGGGCATTGTTTAACAAGCTGGGTATGACTAATGCTCACTATCAGATGGACGGGGGCGGGACTTATGTCGGTGGTGCGTTCCTGTATGCCACGGCCCGGGACTGGGCGCGCTTTGGACGTTTGTATCTGAATGATGGCTTGGTGAACGGCGAACGTATCTTACCTGAAGGCTGGGTGCGTTTTTCAACAACACCAACCGAGGCGTCCATGAAATCAAACGCTTATGCCGCGCAATTCTGGCTGAACGCCAAGAGTAAACATCACTGGATGCCGGCCGTGCCAGAGGATGCATATGCCGCGCGAGGGCATTATGGTCAGGCAGTTGTGATCATTCCGTCATACGATCTTGTTGTTGTCCGTATGGGGCAAAGCTATGCATCTAGCAGCTGGGATTTGGAACGCTTTCTTGTTGATGTGCTTGCCGCTCTGCCGGAATAAAATTGGCCGGCTGGGTGGTCTGGTGCGATCGGTGTGCATACAGATAGAAAATGCAGGCTGGGTGGCAGCTGCGTGCAAAGATTACACCAAACAGGCCATCGGGCGGTTATTTGCTGATATGCACGTGCCGATAGTTGAGGTTCCGTACGTGCCGGAAATTTGCTCATTCAGGCAACCGCAAAGGCATTGGTTCATGTCTGGTTGCGGTTACGCAGAATACTTCCGGGACCCGCAACGATTCCAGCAGGCGAACATCATAGAGGGTCAATCAAAAACAATATTTCATCGTGTTGAGGCGACCCAAAATAACCGGAGAAAACCTGTTACGCTGTCATTCGTTTCAGGACAGAACATCCTCTAGATTATCGGGGTAGATGGCGCACCCAATAGGATTCGAACCTATGACCTCTGCCTTCGGAGGGCAGCACTCTATCCAGCTGAGCTATGGGTGCGTTACAAGCCTCTTAGGCGATGCGTCGCCGGTATGCAATTGGCAAGATGTGCCGATGTCGCATGATTTTTTTCGCGCGGGCCGATTTATTCGTGGCTGAGCCCCGTAATTGACCCCAGACCGGGGCTGTTATGGCAATACTGCTTGCGCCTTTTAATAAGACAATGCGGCTAATCGAAATGCCGGCAAGATCGCTCGCCATGATTAAGGGCTGTACGTGGCAGGAGATTGTGTCATGTTTGACCATAATAATGTGTGAAAACCGGCTGGTTGCTAATTCTAAGGAGCATCGCTTTGGCTGTTCGGGCTGTGTTGTTATCTGTCTTGCTCGCCGTGGCCTGTACACCGGCGAATGAAGAACATGGCGAGACGATTGCAGCGGCTGGGCGTGTCGAGACTGCGCCGGCCCGCTCAGACATTGCATCATTGCGGGCAGGCTATGCGCGTGCATTGCAGGTCGCGCAGTCAACGACCGGATCAGGCGCGCCGCCGGTCTGGTTGGTCTCCGACAGTGATACCGATATTTATCTGTTCGGAACGGTACATGTCTTGCGTCCCGATACGGTTTGGCGGTCGCCCGCTTTTGATGCAGCCTTTGCGCGTGCAGACCGACTTGTTTTGGAAATAGATACGACAAGCCCCGCGGCGCAGGATGCGTTTATAAATGATTTTGTACAGCGCGGAACTTACCAGGATGGCCGCTCTCTAAGCCGGGTCTTGGCTCGCTCAGATGCGGTTGTGATTGACGCGGCAGTGACACGGTTTGGCCTGTCGCTGGATATGCTTGACCGGTTTAAACCCTGGTTGGTTATGGTGAATCTGTCATCATTAGCGGCACAGGAGCAGGGGTTCGAACAAGCGGTCGGCCTCGAGACCTATTTATATGAACAGGCGGTGGCGCAGGGAAAGTCGATCGGGGCGCTTGAGGCGATTGCTGATCAGGCTGAAGCTTTTGACCGGATATCCGAGGCCGAACAAGTCGAATTGCTTTATGAGACCGCGCTCATGCTCGATGACATGCCGGATATGCTTGATGATCTCGTTGCCGAATGGCGTGATGGTGATGTGGCGGGGCTTGCGGCCATGATATCGAATTCATCAGCCGTCGGCCTTGGCCCGGAAGCCTATGACTCATTGCTCGTTCAGCGCAATCGCAACTGGGTGAGGGAAATTGAAGCAATGCTGGATGAGGACGATATTGTCTTTGTTGCGGTCGGCGCCGGGCACCTGGCCGGCCCCGACAGCCTGGCCGAAATGCTACGCGCCAGAGGACATATTGTTGAAGGCCCCTAATGCATCAGCTCATTGCCTGATCGGACCAGTCAAAAATCCAGTCCACCGCATCTTCTTCGAAGACGTCGTCTTCGCTAACCGTCTGGCCAATAACCGAATGGCCGTCACGATGGATTTGCATCGGATCGCCGCTGATTAGAGGGTGCCAGTCATGGAGCGGCTTGCCTTCATGAATCAGGCGATAAGCGCAGGTATCGGGCATCCATTTTATCTCTGCGACCGATTGCGGCGTCAGGATCACGCAATCTGGAACCTTTGCTTTCCTGTTTTCATAGTCGCTGCACCGGCATGTGCTGCCATCCAGCAATTTGCAATGCAATCGTGTATAAGCAATCTCGCCGCTATCCTCGTCCTCGAGCTTGATGAGACAGCATTTCGCGCAGCCATCACATAATGCTTCCCATTCTGTCTGCGACATGTCTTCGAGGCGTTTGGACTCCCAGAACCGGTCTGACAATGTCTCAGCCATTCGGTTTGCCGTCGCCAATTGCCCAGTGAAACGGTCTGATTTCGACTCGCTCAAACAGGCCTGCCAGCGCATAGGGGTCTTTCGCCGCCCAGGTTTTCGCATCGTCAAGCGTCTCAAATTCGATGACGAATGTTGAGCCCGCCATGGTCTGACCATCTTCGAGGAAGACCGGTCCCGCCATTGCAATCCGCTCAACAAATTGCGCTGCCCATTTCAGATGGTCCGGGCGGTTTGCCATTCGCAAATCCAAGCTATCGGCTTTGTCACGCGCATTAATCAGAAATAGTGCCATTCATTCCTCCTTGAACGGACGTGATAGCAAATCGTCGATGATTGTCTCGACATTTTCAGATCCCGTCAGCAGCTGGTGTACGGCCTGGCATATTGGCATTTCAATCCCGACCTTATCAGCAAGTGCGACGACAGCCGGTGCCGAGGCCACGCCTTCAGTTACCGCCTGGCGCTTTGCCAGTATCGAGTCAACCGGTTCGCCTTCACCAAGCGCCTTGCCAAAGCTCATATTTCTGGACTGTGTCGAGTAGCAGGTCAGGACGAGGTCGCCGAGCCCGCAAAGACCCGCGAGTGTTTCTGCCCGGCCACCTAGCGCCACGCCCAGCCGCGTCATCTCTGCAAATCCGCGCGCCAGCAGGGCAGCATGAGCTGACTGGCCGAGTTTGAGGCCAACCATCATACCGCAAGCGATAGCCAGCACATTCTTAACGGCGCCGCCGATTTCGGCGCCAATCAGATCGTCCGTGAGATACGGTCTGAAGGATGGCCGCCCGATGGCGTGTGACAAGGCCTGGCCAATCTCCGGGTCCGCGCAGGCCAGGGTTACCGCTGTCGGTAAATGCGCAGCGACATCGGCGGCGAAGCTCGGGCCTGACAGCACGGCCGGAATAGCCGATGGAATCGTATCTGCAAGCACCTCAGTCATCAATTTAAGACTCTGGCTTTCGATGCCTTTCGAACACAAAATGACCGGTGTATTTGGCGCGATATGTTCGGCCAGGGCCGTGAAAGTGATTCTGGAAAATTGTACCGGAACCACAGCGAGGATTGCGTCACAGCCGGCGAGGGCACTAATCTCGGTTGATGCGGGCATTGCCGGCACAATAGTGTTCGGGAGGTAGACCGGATTGCCATCGCCATTGCGAAGCGCGCTTGCGACCTCTTCCTCTTTCGCCCAGATAATGACGTCGCGGCCATTTTCTTTTGCGGCAACGGCGAGTGCGGTTCCCCAGGCGCCGCCGCCGAGAATGCCAATCCGATTTAGCGTAATCGATGCTGTTGAGCTTGACATAGACACTTGTTGATCATCCATTGGTTTATCGGTACATGCGGTGAATGAACGACCAGTCTGATACACGCGATCAAATTCTTGCAGCCGCCCGTGCGCGTATTACGCACTATGGTTATGCAAAAACTACGATGGCAGAAATTGCAAGCGATTGCGCCATGTCGGTTGGTAATATCTACCGGTTTTTTGCGTCGAAACTTGATATTGCAGAAGCACTGGCCCGGAAAGCCAATCTTCCATTGCACCAGAAAAGTGCGGCCTTGGTGAGAGCTGCGGGCTCTGCGCCTGAAAAATTGCACGCAATTCATCAAACGGCATTGCAGGAAACCTTCCGAAAGCTTGATCAGGAGCCAAAGCTGGTTGAGGTTGCCGATATTCTGTCGCGGCAACGGCCGGAATATACAGACGAGGAACTCGCTCAAGAGCGGGTCTTTATCGCTCAAATTCTCGAGCAGGGGGTAAGTGAAGGGCATTTTGCCCCGATCGAAGATCCGGCACGGCTGGCCGATATGTTGCAATCGGCGACCATGAAATTCAGATTTCCGCAAATGTTCAGTCCTTTGCCGCTGCCGAAATTGGAAACTGAACTGCGCGGTATCCTGGATATTGTTATTTCCGGCCTTGCAGTGCCTATTAAAGCATCACCCGGCACCAATAATGAATAATTTATAAAACATTCATTGATTTTCAGCATGCGGCTATCTATCTAGAAACGAGCGGGTCCTTTTTGCGCCCGCTATTCGCAATAGAAGGAATTATCCCATGCGCGTTTCCTCCCAAACCGAAGCAAGACAGGGTCTGCTTGCAGCTCTTCTTGCTGTTCCGGTGACGGCTGCCAGTATTGGTTTTATCCTGCTGTTTGCTGAATTTATTGTTTAGTATTCAGTATCGCAGTCGTGTTTGATTATGGCGGGCCTGTCCCGCCATAATTTTGTCTGGCGTTGTGATAACCGGCTGCGGCAGTGCGCAAGCTATGACCATTGCATCAGTAGTAGAGCATTTGGACTGTCAGGTTTCTAACAGTCCGCGTATGCCGGCATTTCTGCCAGGGGGGCTTATTTGGGGTGATCATCAGACCGGGATATCAGTGGATCAGAGGCGAGCTCGATCTTCGTAACCTGCGTGGCAACGCTTAGTCGGCTGACATGGCCGACCTCCAATATTTGCCGAGGTTGTTAAAAATAGTGGCAATGACGGCCGTGATAAATATTAATGCGGCCCAGATCGCAATCTGACCGTCCGGGCGTATGATCAGATAGATCGCCAGCGCGGCCATCGCACCGATTGACATTCCGTCCTGAATAAAATTGCGCCATGTCGCCGGCTGAATATTGGCAAAATATCTCGCGTTTCCTGGATCCTGTCGCGCTTTGACGAGCGTGTTTTGCGCACTCCAAGCGGTTAGTAAATTTAGCAATGCACAGAATAACAGCCACCAGCCCAAGTGATCGATGTTCATATATTCAATCACCATGAATTCGGTCAGGCCGATTGCAAACGGAAATATCGAATCGAGCAGTGTCGGCAGCCAGACAAAGCGCATAATGTTTACGCAATACACCATCCAGATAATGATTAATAATAAAACAGTGGCAGCGATTTGCCAGAGGCTGGCGAGCATGTCGATTGAGAATGCGTCAAGCCTGATAGTGTCGATGTCATGTGCCCAGAGCAGACTGAAGGCGGTTGCCTGCAGAATACTCAGCAAGGATACGAGTATGGTTGGGAAGCGGTCTTTTACACGGTTTCGAATGTCAGACATGAGCCAGTGCGCCGTTGTGTTGGCGGGCGGCAAGGGCAGGTCGACGAAATTAATCTGCTATTACCGCCCGGAGCACCAAGCTTAAACCAATTCTGGCGGACTGGCGAATTGCCAGCCACCAACAGCCGCATTTGCTATCGCGGCGATGTCTGGGCCGCTTCCGAGATTGTGCCGTGTAAAATGCATCCAGTCCGGCCGCGAGCGCGGCGGGCGGCGGTCTGAACCATGCCGGCTTGGCGCGCTTTACAGGAGCGGGCCATTATGTCCGGCCGGATGCGAGTTTAGCAGGGTCCGGCTTGATGGACGGTAATGACAGGTGCGTGACGTTTACTGTTTAGCGCGCCGGTCGGGAAACAGCAGGCCCCCGATCAGCATGCCGATGCCGATCGCGCCGACGAGGAAGCCCACGCCTTCGACTGTCGGGCCAAGGCTGACCTTACCAAACTGGTACAGGCCGACGCCGACAAAAGCGGTTATGATGCCGTCCCGTCTGTAATTTGTGTCGCGTTTGGGTTTTTCGAGTTGCGCAAGCAGCGCCTGCAATTCGGCCTTGTCACCTGTTTGTTCTGCAATTTTCGTCAACATCTTATATTTGCTTCTCGAGGTCATGTAGGTGAAAAAGAAGATCGTGGCGACAATCAGAAATGGCAGCGCGATTGCTAAGTATCCGTGTGAGTTTTCTATGAGGTCAGCCATGTTCGAATAGGTCCTTATATGTATTGGGGCGCACATGCTATGCGCTGATGATGGGCTTTGAGCCCGCGATCAGGTTTCGGCCAGTGGATCGTTGCCAAACCTATTGTCACCGGCGTCACCCTTTTTGCAGTACCAGTAGATCAGAACAGGAATGCCAATCAGGGTGAAATATATCAGATACCACCAGCCGGATTTGTTTAGATCATGCAGCCGGCGAACAACCAGTGCAATCGAAGCGATCATCGTGAATATTTGATATGGCAGCATCAGAATATCGGTCATATTCGCAACGCGGTCCGGGCTCCAGGCGAATAGCGCGCCGACAATGCTCAGCGTGATGATAAGCAGTAAACCGAAAACCACTGATATGATGATCAATCCGAGGATGGCATACCAGAATTCAGCCCGCGAGGATCGCGTCTTAAAATTAATCCAGTTTGCGAAGTATAATTTTATGGCGGTGACCAGGGTCATGTTTTCATTCCGATCATCATTGTGGCGATAAACTTTTTGCAGTTCCAATTTGGGTCGACCGAAATCAAGGGTTCGCTGACCGATTCACCCCAGAGCCCGCGCGGTTTATCGAACCTTATCATCTTAACCGAACAGGCCAGTTCGTCTAGCAAAAATGTAACCTTGACTACACATTTATTAATGATAAGTATACGTTACATATTGGGAGAATTGAATGTTTATTCGAAATACGCTTTTGGTTTTGTGTGGCGCAATCAATGTTTTTTTTGGCATTCAGCTCATCACAAACTGGCACCTTATTGACGGGATTGAGCAATATATGTGGGTGCCCGGAACGGTAACACTTATTGGCGCAGGGGTGCTCAGCCTTATGTACCACATAATGTCGCGCAAACAGGCCAGGGTGCTGTATGATGAATTAGTCGTGCAGCGGCTTTATAAATTAGGTGCATATGGATATGGGATAACCGGTATTGGCGTGTTTGTGTTGTTTTCGTTGCAAGACTGGGAAAATTGGTCATTTCAAGCGGCGAATATGCTATTGCTCAATATAAGCGGCGTTATGTTTCTGACGTTCGGATTATTGCTATTAGGCTTTCTAGTATCGGATATGGAGCAGTCGGACGTTGAGTAGTGATCACGAAAAACTGATTAACCATCTGCGAGCGTTTCGAAAGCCGGCTAACCTTACCCAGCAGCAATTGTCCGAGCAGGTTGAGGTGTCCCGCAAGAGCATTAATGCGATCGAGAATGGCGTCTATGTGCCGTCGACGGTGCTGGCTTTAAAAATCGCGCGTGCCCTGAACTGCAAGGTGGAGGATCTGTTCCAGCTCCCCTGAGCTGAACCGGGCATCCGTTTACCTCAGGCCACACCAATTAGTGCCAGTATAGCCGTTGCCCCCATCAAATAGGCGCCCGGCATCCTGGCCAGATCGGCATGCCCGGCCAGCCCCAGGCCAATGAAAAGGCCCGCACCCATAAAGTTCGCAGCGATGAACGGATAAGCCGCGACCTCGAAACCCGGATTGTTCGCAATATAGAGAAGCGTGACTGCGCAAACTAGCAAAAAGATCGTGAACATATGCCATGAAACAAGGCTGAGTGACATCGTTAGGGGCGAAAGGTCACTTTGCCTGATATTCCGCATATAGATCCGTCCGCCGATAAATCCGTGGATCATGCAGCCAGCAAGTGAAATCAGGGCGGCGCCGATTATTGACCAAAATTGCATCTGCATGCGGCTCCTTTGGCGTCCGGTCCAAGGGCTAGGCCTTGATTGCTGCGTCGCTATTTACGACCGAACCAAGAACCGAAAGCGTGCGCCCTGCGGCCTGTCTTGTCAATATATTGGCTCAGGGCGTGAATAAAATTTGGTGCAGGACGCGCCCCGGCATAAGCGCAAAAGTGCCGGCGACAAGAAGCGCGCCGATATACAGCCCGATCATTGTGTACATATGCGCCCGTTTATATTTTTTATCGCGGGTCCGTTTGAACTTTCGGATGCTCCACAATGCGTGGGCCAGTGATCCCAGTGTCCATGGAATGAGGAGATGTATCAGGGAATACTGCCCGGGTCTGGTTTCCTGAATAAATATCGCTGACACCGAGACCAGAATAAGAAAGCTGACCCATAGCATGCCAAGCCGCTTATGCTGTCGTGTCCCTTTTCGGGTCAGGAAAATATAGAGACCGAGCGGGATTGATATGATTGCGAGTGCAGCATGCGCGTAAATAAGAGTCATTTAATCGCTTCTATCTTGCTGCTCGGGGCTGGTTCTGGCGTCGTCAAAAAAGCTGACCGGCGGGAATCTTGTTTTAATATCGGTCAGAAAAAGCATTGCCAGCATGGCGCCATCGGCAAG
>CBFHPC010000028.1:0-19473 GCA_965657655.1 Henriciella sp.
CCGATCCTGGTGTCGTGCTGTTGCAGCTGACTGGTATGCGCCGATATGGCTGCGGTATTTGTGCCAATGTCAGCGGTGTTGGATGCGATATTGGCGGTATTTTCGCCGATCCTGGTGTCGTGCTGTTGCAGCTGACTGGTATGAGCCGATATGGCTGCGGTATTTGTGCCAATGTCAGCGGTGTTGGATGCGATATTGGCGGTATTTTCGCCGATCCTGGTGTCGTGCTGTTGCAGCTGACTGGTATGCGCCGATATGGCTGCGGTATTTGTGCCAATGTCAGCGGTATTGGTCGCAATATTTGATGTGTTGGTCGCGACATTGGCGGTATTGGTTGCTATATTGGCGATGTTATCACCAATCGTCACGAGATTATGAGCCACGCTGGTCTGCAATGTCGCGATATCATTTTCGTTTCTTGCGATGTGAATAGCGTTGATAAGTGTTTTGGTATCAAGATCGAAGATATCATCCCCTGCATCAGAGATTCGGTTTTTGTTCGTGATTATTCGCGTATCAACGGCGGTTAGAAATGTTTGGAGCTGATGACCATTTATCGCATCGCCAGAGCCCTGCTCTATGCGTCCATCTGCAAGACCGGTCAGTATACGGTCGCCAATTGCGAATTCGCCACCTATAGCGTCCCGGCCCTCGAGAAACATCACGCCTGAGATCACTCCCCCAGAATAGGCATCCTGTGCTGCAAGCCGGTTCATACTTGCGATCGATCCCGATCCAATCGCAACGGCATGTTCGCCCGATGAGTTCGCCCCATCACCGATCACAACATTAAACGAACCGCTTGCTGCAGCATTCGATGCAACAAAATTATTGCTGCCTGACACAGTATTCTGTGAGCCGAGCACAATATTCCTTTTCGAGCCTGAACCGGCTCCGTTAATTTCATTATTTGATCCAATGATAATGCTATCAGAGCCGTTCACGGCGGTGTTGCCGGTTGATAGAACACGGTTGTGTGATCCCATGACAGTTAAGTCTGTAAGGTTGAATTGCTGGCTTATTTGATTTTGCAGGATATCATTACCATCCCCGAAAATTCGTAAGCCGACTGTGTCGATACCGACGAAATTATCGCTGCCTTTGATATAGCTTACCTGGCCTGATCGGAGTGTGTTTTGCTGGCCAATAATAATGCTATCGAAAGAAAGACCCCCGATATTGTTATCCTTGCCGACGATCAGACTATCGGACGTCAATTCCTGCATGGTGTTATTCGCGCCGACAACGAGGTTGAAGGTATTTGTGTTTCCAACCTTATTATTTGTTCCGACGAGTACGTTTCTTAAACCTGTATTGCCGACTTCATTGCCGGTCCCGACGACCAGATTCTGACTAGAGCTTGGTTGCATGCAATGCTCACCACCAACAATAACATTCTGGTCCCGGTCCTCCGGGTCAGCGGTCCCGGCAACCGGCGGTGTGGTGCAATCCGTCGAAACCGTGCCGTCATATGCAATAATATTATTACTGGTCTGGGCCAGACCGATTGGGGCCATTAGAATAAATGCTGAGCTGACACTGAGAAAATGTCTGAACGAACCGCGCTTTTTTGACCTCAGCTCATTATCGGGCTCACGGTTATGAAACCGATTGCATTTCGGCTTGATTGCTATCGCTGCGGGGTCGAGCGGGGCCATTCTGTGGTCTTTCTGTTACTTTCAAAGCAGAAAGTAATTTATATCCAAATGGCAAGTATTAAATAAGTAATATTACTATTTTATTTATAATTAAATATGATTTTTCAAAAATATATAATAATAAATAAAATGTATTTGAGGTGTGACTCCTGATCATCTTTGCAAATAAATAAAGACTGTTCGAACAGATTGCGGCTGTTGCCTTTTTTTAAACGACATGCACAGCACCAATCGGTTTATTAAGGCGCATAAATGTGAAGGGCTGGGCCAGCATGAGCAGGGCAAGATCCGTGGGTCTCAGCTCTATGACCACCGCGGGCCAAAAATAGCCAGAACCTACTGGATGCCGGGGCGCGATCTAGCCGCTTGATAAGGCGGTAAACTGGTTCGTTTTACATCAAACGGGTCAGACAGCCTGGTCTGTTCACACCGGCTGGTCGACGATCAACCGGGCCATGCTAGGTTTCATGATTAGCAAGCTCGCAGCGTCAGTCGATACTGCCAGCGATGATGACATTTTGATTTTCGATACGGGCTTTCACGCCGAATGTGTCGGCCATTTGCTGAACCGTCAATGTTGTATCCGGTGGGCCGTCGGCGGTAATCGAACCGGCCTTCATCCAGATCAGCCGGTCGGCATAAGTCGCGGCGAGGCGGATATCATGCAAAACAACGAGCGCCCCGCCGCCATTAGCAACATAGTTCTTAATCAGGTCCATGATTTTGAACTGGTGTTTCGGGTCGAGTGCTGCGACAGGCTCGTCGGCGATGAGAAGCGATGTTTGCGCCGCAAATGATCGCGCACAGTGAACACGTGCAAGTTCGCCACCAGACAATGTATCGCAGCGCCGGTGTTGCAGCGTTGTTAGATCACAGGCTTGTATCGCAGCATTTATAGCGACCTGATCATCATCGCTTAGACTACCAATCGCGCTGCCATGCGCAAAACGCCCTAGCGTAACGACATCAATAACCCGACTGGGCCAGGCAAGTGGACGGGTTTGCGGAAGATAGGCGATTTTTTGTGCCCGTCGCTTCGGGCTTAGGGCATCTATCGGCCGTGTATCCAGGGTTACCCCGCCCGAACTGGGCTTGAGTAGGCCAGTTATCGCGCGCAGTAATGTTGTTTTGCCAGCGCCGTTCGGTCCAAGCAAAACGGCGAGCTCGCCACTCTGCACGCTGATAGAGACATCATCCAGCAGACAGGTTTTCTTGGTCTGGACACTGAGATTCGAGGCGACAAGCTTAGTCATCGAGTGTCCGTCCTCGCATCGCAATCCAGACAAAAGCTGGGGCTCCGATCAAAGCCATGACAACCCCCAATTTCAATTCGCTTGTAGACGGGACTGTCCGTACCAGTATGTCGGCAAGGACCAGCCCAATTCCTGCAAGCAAGGCCGATGGTAAAAGTGACCGGGCCGGATCATGACGAACCATTGGCCGGATAATATGCGGTACAATGATACCGATAAAGCCAATCGCCCCCGCAATAGATACTGCAGCCCCGGTTAAAAGGCCTGTGCCGATAATCACGAAAATGCGCTGGCGCCTTAGGTCGAGACCGATACCGCTGGCGGCTTCCTCACCAAGTGTAAGCGCTGACAGACCGTCCCGTGTCGCAAGCAGAATCACAAATCCGATCGCAAGAAACGGACCAGCGAAATAGAGATCATCAAGACTTCGATTTGCAACAGAACCCAGCATCCAGTTTAACATGTCCGACAACGCGAACGGGTTCGGGGCGAGGTTCATTAGCAGGCTCATCAGGGCAGCCGAAAAGCTTGATAGCCCGACCCCTATCAGGATCAGCGTAATTACCGATTGCACCTTGATCGCGGCAATCGCGATGATAATGGTCGCAACAAGAGCGCCCGAGATCGCTGCAACAGGCAGTACCCAGGCGCTGAAACTGACAAGGCCATAATAAAGCGCAAATGTAGCCCCGAGCGCGGCCGAAGCCGTTACACCCAGAACGCCCGGTTCGGCGAGTGGGTTACGCAGCAATCCCTGCAGCGCTGCGCCGCTCAAGCCAAGTGCCGCACCGACCGCATAGGCCGCCAGTGCTCTCGGCATCCGAATTTGCCATATCACCACTGTATCGCCGGGCGTGCCAGCCCCGAAAAGTGTCTGGACAACCCGGTCAGGGCCAAGCGGTGTCGCCCCCAATAGGCAGGCCATGAACAGTGTCAAAAGACTGGCGATTAGCAAGAATGTTGTGAGATGTCGTCCTAGCGTCATGGCCTGTTTCCTTGTGCCAGGGCTTCAATGGCGTCGATTAGAAACCAGGCGCCGCAGGATGTCCAAGCCCCATTAAGGGAAATAGCGGAATTCTGTTTGAGTTGGCGTCTGGCGACTGGGTGTCGCATGCTGCTCCAGGCGCCGACCGTCTCGGGCTGCTCATTAAAGAATGCCGCAGCAATGAGATCAGGTGACGTATAGGCGAGTTCTTCCAGTGGTAGGCTCCGCCAACCGGGTCTCGTCTGATAATTGGCAAGACCGGCCGCAATTAGCATCTCATGGATCAGGGTGTCTGGGCCAGATGTAACCCCCGATGGCGTCATATAGAGCGTTGGAAGCGGCGTTTCGGAGGCTGGTATGGCCGCAAGCCTTGTCTGGAACTCAGCTATAACCGCGTTTCCGAGCTCCGGCGCCCCGAGACCGGCTGCAACCGTGCGTGTGACATTCGGGATATCGTCGAGATTATTGACATAGCCAATATTCAGAACCGGTATTCCGGCGCGTTCATACATAGCCTGTGCGTTTGGTCCGCCGCCATAGGACCGGATAATCAGGTCCGGCTTCAATGCTAGAACGTTCTCAACCCGCGGGCGCACAGTTGCAATCGCATGCGCGCGATCCCTCATATAAGAAAATTCGCTGTTGGCGTCTGGCGATACGGCCAGAATACGATCCCGACTGACGAATTTTAGAACATATTGATCGGCACAATAATCGAGGCTGACGATGCGCATAGGGCGCTCTGGCCCGGTGCCTGTCACAGATTGATGTCCGTCACAGGCGGCCAGAACCAGAGCGCCGATAAGAGCTATCAGCCTCAGCATCGTTTAATATTTGAACCGGACACCGAGCGACCCGGATGTCCCGGGCGTGCCATATCCGAGAATTTGCTGATAGTCTTCATCAAACAGATTCTCCACCCGGGCAAATAATTCGACTGATGGACTAATCTCATAGCCCGCGCTGACATCAATACGGGTCCAGGCTGCAACCTCACCATTGGCATCATTCTCGTCACCATTGTAACGGATATGCAGCGCGCCCGATAGCGGGCCGGCTGGTGTCAGTGCAAACGTCATATCGCCCGAGCGCTCGGGTATTCTCGCCAGTTGCCCGTCAATGCTCTTATCTTCGGCGTCGATAAGGGCATAATTTGCTGAAATATTCAGCCAGTCGGCAATTTGGTAATCACCATAGAGTTCAACACCGCGCGTTCCGACTTCCGCAACATTGAAATAGCTGCCCGCGCTAAAATTGATCAGGTTTTCGATATCCTGATTGAAGTAAGTCGCGCCAAGTTCAAGTTTTCCGTCGCGCGAGCGCCAGTCGAGTCCGAGATCAAAAGCTTCAGATGTTTCAGGATTCAAATCCGGATTTGGTGCATCTGCACCGCAACAAAAGAAGGTGCCCTGAAAAATAGTCGGGGCTTTAAACCCCTGCCCCCAGCTTGTTCTCAAAGTTATTTGCGGATTTGGATTGAAGGCGGCAGCGACACGGCCGGTTGTTTTAGAACCAAAATCCTCATGGTCATCAACACGAACACCGCCGGTCAGCGTTAATGCTTCATTGACTTGAAATTCATGCAGGCCGAACACGCCATCGATCGAGGTTTTCTGGTCATTGGCTGCAATGTCCTCTCGTTCGACGCCGAAGGCAGTTTTATGATGTGCGTTGAAAGTATAGGTCCCTTGATAGCGAAAGGCCTTGCGATTGCCCTCAGCGCCGAAGCTAGGGCTGTCATTGCTGAAATTCTGCCGATCAATATCGGAATAGCTTATAAGCAGCTGATTATCGAACCGGTCGTTAAGTGCCGGGAAGACAAGTGCCAGCTGTCCGGATAATTCTTCCGTTTTGCTTGCCTCATTGCCATCTCCGATAAAGCCCTGCGAAGAGAAGGACAAACTGTCAAAATCGGCTTCGGCTTCTGTATAAAGCAGGTTCAGTTCCAGCCGCGCATCTGGTCCAAGGGCGAGGCTTCCGCGGCCAGACGCAGTGTAACTTTCATAGCCGTCTTTCTCGTCATTACCATTGGCTTCATCGGCCTTGGATATACCGTCGCTACAGGTATTTGTCAGCGCAATGCGGAAGTCGCCGCGATCATTGGCGCCATTTAGAGATGCGCCGCCCCGGAAAGTCTCGTACGATCCGTACTCTCCAAAAACAGTCCCGCCAAGACCGGCTTCGGGACGTTTGGTGATGATTGACACGACCCCGCCAATCGCATCGGTGCCCCACAGGGTTGATTGCGGTCCTTTTAGAACCTCGATCTGAGCGATATTAGCGGTGTCGAGACGTGCAAAATCAAATCCGCCCCCTGGGGATGTGCTATCATTTACAACGATACCGTCGATCAGAACCAGCGTCTGCTCGCTGGCTGCGCCGCGGATGCGAACCGTTGCGGTGCCACCATAAGCGCCATTCTGGTTAATCGTGACACCCGGCGCCGAGGCGACGGCGTCTACGGCAAAATCATACCCCAGAATATCGATCTCTTCGGCGGTAATGACCGATACGCTGGTCCCGACTTCAGTTGCAGTCTGGTCAAGGCGTGAACCGACAATCACAACAGTGTCTAGCGTATTGGCGGTTTCATCCGCCGTCTGGGCCGATACTGGGAGCAGGCAGCTCAGGGATACTGCGCTAAGTAATGCTAGTCTTTTAGACATAATAAGTTCCACAAACACCCTGCCGCCCGGCGGGTATTTCAAAAACGACAATATAGCCAGGTCGATACCTCGACATGGGCGGCAACTATACGACTGTCGCCACAGAAAAGAGCCTTGCTCTTTCGTCCACAAAACCTGAACCCGGGTCCGGACAAACGACGCGATGGCAGGTTTCCTGACTTATCGATCAAAACCCCTGACCGCCTTCCCAGTGTGCCGTGCACGCCAGTGGCTGAATGGTCATTGGCTCCCGATTCACAGTTACGGGCATAGTCCCGGATTCACACCGGGTTCCCTCTTAGCCACCATAATCGGTGGCACCATCTGCGCTGTGTATGATCACGGTTTTATATCATGTCAACAAGCTGTCCGGCGATGACCGGCTGGCCGATCCTGAAAATAAATGTCGGCCTGAATAGATCCAGACCGGACTCGTTGCGGATAATCGTTCCAAATCGGTCTAGCCCGTTTATGATGTAATGGCTGACTGTGCCGGCGCTGCCAGAAAGCACTGATCTGGCAACATTCCGGTCTCGAACCCGACCGGGTGCCAGATGGTAACTGAGTAGACCGCATGCGTGGTATCAGGTATGGCCAGTTGTTTAGAACCGATAGGTATTGCTAAGCCGGACTATGGCCTGGCTCTGGATTGACCGGAAATTTCGACCAAAATCACCATTATCGATGATCGCACCATGCCCTATCGACAGAAATAGCTCTGTTTCCGGTCGGATTTCCCATCGCATACGTCCAAAAAATGACAGGCTGTTGGAGATATTGTCATATTGCGTCTGTGTGGAGACCGAGAGCGTCGGTGACAAGTTCAACACCGTATCGACCGACCCGACCTGCACGCTGACATCGCCGGCCGGAACGCTGATATCCGTTCTGGAATAGCCGGCGCTGATGTCGACATAACGGCTGGGACGCGCATTCAAGCGCAGATCGAGCGCAGTTGAATCGCCCCCGAAGAATTGTTTTTGTTCAAGCCGGATTCGGCCGCCATAAGGACGTGCCATCGAGGATGTCAGGGAGAGACTTGACCCATTATTATTATAGCGGCCAATTGGGACCGGAATCTCATTTGGCAGGGTGAAGGGCTTTGTTATATGTTCCACAGTCGCGAAGGTCGATATCCAGACCGAATCTGCCTGTCTGGTCTGTAGCCCTGCCTTGAGTTTGTTCGTGCTGGTCTGGGTATCGCCGTCCAGTCCGGTAATAAGCTGATGTTCACTGCCGAATTGCCACCATGTGATACCCGGGAGCTGTGGCCGGAACCGTCGCTGCCAGTCGGCGGAATAGTCGCGGATAGCTGCACGGTTTACGAAACCTAGCGCTGGCGAGAAGTTTTCGCCAACTTCGCGCGCCGCCAGCGTCCAGCGCCAGACATCATTGGGATAATCGATACGTAGGCCGAATGTGTCGTCATCCTGTGTCGTCGATGAAAAGGTCTGCTGATAGTAGACATCAGTCTGCAGGCGACCTTTTCCTAAAATGCTCGGGGAGCGGAAAAGATAATCAAATCCCAGCAGCGTATTGTCGCTCTGCCCGGTTGGATCGCCATTGGTTGCAACTACGCCAAGCCGCGACTGTGATGACATGTCGAATGTCGCTCTCGCGACGGATAATGTCTGGCGATCGATTTCGCTGCCCTGGCCCATTCGTGCTGTTAACAGGCCGAGTTCGACGCCTCTTACCTGGCCACTCAGTTTTACGCCGGCTTCAATTGGAATTGATTCACCATCAACAATCCCGATTCGACGCGAAAAAAACGGACGGGCGTTTGGGGCGCGGCTAAATGCCCGCCCGCCAAACTCGAAAAAGGCTGCGTCCTGAAGAAAAAAGTCCCGGGTTTCAGGAAAGAATAGTGAAAACCGACCGGTATTTATCTGACGATTATCCAGTGGCGTATCGGAAAAATCGGAATTGAATGTAACGAGACCGGCCAGGGAAGGTGTAAAGCGATAAAGCACGTCAGCGCTTGGCTCAAAAGTTAGTCGGTCGGTTCTTGGTGCGACCCAGTCGCGGGCGGCTGCCGATGTCGCCTGCAGCGTAATGTCGAGCCCGCGTCCCTGATTTACCGCGTTAATCCCTTCTATCCGACCGGCCCGTGAAAAATCGAATGTGTCAACCGACTGATCGATACCGGCCCATCTAATTTCTTCCGCTTTGTGGGCCCGTTCACGGGTCAGGATTAGACCCCATCCGGCGGCTTCCGGGTCAAAGCTGATTGACCGAAAGGGGATTTCGATCTCGACACTCCAGCCATTTTCCAGAATCTGACCGGATGAGTTCCAGATTGTGTCCCACTCGTCGATAGGCCGGCGACCATCCTGAACCAGCCGGTCTGCCCGGGCCCCCAACGCATTCACATCAAATCCGAAGCCGGACATTCCAGTTGCGAACGGATCAATGTAAAACCGGATCATATCATCACGCCAGACATCGCCGTCCCGTTCCATCACGGTCGCATAGATATTCTCGGGCTGCTCTTCGGCGGCAAACACGCCGATATAAAGGGCGTTTTCATCGAATGCCATATAAACGCGCGTGTCGACATTCGGCGGCGCAATAAATGGTTCGACCTGATAGAAATCTACGATTTGGGTCGCCATTTCCCAGACCGGGTCTGACAAATCACCATCGATTACCGGCGCTTGCGTGGCGTCTATCCGGGCTGGCGACACTGTTGGTCGGTAAGTTTTAAAGTCTATGGGCTGATCATTCGGGTCGGAATGGGCCCGGTTCATTGCCAGCAAGATCAAGGACAGGAATAGGAGCACCACGAAATAACCCGGCCGGCTCGCTGTCGCTAACGCAGCTTGGGTGGTCGCGCTACTGCTGGTGCCGACATTGGTGTGCCGATTAGGACGCATCAGATACAAATTTACTCCGTAAATATTGTTGTCGTGTCACGCGTCCATAAGCGGCCGCTGGATCGTAAGAACGAACCATCTCTACCATTTGGTTTCTTGCCGGTGCTGGTCAATGAAAAGTATCTATATTTTTATTAATGAACACAAAAAATATATTGCGCCATAATAGAGCGGTCCAGTTTTCTGAAACAATAGATCAGGTTCGACGTCTGGCCTTGTCCGGTCAGGACCTGTTTGAGCAGCGGGTGAAGCCGACAGGCCGTATGGCTCCTGCGCTTTGCAGGTTGGCCGGATATGACCGGAAAATGTCGCCTTTCGCCTATACGCTGCGATACGCCGGGGGCTTATGAGAAGGGGGTGATTCGATTCTCGGGGTTTTACCGAGGATGCTGTGTCTGTCAGACGATTTGATGCCGCGTTCGGTATAGAAGGTAAATTACGGGGAACGCCAACTCTAAGCCCGTCGAATGCTTGATCCCTAAGAACCGGTTTCTAAAGCCGTCGCGGCTATGCGCCGGCATTGATGTGTTCTCTGGGATTGGTACGCCCAACAGGGTTCGAACCTGTGACCGACTGATTAAAAGTCAGTTGCTCTACCAGCTGAGCTATGGGCGCGCCGAGATTGTCCATCTAGTCGAGGCGCTGAGTCAGGTCAACGGTGTTTTGCCATTGTCTGTGATTGCGTGGTAGAATAAGGGCTAAGATCAGTCTGAGGGTATGATTTATGATACGGTTTTCGAGCCTTGTAATTGGTATGGCCGGTTTGGTCTGGGGCTGCGCTTCCTCGCCTTCAGGGCAACAAAGCAGCGCTGGCGCAGGTGACGCGCAGACCGCAGCGATAATTTCACGCGATGAGCTTGGCACGGCCGCGCAGTCTCCTTTGCAAGATTTGAACCTGAGAAGGGACGAGATCCCGGCCCTACTGCTTGAAATTAAAAATCCCTATAATGTCAGCCGCAATATAAGCTGTCGCCAGATCGGGTCGCAAGTTGCTGAGCTCGACGAGTTACTCGGTCGTGACTGGGATGTCGCGCCACAGGCCCGACGTGGTCTGCAAGAACGTGCGGTTGATGGGGCATCCACGGCTTTCATCGATACGGTGGCATCCGGGGCGTCCAGCTTCATTCCTTATCGCGGCGTGGTGCGGAGCATTTCGGGTGCCAGCGCGTATGAAAAGAAATTGCATAAGGCATATGAACGTGGTTCGCACCGGCGGACTTTTCTGAAAGGTCTCGGCTTGATGAAAAACTGTCAGCCACCCGCTTCGCCCCGGCCTGAGCCGGCTGTTGACGACTCCGCGCCGCGTGTCGAGTTTAGGTAGGCTCAATATGCTTGGGTGGCGATTTTGTCGCGGCCCAGCGCGCCGATAAGGTCTCTCGTAGCTGCGGAAAGCTGCCATCGCTAATCGAATTTCTTAGTTCTTCCATCAAGGCCTGAAAGAAGGCGGTGTTGTGCCATGACAGAATCATCGAGCCTAATAGCTCACCGGAACGGATTAGATGGTGTATATAGGCCCGGCTATAATTCTGACTGGCTGGACAGTCGAGCTCGGGGTCGAGCGGGCTCAGGTCTTCCGCAAATTTTGCATTTTTGAGATTTATCGGACCTGCCCAGGTCCAGGCTTGGCCATGCCGCCCGGTGCGGGTCGGTAGAACGCAATCAAACATGTCGACCCCGCGGGCAACGGCTTCGACAAGATCAATCGGCTTACCAACGCCCATCACATAACGCGGCAAATCCACCGGTAATTCGGGAACCGTAACATCCAGGGTCGCACACATCGCGTCATGACCTTCGCCAACAGCCAGCCCGCCAATGGCGATACCACCAAAGCCCTGCCCGATCACGCCGGCGGCGGAGCGCTTGCGGAGATCTTCATAAGTTGATCCCTGCACAATACCGAAGAGAGTCTGGTCTGGCCGTTCGCCGAAGGCATCTAATGAAAATTGCCCCCAGTCGAGGGACAGGGTCATCGAAGCTTCGGCTTCTGCGTGCGTGCACGGCCAATTAGTGCATTCGTCGAGTTGCATTGATATATCGGCGCCGAGCAGCTCAGCCTGTATCTCGATTGAGCGTGCCGGGGTTAGGCGATGCTGGCTGCCATCAAGATGGCTACGAAAGGTGACGCCATCGGCGTCCATTTTTCGTAACTGACTAAGTGACCAGACTTGAAAGCCCCCTGAATCGGTCAGGATCGGACCGCTCCAGCCGGCAAATTTATGCAATCCGCCAAGCCGGTGGATGCGTTCCGCCCCAGGGCGTAACATTAGATGATAAGTGTTACCCAGTATGATATCGGCACCGGCCGATTTTACCTGATCCATATATAAGGCTTTGACCGTGGCGGCGGTTCCAACCGGCATAAAAGCCGGGGTCTGGATGTCGCCACGCTTCGTTTGCAGGACAGCACGTCTGGCCATGCCAGATGAGGCTTTGATTTTGAACGGAAATTTCACCATTTTTAAGCAAGTCCAGGCAAGTTTACAATGTCGAGAATGCGTTCGCGTGCTGTCCGGCATTCATTCGCGAATTCAATATCTGCAAAATCGGAAAGTTCAACGCGGTCGCGATAGTGTTCTGTGATTGCCTGTTCAAGCTGATCAAGCTTGTTATTGTCCAAAATGACACCGGCATGGGTGGCTTCTAGCTCGGCAGGCGTAAGTGTAACCCTTAAACGCAGACAGGCCGGGCCACCGCCATTGCGCATTGACTCGCGAACATCAACAAATTCGACATGCCCGATCGGACCGTTGCCCTTTATGAGTGATTCACAGAAATTATGCGTAGAATCAATCTCCTGCGCATCTTTTGGGGCTATTAGTACGAAGCGTTCCCTGCCCGGAGTTTGCACGATTTGGGAGTTAAACAAGTAGGATTTTACGGCATCGTCGAGTGGTACGTCAGTCTCACGGACCATAATGCTTTGAAGCGCGAATAGATCTTCTGATTTTCTACGGACCTCGGCCAGGAACAGTGCGGGATCGTCGAATGCCTTCTCATGGAAGAACAGCGTATCGAGATGACCGACACAGACAACATCATTATGAAAGGCGCCGGCATGAATGGCGGGCTTTGATTGTTGCCAGAGCAGACTGCGATCCGGCCGAAGCTTATGAGACCGGATGATGCTGTCGGATGCTAGCCGTGACTGGCGGGCCGGATATCCCTGCGTCCGCGCTTCTCCTGTTTCGCGCCCATAAATGAAGATTTCAAGGCCTGTCGCGCCATGTTGCTCACACAAGCGGATATGGTTGGCCGCGCCTTCGTCGGAGAAATCATGGTGTGACGGCAGCGCGGTATGAACCGAGAAATGTGCCTCATTCTCGAAGACCGAGTACAGAAGCGCCGTCATGTCGCTATGCTCATGGCTTCTGTGCAGCATGGATGAAAGATTGGCGGGCGTAATATGAACCCGGCCATCAGACGTATCGGCCGATGGTGAGATTGTTGCGGCATTGGCGGCCCACATCGAACTGGCGCTATAGGCGGCCTTCAGTATCGCCGGCGCCTGCGCCGCGGCAGCGGCGATGATCTGCTGATCTGTGCCGTGAAACCCGGCCGCGACAAGGAAATCAAAATTTGGTCTTGGAAGCGGTGGCAAAAGACCCTGTATCAGCCCTGCATCTAATAGCTGGCGCATCTTACCAACGCCCTGCAGAGCCGCCTGCCTCGGGTTGGAAACGTGACCTTCATTATTTGTGCTGGCAATATTGCCATCCGCCATGCCGCCAAAACTGTGGCTCGGTCCGATGAGTCCATCGAAATTTACTTCATGTGCAACAGGGTGTGACACGATTGCCAGTTCCTTAATGTCTGAAAAAAGTTGATAGCCTTAACCCGGAAAACCAATCGCTGCGAGCCGCGCCGCTTTCTCCGCAATCTGACTGGCCTGGGGCCAGGCACTATAATCAGCGGCATAATATGCGCCCGGGCGGAAATTTCCCGATAGTCCGGGGCCGCCGAAGGGTAAATGACCACTCGCGCCGGCTGTTGGACGATTCCGGTTGACTATGCCGGCGCGTAACTCGGCTTTGGCCATTTCCCAGCGCTGAATGTCGTCACACACCAGACCGGCCGATAGCCCAAATCTTGTATCATTCGCCACCTTCAAAGCCTCATCGAAGGTTTTGACCCTGTAAACTTGCAAAAGCGGCCCGAACAATTCCTCATCGGCAACATATCTGGCATCGGTAACGTCGATCACACCGGCAGATACGAAACCGCCGCCTCGCTCGAGCCGCTTAAGCCGGCGTAAGGATTTAGCCCCTGATTTTGCGAGATTCATCTGAAATTGTGTGGCGGCAATCGCGGCGTCCTCTGAGACCAGAGGGCCCATGAATATATTATCCTCGTCCCACTGTCCGATTTTCAGCGCTTTGGCACGATCAACGATACCATCAACTACGGCGTCACCCCATGCGCCCTCGGGTAGAATAGCCCGCCGGGCACAGGAACATCTCTGTCCGGTCGTAAGAAAGGCTGATTGCGCGGCGATATCGGCTGCGGCGTCGTGATCGGCCGGTTCCCATAGGATAAGAGGATTATTGCCACCCATTTCGAGCGCCAGCATGATTTCAGGCCGCCCTGCGAAATGCCTGTGCATCATCAGGCCGGTTTTCTCCGATCCGGTAAATAATACCCCGTTAATGTCACCATTTAACAAGGCTGCGCCGGTCGCATGCCCGCCTTGAATAATATTGAAAACGCCTTCCGGTAGACCCGCGGCTTCAAATGCATCAGCCATGATTTTGGATACTGACGGGGCCAGTTCTGATGGCTTCAGGACAATTGTGTTGCCAGCCAGTAAGGCCGGCACAATGTGACCATTTGGCAGATGTCCGGGAAAGTTGAACGGCGCGAAGACCGCCATCACGCCATGCGGATGATGGCTTAACTGGGTGAAACCAAAGGCGGCCTTGTCGACGGCCTCCCCGGCCCGTTCGTGCAGCGCGCGGATAGACAGCTGTATCTTGCCATACATCGCGTCAGCCTCGCCAAGGGCATCCCACAATACCTTGCCCATATCCTTGCAGATGGCCGTAGCAAGCGCCTCGCGCCGGCTTTTAATGGCCTCACCATAGGATACTAGAATGCGTTCGCGGTCGCTTTGTTGCAATCGTCGCCAGTCTGGAAGTGCCTGCCGGGCTGTAGTGATTGCCGCCGCGACCTGTTCGGGGCTAGCGGCATGGCCGTGCCAGCTAACCGCCCCGCTGGCAGGACAAATCCGTTCAAACCAGTCCCCATGCCCGACGGCCCAATTGCCGGCGATATATGTCCCGTTCATTCGGTGTCGCTCCTGAGCCAGATCATCGCTTCATCTCCCGGTTTTAATTCTAATTGTGCAAAAGTTTCTTCTGAAACGGCAAACTGATCATCGCCATGTGGTGCGCCGGTGAGAAGCGCTGCTCTAAATGTTTTCAGCTCAGTTGTCGAAACCAGCCCTGTCTGCGCGCCATCATGTCCCAATATCAGTTTCACGCGACGTGATTCACGCACGGTTCTAATCATGTTTCGCGGGGCCACCATGATCGGCCCGCCATCGAAGATATCGACCATGCGATCAAATCTGAAGCCCTCTCGTTCCAGCAGCTTCATTGCCGGGACACCGTCAACATGACAGCGACCGATCACCTCGCGCGCTTCCGGCGGAAGCAGGTCGATATAGATCGGATATTTCGGCATCAGGTCGAGAATAAACTGATTGTCGGTCGTGGCCGACAGAAGGTCGGCTTCGGCAAATGACATCCGGAAGAAGTGACGCCCCAGCCCTTCCCAGAACGGGGTTTCACCGGCTTCATTTATAACACCACGAAGTTCGGACAAAACCATATCGCCAAAACTTTCCGGTGAAGTTGTCATCAGCAGATAGCGGGCTTGCGAGGCAAGAATTCCGGCGCCGCTGCCGCGAAAGGGTTCTCTTAAGAATAGCGTCCCAACCTCGGTATAACCGAGGAATTCATTCGTTAGGATCAACGCATCGAGATTGAACTGCCGGTCTGCCTCACGGCTGGTATGTGATACGGTGATAATGCGATAATTAAAGAATGGCGCATCCACGCCAGTGCCAGCCTTGACCGCGCTGCAGCCACCAATCTCGCCGGTTTCGAAATCCTCCAGCATAAGCAAATATTTGCCATAAGCCGGATCGCCAGGAGCGCCGTTGAATGCCTCTTCAGACTTGGCCAGACGCTCGCGGAGGACGGCTTCATCAACCGGTAGCGATGTAAATCCCGGACCGGATTCGACCGCAATCTGCATGAGCGCATCAAAATCAGTCTGATGCGCTGGACGAATTCTAAACGTCCCGCTCATAACATCAGGTTTTTAATTGATTTGGCGTCGATACGACCATCGGCGAGCCGGTTAAGGAGCAGACCCGACAATTGTGCCCGTTCAACAAAGCTCGACAGGATCA
Organism: Henriciella sp.; assembly: GCA_965657655.1. Classification (GTDB taxonomy): domain Bacteria; phylum Pseudomonadota; class Alphaproteobacteria; order Caulobacterales; family Hyphomonadaceae; genus Henriciella. Next base: position 15,854 of record CBFHPC010000028.1, read on the forward strand.
CATATTCTTCCGAGGAATGGATCCGGCCACCCATAACCCCGAGCGTATCGACATTCGGAACGCCGGCCGCAAAGATATTATTGCCTTCACAAACCCCGCCAGTGTCAACAAATTCAAGCTCGAGTCCGAGCGCACGCCCTGTTTCTGTCACCGCTTCGAACAATGCTTGCTGGGCCGCATTACGCGGCTTGGGCGGGCGATAGAAGCCACCATGCAAATGTCCGCTAATACCGTCTCGAGCGATGGTCTGCTCATATAAGGCCCGGACCTGGCCGGTCGCCCAGCTTGCGGCCTCAGCATCCGGTGCGCGGGCGCCGAAACGGATAATGGCAAGATCGGGAACGATATTAATCGCCGAGCCACCATCAATCGATCCAACATTGAAAGATACGCCCTCATACTGTCCGTTCAGGGCTTCGAGTCCGACAACCAGATGCGCGGCGGCTTCAATGGCACTGCGTCCGTCTTCCTTTGCCCGGCCGGCATGAGCCGATCGCCCGTGCAGAACAATATCAAAAACCGCGGAGCCTTTGCGGCCACCTGACATTGCGCCGGTATCCATACAGGGCTCGTAAGTCATACCAATCATCGCCCCGGAGCTGGCTGCTTCCGTCAGTGCCGGCGCACTTGAGAAATTGCCTGTCTCTTCGTCCGGGGTGATAACAATCTGATATCCGATTTGTTGCTTCAAAGGGCCCGCCTCGAAGGCCTGTAAAGCGCCCAGCATGATCGAAATGCCGCCCTTCATGTCGGCCAGTCCCGGCCCGTTTAGCCGGTCGTCATCCAATGGCGTAATCGTTTCAAATGTTCCGGCGGGAAACACCGTGTCATAATGGCCGCTCATTATCACCTGAACAGGGGCGTCCGGTCGCGATGTCACACGCAGGATCGGCCCCGGTGTGAATGGCTCAACCTGTCCGTTATCACTGATCATATCAAATGGCTCGGCCGGTACGAGTTCGACATTGGCATCAAGCTGCTCGAACGCCGCGGCCAGTTGCGGTGCCAGCCTATCAAGCCCCGCCCTATTCCAGCTGCCGGTATTGATACCAGCCCAGTCAATCGCGCGTTCACGCATAATCGGGCCGAGTGCTACGAGCCGTTCGCAAATGGCGTCGTCTTCGGCGGTTTTCTTGTCAAGGCGGTCGGAAGATACGGTCATATTGTGGAGATCAAACTTTTTCGAGGAAGGACGCGGTCGACTATAGCTAATTAGTTACAATTCGCCAGATGCGGCAAACGGAATGTCAGGATTAGATCAGGTTTGGTGTTGTCACGATTGCGCCCGATGCGGGGGGCATGGCACAAATTACGCGCGCACGGATCATACAAAAAAGCCCTAGCCATGGGCCAGGGCTTTTAATGATCTATCGCAGTCAATCTTAGCCGTTACGGCGATCGAAGGCGATCAGGTCGGTTTCGATTTCAGTGATCCGCTGTCTTACGGTTTCACAAGCTTCTGGCAGGCCTTGATCGCCAAACACGCTCAATTTATCGCAGCGCTGTTTCTCGGCCCGTGCATCCTGCAACCTACTTGATATCTCAAAGCGTGCGATTGCGACTTCCGTTGCATCCTCTGCCGCCATGAAGTCCAGCCAGCCGCGTGCACCACGATTACCGGCATTCCGGAATGCATCTCTTGCACCAGACCGGTCATCACGCTCATAACGAGATTGTCCGATCAGAACCCAGGCGAGGCCAGGATTGCTCAGACCGCCCTTATCAATGGCCCTTGTGAGCGCGACATCGGCTTTTTCCCATTCCTGAATTTCGGAATAGGACCGTCCAAGCCGTTCGAACATCTGACCATTATCACTGAGCTCGGCAGCCTCTTCGATGACAGGAATCGCGCGCTGATATTCGCGAGCAACCTGATAAAGATTGGCCAGCAATTCAAGGCGATCATAGGTTTTGGCAATCCGGCCCTGATTAATTTCTTTCTCAAGGATTTTTGCGGCCTGATACGGCGCATTAAAGCGGTTGTAAAAATTCACGACGCGCATGATCTCGTCTTCTGTCTGCAAGATACCTGCGAGATACATCGCTTTTTGAACTTCAAACGCCTTCCGCTCTTCATCCGCCTGGAAATAGTCACCGGATATGGCATCCCACAACCGGCGCTCGGTCGGGTTCTTGGCGAGCAATAATTCCAGCAGCTCGGCTTTCTTCGCCAGCTGACCTGTCTCATCATAAAGATAGATCAAGAAATCATAAACTTCCCGCTTGGCGTTGGTACCATCCTCCCGCAGGACCTGCTCGGCCCAGACTAAAGCTTCGGTGTTTCTATCCAGCTTCTGGTTCACCACGGCCAGTTGCCATTTCTGATCCCGGTTCGGGACACCGCCAGCCGACAGCCATTGCTGATAATAGGATAAGGCTTGCGGCAGATTTTCAATCGACAGATAAATCTGGGCGATATTGAAGATCGTCTGGGCGCGGTCTGCAGCGCCGACATAGCCGCCATCGAGTGCGGCAACGAGATCCGCAACGGCACCCTCATAATCATCGGCCTGAATCTTAATCGCTGCACCAAGCCGTAAAGCCGCGCCAAACTCGTAACAATTCAGCTGTTGGGCCCGCAACTGGTTCAATGAAACAAGCGCTGCCTGTGGATTATCGTTTACCAAGATCTCGGTCTCGGCTTTCAGATAAAATTCTGCATTCTTGGATGTAAACTGCGTCTCGGTACAGGTCTGCGCCGACACAACTCCGGACCCAAAAGCCATTACAATCGCTGAGGCGACGAAGCCCTGAAGCATATTTTTCATCGTCATCTCTTAAAACTCCTTTCCGTCAATCAAAGACGGCTGATACCGGACCAATGGTCCATGCTGGGTCTGTTGGAGCGGGACCCGGAGACCGCTCCAACAAATATCAATCAACTATCCGGCCAGTTTGAATTCTAGCGGATAAACCACGTTGCGACGCTCGACCGGCTGGCCCCGAATAATTTTCGGCGCAAACTCAACCCGGCTAACCGCCCGAACGGCTTCACGCTGGAACACCCGGTCAGTACAGTCAGCTTCGACATTGTAAGGGCGTCCACGAACGTCGACATCAAACCGGACATCGCACGACCCCTCAATACCCCGTTCGGCAGCCCGACTCGGATAACTCGGGAGTGGCGGCCGAATTGGCTGGGCATCACGATCAGAAATCGCAACCGGGTCAAATGACAGCTCGCGCATTGGACCCATATTGAGATCGGTTGGGGCTGCTCCCTGAATATTCGGGGTTGGCAGATCGATCTGCGACCGCGTCGTCGACAATTTTGGCGGTGGCGGTGGCTTGTCGGCCGAGTTCAAACGCTTCGGCTTTGCCCGCGCACGACGGTTGATCTCCGAAGACTGCTCGGCCGGTGTGATACGCTCGATCACACGGGCTTGTTCGACATCGGGTTCTTCATAGGGCTGGCTAATCAGAATACGCATGATCTGGAACAGCGTATAAGTCACGATAACAGCGAGCGGGATGCCGACAATGAGGCGAATTTGGGAATTAGCAAACATCAGGCTCTCCTACTCTTGCAACACGGAAATAGGAACAAGGTTGAGACCGTCTTCCTTATTAATGATTTCGATCAAATCGATCATCGTGCCGGCATCGGAATCTTTGTCCAC
>CBFHPC010000029.1:0-18483 GCA_965657655.1 Henriciella sp.
CGACTGCATCTGTGCGATGCTGAGCTCAGGCAGATCATGTCCGCCAGCCTCTGCCAACGCCACCAAGCGTCCGGTGACATGATGCGCTTCCCTGAACGGCATATCCAGCTCCCGGACCAGATAGTCTGCCAAATCGGTCGCTGTCGAGAATCCCGCGGCTGCCGCTCGCCGCAGAACATCGCGATTGAAAACCATCGTTTCGACCATACCGGCGGTCGCCCTGACGCACAGATCAAACGTATCAAAGGCTTCAAATGTCAGGCGCTTATCTTCCTGCAAATCCTTGGCATAGGCCAGCGGTAATGCCTTCATACTGCCCTGCAGCGCGATAAATTGTGATGTGACCAGGCTCGCTTTGGCACGGATCAATTCAGCCGCATCAGGGTTCCGCTTTTGCGGCATAATCGATGATCCGGTAGACCATGCATCGGTCAATTGAACAAAGCCGAATTGCGCGCTTGACCATAGCACGATCTCTTCAGCCAGGCGCGACAGATGCGTGATGCAGATTGAGAGTGCCGCCAGCGATTCGAGTGCAAAATCCCGGGCCGAGACCGCGTCTAGCGAATTCGCCATCGGCCGGTCGAAACCGAGTGCCTCGGACGTCGCATCCCGGTCAATCGGAAAGCCGGTTCCAGCCAGCGCACAAGCCCCTAACGGGCTCTCATTCAATCGCGATGCTGCCGCCAGCAAACGACCGCCATCGCGCTCAAACATCTCGACATAGGCCAGCATATGATGCCCCAATGTAACTGGCTGAGCCACCTGTAAATGGGTAAAACCCGGCATTACCGTATCGCTTTCGCGTGCGGCGACATCGATCAAAACCCGTTGCAACTGGCGTAAACCGGTTGCCGCATTGTCGAGCGCATGCCGCGTCCATAACCGGAAGCCTGTGACCACCTGATCATTTCGCGACCGCGCCGTATGGAGACGGCTTGCCGGATCACCGATTAGCTCGACTAGTCGCGCTTCGATATTCATGTGAATATCTTCAAGTGACCGGCGGAACGGAAATGTACCAGCCCGGATTTCTTCGGTTACCTGATCAAGGCCATCTTGAATCGCCCGATTATCGGCCTCGGAAATAATCCCTTGTTCAGACAGCATATCAGCGTGTGCGCGCGACCCCAGAATATCTTCAAACGCCATACGCCGGTCGGTATCAATTGATGCATTGATCGACTGTATGATGTCGGAGGGCTCTGCGGCGAAGCGTCCTCCCCACATTTGCTGGCCATTCTTGGTTTCGCCTACCATATGCTAACCTCCTTAATTCTTTGCTCAGGGAGCCTGCCTTTGGATCGTTTCACACGTCTCGCCATCATGACGATGTCCGCCGGTATAATTATTGCCGCTCTCTATGCGGTGTTTAGCGCCTCTTCAAAAGGGGGCAATAGTGACCCGATTGCTAAATTCGCAACTGGGACTTTAGAAAATCTCGACACATCAATGCGCGGCACCCCTGCGCCGACGTCGATTTTTACCGATCTGGCGGGAAATAATGTCACCTACCAAGATTATTCCGGAGACGTTCTGGTGGTCAATTTCTGGGCAACCTGGTGCGCACCTTGCGAGCGGGAAATGCCGTCACTCGCCGCCTTGCACAGCGCAAAAAAAGATCAAAACGTCAGAGTGCTCGCGATCAGCGTTGATGCAGCCGAAGATCGCGACTATGCCGCGCGCCGCCTGCGCGAGCTGACCGGCGGTGTGTTAGACTTTTATGCCATCATGCCGGAACCGGCCGGTTGGGATATTGTTTATGAAACCGGTGCAAGTGGCGGTTTTCCGACAACTGTCATTTTTGACCAGACTGGCATGAAAGCAGCCAAGCTCGAAGGCGAAGCCGACTGGTCCCGCTATGAAGCAGTTGGCCTGATCAACGCCATTCTCGAACAATAATCAATGCAGATCGAAGGCGAATAATAGGGTCCGTTGCCGATGACTGACATTATCATCGGAAACGAGCCATAACCGGTCGCCGCCGCCCGGCGCCTGACCAAACGCAATACCTTCTAAATTATCAACCGGCGCAGGGGGCGCCAGTCGACCGGATGCCTGCAGAATGCCGGATCTGCTCACGCTAAAAAATATCCGGTTGCCAAGGTCACGGCGGTAAAAACGGAAGACCCGGGCAATCTGACCGTCGCGCGCATCAAGCCCGGTGAGTCGATGACCAGCTGGCGGCGTATGCCAATTGACCGCATCAAGACCGCCATTTTTCAGTAACCGCCCGACCGCCGCGCCACGCGCATCGGGTGTCTCGATACCAAGCCAAACGACGCCATCTGCGGATATCATCAGACCTTCGGCGCCACCATTACGAGCCATGTTGAGGCCGGCAACGGGTTCACCTGCAAGGCCCGTCAGACGCACTTCTCTCGCCGCCATCCCGCATGTAGAGAGCGCAAACGCCGAGACCCGATGATCCTGTTCAAAACTCACCAGTGCGATGCCCTCACGATAGGCAAGCCCTTCTGCATCGGCCTGCCGTTTCCCGGCAAGCGGTTGTCCGTCACGACCCAGCATACGCCCGAACAGGGCCGTTTGAAGCGGCGTGCGATGCGTGCCATCAAGATCGAGTTGCAACCATCGTCCGGTATCACTGACCAATAAGAGCTGCCCTGCAGGGGTCTCTACAATCCCGGAGAACGCCCCGAACCCCGCCTGCTGGCTGGATAATTGCCAGACGCCCGCCAGCTCAAGACCGGAAAAGACGGCTGTCTCATAGCCGGGTTCGGGCCAGACAAGCGGGGTCACATCAACTGCGACCGGCACAGCGACAGCGGTCTCATTCGCAGTCGCCACATCTGCACATGAAAGATCGTGGATTACGGTCTTCTCCTGATCAAACGACCAGACCGAGGCGATGCTATCGGACGCCCGGCTCGTCTCGCCGCGTGCGGCTGTTGATGACTGATCCGAGCAGGCGAAAGACAGAAAAAAGCCCAGCAACACTGGATAATATCTGATCATACGACAGCCCTCCAGCATACCTATATCAGCAGGTCATAAACTGGTGCGTTTAACGTCGCGGCCGGACCCGACCTTGCTCCCGCCATATCGCGGGGCCCCAGACGCTGCCCCGGAGACAGCCCCGGCCGGTCGCCCCGGATCAGCCCTTAGTGGCGGCACCGCCATCGCTTCGGGATGCGGCGCTTCGCCATTCTCATCAAACAGGCTGGCTAATTGTTCCGTGATGGCGCCACCCAATTGCTCGGCATCGATAATGGTTACCGCACGTTTATAGTATCGCGTCACATCATGCCCGATACCAATCGCGATAAGCTCGACGGGGCTGCGTGTTTCAATCTCGGTTATAACCTGTCGCAAATGACGCTCCAGATAGTTTCCGACATTTACAGACAGAGTTGAATCATCAACTGGCGCACCATCCGAGATCACCATCATGATACGGCGTGCCTCGGGGCGGGCCAGCAACCGATCATGCGCCCAGAGTAGGCCTTCGCCATCAATGTTCTCTTTAAGCAGGCCTTCTCGCATCATCAGACCGAGATTTTTTCGAACCCTGCGCCACGGCGAATCCGCCGCCTTGTAAATGATGTGACGCAGATCGTTTAGACGGCCCGGCCCGGCGGGCTTGTCGGCTTTGATCCAGTCTTCCCGGCTCAACCCGCCTTTCCAGGCTTTTGTTGTAAAACCGAGTATCTCGACTTTGACCCCGCACCGTTCGAGCGTGCGCGCCAGAATATCGGCACATAGCGCCGCCACCATGATAGGGCGTCCACGCATTGAGCCGGAATTGTCGAGCAGCAGGGTCACAACCGTGTCTCTGAAGTTACTGTCATCTTCCTGTTTGAAAGACAGCGGTGATGTCGGATCCGTGATCACCCGAGTCAGCCGGGCGGTATCCAGAACGCCTTCTTCGAGATCGAAAGACCACGACCGGTTTTGCTGGGCCATCAGTCTTCGTTGTAATTTATTGGCGAGTTTGGACACAGCGCCCTGCAGGCTCTCTAGCTGGTGATCAAGATAGGAGCGAAGCCGGGTGAGCTCCTCAGGGTCGCAAAGCTCGGCCGCATCCGCGACCTCATCATTTGCCGTGGTAAAGGCCCGATAGACAAATTCTGCGCGCTGGTCGCCATCGGTATAGTTCGGCCGTAACGGTGTTGATCCGTCCTCATCCTCATCGGCCTCTTCATCTGCCTGCATATCAACATCGGCATCTACCGAAACATTTGTATCTTCACCGTCGACATCATCGGATTCACCGGCCTCAATCTGCTCCATAGACGCGCCTTCGGCCTCGTCGCTGCCCTCGCCGTCTTCATTCGAGCTCTGCTGTTCATCCTCCTGGCTATTTTGGTCCTGATCATCATCGCGCTGATCATCTTCGCCATGCTCATCGCCGGCTGTTAAATCACGGATTAACTTCTGCACCGTGCGGGCAAAACTGGCCTGATCATGCAATTGACCGGAAAGCTGGTCGAGCGTGCGGGCGCCACGCGCATTAATTTCGTCGCGCCAGAGAGAGGCAATCCCTTCAGCCTCTGGCGGTAATGGCCGGCCAGTCAGCCTTTCCCTTAACAGGAATTCGACCGCCGGCGCGAGCGGCGCGTCCTGGCGATCCTCCATGCGATGATAGCCGGCTTTCAAGCAACGTGCTGCCAGGGCCGCATCCAGATTTGCTGCGGTTCCCTGCATGGCGCGGGCACCAATTGATTCAATCCTGGCACGCTCGGCCGCCTCATAAACCTGCCGGCCGACATCGCCTTGCGGACGAATAGTTGCGTGCTGCTCGGGATTATGGTGCGCCAGTCGAAGGGCTACCGCATCGGCTTCGCCGCGCGCACGTGCCGCCAGATCCGGCGATAATTCACGCGGTGGCGCCGGTAGCGAAATCCGTTTCTCGTCAGACCGAGCCACGTCGCCGCCAAACGAAACCTCGACGTCGCGTTCGGCGCTAATGGCCTTCGCTGCCGCACTCAGTGCCTGCTTGAACAAATCATATGCGGTATCGTCAGTATTGGACATGACGCCCCTAGGCCACCTTCACTCTCAAGGCGCTTTCGGGCAGTTCTTCAGCAAAACAACGTTGATACATCTCGGCAACGAGCGGTCGCTCGAGCTCGTCACACTTGTTCAGGAAGGTCATGCGGAAGGCATGGCCGAGATCTTTGAAAATCGCAAAATTTTCTGCCCAGGTGATCACCGTCCGTGGGCTCATCACTGTCGACAAATCGCCGTTCATAAAGCCGTTTCGTGTCAGATCGGCCAGATGTACCATTTTTGACAACGTCTCACGATCCACCCCGGTCTGCTTGGTCGCGACAATTTCAACCTCGGCGTCATGTTCGAGATAGTTCAACGTGGTAACGATGCTCCACCGGTCCATCTGGCCCTGATTCAACTGCTGGGTCCCGTGATAAAGACCCGTCGTATCGCCGAGCCCGACCGTGTTGGTGGTCGAAAACAAACGGAAATAAGGGTTTGGCGAGATGACGCGGTTTTGATCCAGAAGCGTTAGCTTGCCACTGGCTTCCAGAATTCTCTGAATCACGAACATGACATCGGGACGGCCAGCATCATATTCGTCAAACGTAATCGCGACCGGACGCTGCAGCGCCCATGGCAGGATACCCTCGCGAAATTCAGTAATCTGCTTGCCTTCCCGCAATACGATCGCATCCTTGCCGACCATATCGATCCGGCTGACATGACTATCGAGGTTGACCCGGATCATCGGCCAGTTCAGCCGCGCGGCAACCTGCTCGATATGGGTCGACTTACCCGTGCCATGATAGCCCTGCACCATGACCCGTCGATTATGCTCGAATCCCGCCAGCAGCGCTAAGGTCGTCTGCGGGTCAAACCGGTAACTCTCATCAAGCGCCGGCACATAGTCGCTGCGCTCTGCAAAGCCATGCACCACCATGTCTGTGTCGATTCCAAACACATCACGGACATTAATCGGCAAAATTGGTTTGACGCCTTGTAGGGCATCGGTATCGCTCATCACGGTCATTTATAAAGTCTCTATTCGGGAGATTGTTTATAATGTATCTAGCACGCTCAGGGCTGCCGCCTAGTGGGACCCCACGGAAGATTGGTGAACAATTTCGCCATTTACCACGGTAAGAACAAGTTCGGCCTCAAGAATTTCACGCTCCGGCACCATCATAATATCCCGGTCGAATCCGGTGAGGTCGGCAATCTTGCCGACTTCCAGTGTCCCCAGATCTTCTTCCATAAACGCGGCATAAGCCGGCGCCGACGTAAATAGGGCCAAAGCCTGCTCGCGACTGATACGCTCCTGAGGCGACCAGTCCGGCGTCGAATAACCGGCGAGGTCCTTCCGGGCGATTGCGGCATAGAACTCGACAAGCGGCGACCCAAGCTCGACGGGCGCATCAGACCCTCCGACGACAACGGCGCCAGCCGTCAGCAGGCTATTCCATGCATATGCGCCCTGTAGATCCTCAGCACGCACGCGGTCGAAAGCAAATTTGTAATCGCCGATCGCATGCGATGTCTGCATCGACGCAATCAATCCATTATCCGCAATGCGCTGAATATCTGCGGGGTTGAGAATTTGCGCATGCTCAATTCGCCAGCGAAGCCCGCGGCCATAATTGCGCGCTTCAAAAGCATCGAGAACGCGTCGATTGGCCAGATCACCGATCGCATGCATCGCGAGTTGCACTTCATCTTCACTGGCCTTCGCCATAAGGGTCTCGAGCTGATCCGTTTCGAACAAAGATAGACCATTCGTTTCAGGTCTATCGGCGTAGGGCTTCGACAATAGCGCTCCGCGCGATCCCAGCGCGCCATCCATACTTATTTTGACTGCACGATTGGTGATTGTCGGGGTTTCAAAAGCCCGGTCTCTCGCAATCTCGTAACCGTCCAGATTGACCGCATTGTGCAGCCGAAGCGGCAGTTCGCCTGCGAGGCTGAGCCGTTGTAGCAAGGCCGCATGCGCCGGATCAAAACTCATACTATGAGCCCCGCTCCAGCCCCGCGATATATAGAGGTCAGCTGCGGCCTTATAGTTCGCAATCAGTGTCTGCTCGGACGGCCTGGTTCTCAATTCGGCGACCAGTAACATTGCATTATCGATCAGCAGGCCGTTCGGTTCGCCTGTTGCTGTGCGTTCTATTGCTCCGCCAGCGGGCGCAACTGTATCAGCATCAATTCCGGCAAGCGCAAGCGCCATCGAATTGACGACGACCGAATGTCCAGCGGTCCGTTCGAGTATCACCGGATTGTCCGGTGCAACCAGATCGAGATCGGACGCCGTCGGCATCCGCCCCTCCGGCCAGCCGGTTTCAATCCAGCCGCCGCCATAGATTACAGCACCCGGTGTGGTCATCGCGACTTCTGCCGCCAGCAGACGCTGTAATTCCTGAATCGATGACGTGCCGGTAAAATCGAGCTGCAGGGCGCGAGCACCGATCGCAAGAAAATGAACATGGCCGTCGACAAAACCGGGATAAATATAGCTGTCGGGCCGGCTGATCACCTCCGGCGTGCCGCTCGTCGAGAATATTTCACCCGAGAAATCAATCGGAAGCGTTGCCAGAATGCGTCCATTATCACCAATGACAAGGCCGCTGACAACGGGTTCAGCCGGGTTGCCGGTATAGACCTTGCGGGCGGTATAGACCCGAACAGGCTGCTCGAATGAATACACCGATACTGACGAGGTGTCGTCATTCACCGGCCCGCAACTGGCAATTAAACTGGCGAAAAAAACTATAACGGCCAAACGCATACGTCTCTCCATCTTCCAATGCGAGCATATACACAATATCGGATAAGTCCCGACAATTTAGGTTTCTGACAAGAAAAGGCGCGTGACCCGGAAGGCCTAGGCCTCGACAGACTTTTTCTCGATCGAGCGTTTGATCTTCAGAGCCCGCTCCGAAAGACCGTCCTCTTTTGCTTTCTCGAGATAGGCATCAAGTCCGCCAAGCTTATCAACGGTACGCAAAGCTTTGGCCGCGATACGCAGCGAGAAGCTCTGAGCGAGCACTTCTGAATGCAGCGTGACATTCACAAGGTTCGGCAAAAAGCGGCGCTTTGTATGAACGCGGGAGTGACTGACATTATTGCCAGTGATGGGGCGGACGCCGGAAAGATCGCAAACGCGTGACATGGATCGCTCACCTATCGATGGTGTTGAACAAAGGGGGGTGCTTAAGCGCCCGCGCGCTCGGCGTCAAGCGCCGTCTGAAGCGCGATAGGCGAAACCGGCGAACTATTTGCTGTAAACCCCGCAGCCTGGGCCAATATAGGTTGCGAAACCGGTCGGATAATCGAAATAGGCAAAACCCGGGCGCGCCTCATGCGCAAGATGCAAGGTGGCCAACACCTCGGTGTGGCCGAGGCAAAAGCAGCTTGACGATCTCCGCCGGCCACTGAATATGCCAAAATAAAGGCGCGCTTGTTCAGCTTCGCGTTGGAAACAAATTATTATAGACTGTCGGGTGGCTATTTAGGAGGACGTCTAGGAATGGTCAGGTTTTTTGTTATTTTTGCGCTTGCCATCTCACCCCTGATGATGACCGCAAGCTCTTCAACCAATGCCGCGATAGATGCCAGCCAGCCGATTCTGACCCGGGCGCGGTCAGGACAACCCATGCGGATGGATTATCAGCTAAAAGCCAGCGCCTGGTTCCTGTTTCTGCCAATCACCGGACAAGCTAGCTTTACGATTGACCTCAAACCCCGCACCTATCAGATTCAGTCGAATGTCAGAACAACGGGTCTGGCCGGTATTCTTGTCAATTATGACATGGCGCTGGCCGCGTCGGGCTATCTTAGGCCCGACCGCCTCGATACATATGCCTATGTTTCCCAAACCTCGGACGGCAAAAAGAATCGCAGAGTGGATCTGAAATATCTTACCGATGATTTCGAAATGGTCGCCAACCCGACCTTCGGAAATCTTGGGGATCCTGCGGCCAATGCCGAGCAGGTTCTCGCCGCAAAAGATCCGATTACAGCGCTCATTTCGTTCGCGCTTGAACCTCTCGCACCGGGCGCAGACCCGTGTGGCGGACCCTTGCGTATTTTTGACGGCCGCCAGCTGACCCACCTTCATCTCGAATATCATGGCATGAAAAACGTCCGCGCGTCTGCGTGGTCAGGAGACGCTTATGAATGCCACGTCTCGATGGAAAAAGTTGCTGGTTATGATGCCGACGAGATCAATACCGAAACATTGAGCGCGCTTGATGGTCCACTACGCATGTGGCTCGCACCGCTCGATAATGGGGTAACGATTCCCGTTAGAATCGAGGCGAACAGCAAAGATATCGGTACCGTCACCCTGCAGGCGTCGCGGCTGAACTTCACACCACTCGAATTATAGGCTGCGCCTCGAACGATCTTGAATGGCAAGTAATAGCAGCGATTTCGACCCGTGCGACAGCTATTTGATCTGTGCCGGTAGCAGCTGGTTATTGACGGCTTTTCCGGCTCTGTCTAAGCCTCTGCCATGACTGTCGATACGCTAAAACTTGTCACCTGGAATATTAACTCCGTACGTCTCAGAGCGCCCAATATTGAGGGGTTTGTCGCGCAGGAGCAGCCCGACATTCTCTGTCTTCAGGAAATCAAATGCCAAACCGCAGAGTTCCCGGAAAAAACATTTCGGCAAATGGGCTTCGAGCACTTTGCCGTGTCCGGACAGAAAGGCGGCCATCACGGTGTTGCGATTGCCTCCAAACAACCGCTTGAACGCCTTGATACACCTGACCTTTGCCGCGAAGGGCACGCACGCGTTGTCAGCGCCCATATTGCTGGCGTGGATGTCCACAATATCTATCTCCCGGCCGGTGGCGATGAACCGGACCCGGAGACAAATCCGAAATTTGCTCACAAGCTCGACTTTATCGAACGACTCGGAGACCATTTTAAACCGGTAGCGAATGACAATTCAGCGCGCATACTCGTCGGCGACTTGAATGTTGCACCACATCCCAATGATGTCTGGTCCCATAAGCAATTATTGAAAATTGTCTCGCATACACCGATCGAAACAAATGGTCTGGAAGCGGCGCGCGAACGGGCGGGGTTTAACGATCTGGCGCGTGATTTTCACGATGACGACCAGAAGCTCTATTCATGGTGGAGCTATCGGGCGAAAGACTGGGCGGCCTCCAATCGTGGTCGGCGACTTGATCATATCTGGGCAAATGCGGCCGCGACAGCACGCACAGATGCGGCCAGTTTCAAGATCCATCTTGGTTGGCGCGGCGGCTGGAAGCCGTCCGATCATGCGCCGATGAGCGTTAAATTCACCCGCGCCTAGCGTCATCCGACACCCGGCGCATGACGAAAAAGGGGACGCCGGCGGCATCCCCTTAATACATTTAATTCCCGGTATCGGCAGACGGCTAGACCACCCGCTCAACCATCATATGTTTAATCTTGGCAATCGCTTTGGCCGGGTTGAGCCCCTTTGGACAAACCTGGGCGCAATTCATGATCGTATGGCATCTGTACAATTTAAATGGATCTTCAAGATCATCGAGGCGCTCGCCTGTCGCCTCGTCTCGGCTGTCGATTAACCAGCGATACGCCTGTAAGAGCGCCGCAGGGCCGAGATATTTATCACCATTCCACCAGTAGGACGGGCAGGACGTCGAACATGACGCACACAGGATACACTCATACATGCCGTCAAGCTCTTCGCGGTCCTCTGGCGACTGTTGCCATTCCTTTTCAGGCTCCGGCGTGTCGGTTTTGAGATACGGCTGCACATAGGCATGCTGGGCATAGAAATTTGTCAGATCGGGAATCAAATCCCTGACAACCGGCAGGTGCGGCAGTGGCGCGATCGAAATTGTACTTCCGGCAACTTCATCCCAGCCTTTGGTACAGGCAATCGTGTTGTTGCCACCAATATTCATCGCACATGAGCCACAAATGCCCTCGCGACAGGACCGGCGAAATGCCAGCGTCGGATCGATCTTATTCTTGATAAATAACAGCACATCGAGGACCATCGGCCCGCATTTATCCATGTCCAGCCAATAGGTATCCCAGCGCGGATTGCCACCGGCTTCGGGACTGTAACGATAGACTTTGAAAGCTCGTAAATTGGTCGCGCCTTCGGGCTTGGGCCATACCTTGCCCTTGCCGATTTTGGAATTCTTAGGAAGCGTCAGCTCAACCATTCTATATCCTCAATATCCTAGTAAACACGGGCCTTGGGTTTAATATATTCGATCTCATTCGACATCGTATATTCATGAACCGGACGGTAATCGATCTTGACCTGGCCGGCCTCGTCAACCCAGGCCAGGGTGTGCTTCATCCATTCCTTGTCTTCACGATCGGCAAAATCTTCACGCGCATGTGCGCCCCGACTCTCTTCACGATTAACCGCTGAATTCACAGTTACCGCGGCCTGACCGATCAGATTGTCAAATTCGAGCGCTTCCAGCAGGTCGGTATTCCAGACCATTGTCCGGTCCTCGACATTAAGCTGGCCAGCCTTGTCATAAATAGCCGCGATCTTATCGACGCCTTCCTGCATGACGTCGCCGGTTCGGAATACCGCACAATTATTCTGCATTGCCCGCTGCATTTCGAGACGCAGATCCGCCACATTGTGGCTGCCTTCGGCATGTCTCAGACGATCAAATCGCGCAAGGTGGCTCTCGGTCATAGCATCGGTAACAGTTGGCTGGCTGGCGCCGGCCTCGACGGTCTCACCGCATCGCAAACCGGCTGCACGACCGAACACAACCAGATCGATCAGGGAATTCGACCCCAGACGATTGGCGCCATGCACCGAGACACATGCAGCTTCACCTACAGCCATCAGGCCGGCAACAACCGCATCAGGATCGCCGCCCTTTTTGGTCAGAACCTCGCCGTGGAAATTGGTCGGAATACCGCCCATATTATAATGCACGGTTGGCAGCACAGGAATTGGCTCTTTGGTGACATCGACACCCGCAAATACTCTCGCCGTTTCCGATATACCCGGCAATCTGGTTGCCAGCGTTTCGGCCGGAAGATGTTCAAGATGGAGATAGATATGGTCCTTCTCCGGACCAACACCACGACCCTCCCTAATTTCAACCGTCATCGCCCGTGACACGACATCTCTTGATGCCAGATCCTTCGCACTTGGCGCATAGCGCTCCATGAAACGTTCGCCTTCGGAATTGGTGAGATATCCACCTTCCCCGCGTGATCCTTCGGTGATCAGACAGCCGGCACCGTAAATACCGGTTGGATGGAACTGGACAAACTCCATATCCTGGAGCGGCAGGCCGGCGCGAAGGACCATCGCATTTCCGTCACCAGTACAGGTGTGTGCCGAGGTGCAGGAGAAGAAGGCCCGGCCATATCCACCAGTTGCCAGAATCGTCTTCTGCGCCGTGAAGCGATGCAAAGTGCCATCATCGAGTTTCCATGCGGTCACACCGCGACAGACACCTTCATCATCCATGATCAGATCAAGGGCGAAATATTCGATAAAGAATTCGGTATCATTTTTCAGCGCCTGACCATACAGGGTGTGCAGCATGGCGTGGCCAGTCCGGTCGGCGGCAGCACACGTCCGCTGGGCCTCCGGGCCTTCACCCATATTCTGCATCATGCCACCAAATGGTCGCTGATAGATCTTGCCTTCATCGGTTCTGGAAAATGGCATCCCCCAATGTTCCAGCTCGTAAACAGCTGCCGGCGCATTCTTGCAGAGATATTCGATGGAATCCTGATCACCGAGCCAGTCCGAGCCCTTGACGGTATCATACATATGCCAGCGCCAGTCATCTGAACTCATATTACCCAGCGACGCGGCGATCCCACCCTGCGCAGCCACCGTGTGCGAGCGCGTCGGGAACACCTTGCTGATACAAGCTGTTTTCAAGCCGGACTGGGCCGCCCCAAGAGCTGCTCGCAGGCCGGATCCACCGGCGCCCACAACCACGACATCATAGGTGTGGTCAATAAACTTGTAATCACTCATATTTTTTACCCCTGCGGTAATAATCAGACATTTGTCCCCAGCCAGACGCCGAGCACGGCCAGAATCGCGACAACGAACGCCACGAGCACGACAAATGCGTTTAAGATCAGCAAAGCCTGACGCGTTCCGGACTTACCGATATAGTCCTCAATTACGACTTCCATACCCAGTCGCATGTGGTAGAGCGCCGCACTTATTAGCAAAACAAGCGGTACGGCATTATAAGTTTTGCTCATCCAGACAATGGCAGCCTCATAACCTGATCCCATTGCCGAGCTGATCGAATATAGGAACCACGGCACCAGAATAAGCAGCGCCAGGGCTGAAACCCTCTGGCGAATATGATGCTGGGTTCCTGATCCGGCAGCGCCGAGTCCACGGACACTTTTCGTACTCGTTGTCATTTAACTGACCCCTTCAATTTATCAGGATAGAAACCAGATTGCGGCCGCGCCGAGGATAGCAAACGCGAAATTACCTAGCGACCAGAGGCTCGCAATCCGCGGATCAAAGCCAATGCCGGGACCGTCCCAGATAAGATGTCGAACACCATTTGCGAGGTGATACAGCGTTGCCGTCAGCCATAGAAGCAGGACGATCTGTCCAAATGGCGATGTGAGGATAACATCAATCATGGCATAGGCCTCAGGCCCGGATGACAAGGCGACGAGCCAGGCGCAAATCAGCAATGCACCACCATATAAGCCAACACCTGTTACGCGATGAAAAATCGACCCATACATGGTCGCGTGCCACCGCCAGTTCTGCAAATGAGGTGATAAGGGACGATTGTCCGTTACGTCTACTCCCGCCATAAAACTCTCCGCCCAATCGATCGTATCGCTGACGTTATCCGGTATGCTCTGCGTGTCAACGCGACAGTATGAACCATTTTCAAACTGTGGAATTGCTGGCTGCTTCGCATTTCAATTTCACAACCGGACTGTCATGAAACTTGCAATCATCGAAACAGGACGCCCGCCCGCGCCACTTCTGGACAACTGGCCCGACTATCCGGCCATGTTCCGGGCCCTGTTAGCGCCTGAACTGCCAGACCTTGATACCACGATCATATCATTGCTTGCTGGCGACGAACTGCCTGACAGCCAGGCTCATGATGCAGTCCTGATTACCGGCTCGCCTTATGGCGTTTACGATAGCGAGCCCTGGATCTCGGCGCTTATCGCCTTCATCCAGAACACGGCTCGGACCGGAACGCCACAAATCGGTATTTGTTTCGGGCATCAGATCCTCGCAAAAGCCTTCGGCGCCGATGTCGGGAAATCCGAAAAAGGCTGGGGGATTGGTCGCCATGTCTATGATGTCATTCATTGCCCGGACTGGATGCAGGACCAGCCGGCAAGCCAATTTGCCCTCGGCGTCAGCCATCAGGATCAGGTTAAAAGCCTCGCTGAACATGCAATTGTCATCGCGAGCAGCGCTTTTACCCCCTATGCGGCGCTCCACTATCCAGCTCAAAATGCTATCAGCTTTCAGGGACACCCGGAATTCTCGGCTGAATTTTCCTGCGCGCTTTATGATACTCGTCGCGGGACCAAGCTAACCGAAGACGCCGTCAACATAGCCCAGCAGAGTCTGGCAGCGCCAATTGATAATGAACGCGTGGGCAGATGGATTGCAAAATACATGAAAACATCCATCCGAAGACAATAAATATCGCTTTTTGCAGCCTGACGCTCTAGGACCTTTCATCCGCAGTCGCAACTTTCAAAGACCCACATTTCGAGGCCCCAATGATAAACCCGCCAAGACAAGATCTGAAACCAAATACACTGGAATTCGAACTTCTGCCCTTAGTGAAAGCCACAGGATTTCGGGAATATGATGCTCGGTGGTGGTTTAACGGCATTGGTCACGCCAAGGATCCCGAGCTGAACCTAAATGGCGTCCAGGCCCTTGGTCTCGGCATGGCAACACTGTTTCACGAATTGGGAGTCGACCCCAGAGTAACGACCGGACACGATTTCCGATCAATCTCGCAACCGATTAAAAATGCACTGATCCTGGGTCTGGTTCAAGGCGGTTGCGAAGTCTTTGATATCGGACTGGCCTTATCGCCTATGGTCTACTGGTCGCAATTCGAGCTTGATGTTCCCTGCTGCGCGATGGTCACCGCCAGCCATAATGAAAATGGCTGGACCGGCGTCAAAATGGGGGCCGACAAGCCATTGACATTCGGCCCTGATGAAATGGGCCGTCTTAAAGACATCGTTCTGAACGGCCAATTCATCACGCGACCCGGCGGTCAGCACAAAATCGTCGACGGTCTGAGAGACAAATATATTGCCAGCACCGCGGAGGGCGTTTCGATTAAACGCCCGCTAAAAGTTGTCGCGGCCTGCGGCAATGGCACGGCCGGTGCATTCGCGCCGGATGCTTTGCGTGCGATGGGCGTCGACGTGATCGAAATGGACTGCAATCTCGACAACACATTCCCGAAATACAACCCGAACCCCGAGGACAGCGAAATGCTGCACGCAATGGCGGAGGTCCTGCGCGCGCACCAGGCGGATGTCGCACTCGGCTTTGACGGCGATGGCGACCGCTGCGGCGTCGTCGATAATAATGGCAATGAAATCTTTGCCGACAAGATCGGACTAATGCTCGCCCGTGACCTGTCCCGGGAATATCCGAATGCAAAATTTGTCGTCGATGTGAAATCCACAGGCCTTTACAAAACCGACCCTGTTCTCAAGGAAAACGGGGCCAGTGTGGACTATTACAAAACCGGTCATTCCTATATCAAACGCCGGACCAATGATTTGAATGCCCTCGCCGGCTTCGAGAAATCCGGCCATTTTTTCTTCCGCCCGCCAATCGGCTATGGCTATGATGATGGCCTGATTGCAGCGAAGGCCATTCTCGAGATGCTGGATCGCAATCCCGGCAAGTCCATGGCCGATCTAAGTGATGCGCTCGGCACGGCCTTTACCTCTCTGACCATGTCACCACATTGCGCGGACGAACTGAAATACGATGTTATCGACCGCATGGTCACCGAGTATGAAGGATTGAAAGGCGCTGAAATCCTTGGCCGCAAAGTGGTCGATGTAAACACTGTGAACGGCGCTCGGGTTACACTTGACGACGGCTCCTGGGTGTTGGTGCGGGCGTCGTCAAACAAGCCGGAACTGGTGGTGGTCGTCGAAAGCATGGCAAGCGAGGACGATATGCGGGATCTGTTCCACAAAGAAGTGAAGCCAAGACTTGGCAAGCACCCCGAAGTTGGCGCTTATAATCAGGAAATATAGCGGTTTCACCCGCATCATACTGGCGACGCAACCGCTTCAATATATTATGTTAATACTGTCCCGGCAGCCGCATCACACCGCACAAAAGGCAACAAACGCCGGACAGCATAGCCGGTCTGTAAGCGGTCTATGCACCGTCGGCCAGGGCTGTTGGATCGCTGGCATAATCGACCCGCTCCAGATACAGCCCCTCGGCAGGCGCGACCGGGCCGCACTTTGCACGATCGCGGGCGGTCAGGATTTCCTGCATCCAGATTTCGGGTCTGGCGCCGCGGCCAATTTCGACCAGACTGCCAACAATTGAGCGAACCTGTCGGTGCAGAAAGCTGCGGGCCTCAACCGTGACCTCGATGCGCTCGCCGAAGCGAAGGATGGAAATCTGGTCGAGAGATTTTATCGGCGTCTGGGCCTGACAATCCGCATCCCGGAATGTTGAAAAATCGTGGATTCCGACAAGGTGTTGTGCTGCTGCATTCATGCTGACAGCATCAAGCGCCTGCGGCACCCGCCAAGCTCTGCCGCGCTCTAGCGCGAGATCGGCGCGCCGGTTCACAACACAATATCGGTAGGCCCGGCGGGTTGCACTAAATCGCGCATTAAACTCTGCCGCGACCTCTTCGGCCGACAGCACCGCAATTGGGTCTGGCCGCAAATAGAAATTCAGGGCATCGGCCACCTTCCGGATTGGCCGGGGTGTCGTCAGATCGATATGTGCAACTTGCCCGGTCGCATGGACGCCGGCATCTGTCCGGCCGGCCCCCTGCACAATCACCGGCTGCCCGTCCAGCTGCCCGGCAGCCGCCTCCAGCGTTGCCTGAACACTCGGTTGATCAGCCTGCCGCTGCCAACCGGAAAACGGCCGACCGTCATATTCAATTGTCAGTTTAACGCGCTGTACCATTTGTCGTGCCCTGCACCCTGTTGACGCTCTATATCACACCTGACCCATAGCCGCGCACAGGCCATTAATAAGCCAAGCCGTCGCAACTGCACACGTGTCTGGCACCGTAAGCCCCATCGGGCATTGCTGATCAGTTTAACACCGAGTCGACCTCAATCGGCAGCCCGCGCAAAAAATCAGTCCGGCCCATCGGCTTTGCGCCCGGCTTCTGCAGAAGCCGTAACTCAACCAGCCTCTGGTCGCCACACATAATCGCAAGATCAGATCCTAACACCGTACCCGGCTGCACAGGACTGACCCGGCCCGAACAGATCTCTGCGACACGCGTCGCATCATCAATCAGACGGCTATCAAGCACCTTGATCCGCAATGGCGGCTGATTGCGAGCCGGCCTCAATTCGAACCAAGCGCCGGGGGCCGGGGCCAATGCCCTGATCTGGCCGTCAATTGCGGCCGCCGGTTTCTGCCAGTTAATACGGCGGTCCCCAGCTTCGATCTTATGGGCATATTCGACGCCCTCCTCGGCCTGTGGTGTCGGCTCGATCGTACCATCGGCCCATCCCGCCAGCGCCCTGACGGCCAAACCAGCTGCCATATCGGCGAGCCGGTCGAGCAAATCTCCCGTTGTATCGGACGGCGCGATTGCCGTTTTCTCGGTGGCGAGGACTGGGCCCGTATCAAGTCCGGCCTCCATAATCATAGCCTGAACACCGGTCATCTTGTCGCCGGCCATAAGAGCCCGGTGAATGGGGGCAGCACCGCGCCAGCGCGGTAATAACGACGCATGCATATTCATACACCCAAGCCGTGGGGCGTCGAGAATAGCTTGTGGCAGAATTAGGCCGTAAGCGACAACGATTGCGGCATCGATATCTAGATCTGCAAACTGTTTTTGTTCGCCCGCACCTTTCAGCGATAAAGGCGTCCGCACCGGCAAACCCCGATCGTCAGCCCAGACATGCACCGGCGTCCGGCGTAGTTTTTTACCACGTCCGGCAGGTCTCGGTGGCTGTGAATAGACACAAACAATATCATGTCCGGCCTCAGCCAGCGCCGACAGGACCGGAACCGCAAAATCCGGGCTGCCCATAAAGGCAAGTCGCAACCGTTCCGTCATGGCCAAACCGCCCTGAAAATCTCGCTCAAGCCGCCGGTCTGGTTTTCAGACGCGTGGCTTTTTTCACTTTCTCGACAGCCCGCTGACGCTTTAGTCGCGACAAATGGTCAATAAATAGCGTCCCTTCGAGATGGTCCATTTCATGCTGGATACAAACGGCAAATAGACCTTCCGCCTGCTCTTCGACAGCATTGCCATTATAGTCGAGATAGCGGATCCCGCAGCGCGCGGGCCGCTC
>CBFHPC010000030.1:0-17966 GCA_965657655.1 Henriciella sp.
TAGTGATTTGATTTCGTCTTCCAGCGCCGTCAATGACAGCCCGGCGAGGGAGCGGGACGCCGCGGCCGGCCGGCGGTTGAGGTCGAGTTCAGTCTTCATTCGCGCGCCCTAACATGTTTTTATCACCGAGGCGACCATTCGCTTCAGAGCGTGTCGTGCCTGATCATCGGTCCGCGCGCAGGCGTCGCGGCCGGCCCAAACGTCTGGTCAAAAGCTATCAATAGGGCGGCGATCGCCGCCAATGATGGTTGTCGGTCCGCTTGCCGATGCAAGCATTATCGGATGATCGTCCGGCCCGACATATATCTGGCCTTCCGGCATAAGACAGGTTTCGAGCATACCGACAGCCTTTTTTTGCTGGCCTGGTGCCATGTCTGTCAGGACGTTACGGCACACAATAATATCAAATCGGCCTAGGCTCTGGTCATCGCTGATCAGATTATGAGTCTTGAATTTGGCTTTCTTGCGGACGCGCTCGCGTAGCACCCAGTCTCGGGAGGCGAGCGGCGAGAAATTCTCCAGCAATCGCCGCGCTGACAGACCAGTCTGTATCTCGAAATGATTGAACGCCCCGGATCTTGCCCGTTTTAAACTGGCCTGGTTGATATCCGTGCCAATAATTTCAATTTTCCGGTTAGCCCGTTTGAATATTTTGTCCTCGACTAGTCGGATAATCAGGGAATAGACGTCCTGCCCGGTTGCCGTTCCCGGATACCAGATTTTCAAGGGTGGCAGGGGATCGCTATCAAGACATTTCTGCTTAATGACATCGATAAGGGTCTCGATTTGTACGGGATCGTCGAAGAACCGGGTTTTACGCGTGACCAGATGGCTCGCAATTTCTGCTTCGAAGCGCTGATTGGGCCGGGCTTTCAAGCACTGTACAAGATCGTCGAGAGATTGAAAATTTTCACGCCGCAAAATACTAGCAAGACGGATCACGATCAGATCTGATTGCGACCGGTTAAGCTTTTGTCCGGACTGCGTTAAAGCCAGATGGGCTAACATATTAAAAGAGCTGTCTTGCATACGGGTATCGATTGATCCGATTTGGCACCTCGCAGGACTAGAATCTGATTCGATCGCCGACGCTAAACGAATCCGAGTATTTCGAACTTGCTGCGAATGACCTCGGTATCGAAGGGTTTGAGGATGATTTCATCAGCACCTGCATGCAGGGCGTCCTGAATGTGCTGCGGTTGAGCCTGTTCTGATAGGACGATGATGGCCGGATGATTGGCGCCGGTGTCTTTTCTTAAGGCCTGTAGAAAGTCGGGGCCATTCATGACCGGCATATGCCAGTCCAGCAGAATAATGTCTGGCATCAGTGCCCGGCACAAGCTCAGCCCATCCTGTCCGTTCGTGGCTTCACGGACGCTGATCGACAGGGATTCAACAATCGCTCTGCTTATGGCCCGTATGGCCGCCGAATCGTCGATGATCAGACAGTCTTTCATGTGCATAATCCTGTGTCTGGCGCCGCCCGCCTGGTGAGTCGACCGATTTGATCTAGCCTTTGCCGCGCAAATTCATGGCTTGATAGGTCACTGTCTCTGCCTCCGACATGCATTCGATCCGGCCGCCGAGTTCATCGACGACCATCCGTGTAAAGAGCGGCTGGATCGTGCGTGCGGACCAGCCTTCTTCGGGCAGACGTTCGTTAAATATGGACGTCGTATAGTCGCTTATTTTGGCACGAGGACCGATGGCGGTCGCGGTCAGGTTTAACGTATCGCCGTCATTTGCAACTTTAAGGTGGACTGTGCCGCCGCGTGGGATGCTGCCAGCAGCGAGAATAACCATATTCATCAGCACGCGCGCATGGCTGCAGCTGAAATGATCTGTCTGGATGTCCCACTCGACGCTCGGTTTATGGGTGCTCATGAAGCTCTCAATAATTGTTTTAACCTCATGGCGGTCTGCCGCTGAGTCCGAGAGGCCAGCCGAACCAAAGGCGTATCTTAGTAATTGCAGGCGGGCTGTCGCGGCCTCGGCACCGCTGACCAGCAATTGTTCGGCTTGCGCTTTCATCTCGGCATCGCTTGTATCGTCGAGGAGCTCGAGCGCTGAATTGACCGACGCCACCGGCGATATCAGATCATGGCAGATCCGTGAGGCAATATAAGTTGCGAGCATCGAAGGTTCTATCATCCACCATTCCTCTGGCCGGTTTCGCCGGAGGGTAACTGATTCGACAGAAAATTGCGCTTCTATTCGTTCAGATTGTCGCTGCCGACCCGGTCATCATAACCTTGTTTTGCGCTTTTGAATGTTAAATGAAACAATCCTGCGGCCAAAGCGAAACTTGCACCGGCGCCGAGGCCATAGGCAATCCATCCATGACGCGTCATTGTCACGCCAAGTTCGGCCCACAGGGCGGCCACCCCCGCCAGAACGAGCAGAAGGACAAAGGCGGCGGCGAGAAACAGGCTGATTTTGCTGAGCATAGGCGCAGAGATAGGGCAAAACACCCCTGTTTCCAGTCATCAAATATTAAACGAGGGCAGTCGCATAAGACTTGTAAGCTGTTAGGGCCGGGCCGGGCGTTCGGGATTTAGCTGAACCAGGCCATGCCGATTGATGGCAAAATTGGGCCGCCGCCTGATGAGCTTGGTCGCGCCGGCGTCAATCGGCCGGGCATCGTGTCTGGCGTGCGGCTTGAGGCGAATGCTGACGGGATCGGGAAAGGTAAGCTGCCAGTCTGCCTGTTCATCGCGCTGAAAGCGATACGGGCTCTCTATGGAGAGACCGTCCACTATAATATCCGAAACAGCCAGCGCGTCGTCATGCGGAGTTAGAATAGCAGCAAGATACGGCGCCAGTGACGGCTGCAAATGCTCTGCACCGGATCCGAAATTGAT
Source organism: Henriciella sp. (assembly GCA_965657655.1). Lineage (GTDB taxonomy): Bacteria > Pseudomonadota > Alphaproteobacteria > Caulobacterales > Hyphomonadaceae > Henriciella. Next base: position 2,862 of record CBFHPC010000030.1, read on the forward strand.
GATGTCGAGGTTAAAATTGCCATGTCCCGAAATGGCATTATCCGGCCGCGCCAGGCCGCCGAGAAATGATAGTGTGGCATGTTCGGCTGTGACCGTTGCGGCCAGCAGGTCGGACGCCGCGACTTGCAGCGAGATTTCAACATCGTCAGACTCGGCTTTGGCGATGATCGCACCATCAAGTTTTGTCGAAGACGTTTCGACATGCTGGGTGGTGATGGCACCGGTGGTCCCCGACAGGCTAACCGGGGTTATTGCCGTCAGAATATCGGTCGGCTCGTTTTCATCGCCGTGCCAGCCGGCTCGTCCGCTGAGAGCGATATCTTTCACATTTATACGATCGCCATTCGAAATATGGTCGGCATTCAAGGTCCAGGCCAATGCCGCCGGCGCAGTTTGATCGCTGGCCATTGACACAGCGAGTTGAGCGGCCGACACATCGCCGAGTTCGAGATCGGTAATTGCGAGATCAATCTCGATTTGTGGCCGGTTTTCAAGACGGGCGAACCTTGCCGTTGCGGTGCTGATCGTGAGGTGCTGATCGAGCAAGCTGAGCTGGGTGGGTGCGATCCGAACCGAGGCAGTGCCGTCGCCGCTAGCGGCGAGTTGCACGGCAAAATCTGCATCTAATGGCCCTGCGAGCGTTAGCAGCCTGAGCTTGCCATTTTCGATTTGTATATCCGGTATCGAATGGTCTGGACCGCGCTGGGCCAAAGACCCTGGCTCGAGCGCGGTCCCCTGACCGAACAGGGTGTTGTTCAAGGCGAGTGTGATGGTTGGATTGTTGAAGTTAACCGATGCAATGGATGGCTGAAACAGCCCATCCCAGGATAGTTCAAGTGAAACGCTGTCGACCTCTAAATGATTGGGACCGCGTTTCGCGTCGAGCTCCAGATCCGTAATGGCGATGTGGCGCGGTCCGAATTTTGTGATTGTCCCATGACAGAGCATTTCCACGCTCTGACAATAGTGCATCATCAATGTCTTTAGCATGACCGGGCCTGTCAGCGGCAGGGTCAATAATAGCAGACCCAGAATGGATCCGACTATGATTGGTATGAGCCATATTTTTCGCAATATCACAGTCCATTTCGCTTAATAGATTCAGCCACCCTGACATTTTCTTATATTTAATGGGAAAGACAGTATTTTTTGATTAAAATTGTTGTTTGGTTAACTCCTGCCAATACTTGGTTAATCTTTTCGTATAAGGAATGACCGTTGTTGATTTGAGATTCGCGCGTGCGCACAATTGAATGAGGCCCAAATGGAACATGTGATCAGGACCTTTTCAGACCGCTCGAGGGTTGCCCAGACTGGGATGTTCGCGGCGATTGCTCTCTTTGTTCTTTTAATTATTGGCATGTTTTCGGGTGAAACCGAGGCGTCCGTGTCGGAGCCTGAAATTATGCCGGCTTTGGCGACGGTTTTGTTCGAGGCTGAGGATTATGGGCTTCCCCGCCCGATGCATCGTCAGGATACGACATTACAACCGCGCGAAACTTTGTCGGGTCTGATGTCGCGCCTCGATATTCAGGCCGGCGACGCACACCGGGCAATGTCGAGCCTGATTGATGCCGGTTATATTGACACAAGGCGGTTGCGGCCGGGTCTGGCAGTCAGCACTTATACTGATGAAGATCAGCTAACGGCTCTTGCGATCGATATCGAACCGGGCCGTCGACTTTTAACCAAGCGGGTCGATGGCTCGTCCTTTTTGCCGGTGGAGATCAAATCAAAGCTATTTACGACGCAAAAGGTGATCCGCGGGACAATATCAAACAGCCTTTATTATGACGGACGCGAACTTGGTGCAGGCGATCAGCAAGTTGTCGATTTCGCCCAGGTCTTTGCTTATGACGTCGACTTCCAGCGTGAACTCTATCCTGGCGATCAGTTTGAACTCGTTTATGATGTCATGGTCGACGAGCGTGGCGAGGAAATCAGACGCGGCGATGTGCTGTATGCGGCCTTAAAGGGCGGGGCGGTTGATAAGGCTTTTTATCGCTTCACAACTGGCGACGATAATGTCACCGATTACTTTCAGTATAATGGCGAAAGTGCGACGAGGTTCTTGATGAAGACCCCGATCAACGGGGCGCGTCTGTCTTCATCATTCGGGCGCCGTCGCCATCCGATCAGCGGCTATACCCGGATGCATAAGGGCACCGATTTCGCCGCGCCGACAGGCACGCCTATCTATGCGGCCGGGCATGGTACGGTTGAGCGGGCGAGCCGGAATGGCGGTTATGGCAATTATGTCCGTATTCGGCATGCCAATGGGTATCAGACGGCCTATGCGCATTTGTCACGTTACGGCCCCGGCATCCGGTCCGGCAAGCGCGTCCGCCAGGGTGATGTGATCGGTTATGTCGGATCGACAGGGGCATCGACGGGACCCCATTTGCACTATGAAGTTCACATCAATGGCCGCGCGGTTAATGCGATGACGTTAAAATTGCCGACCGGCCGGAAACTTGAAATGGCGCCCGAAATGTTTGCTGAATTTCAGGTCCGGCGTGACGAAATTGATGCTGCTCGCATCATTCCGAACCTGCCGCAGCCGGGCGTTATGGCGGCAAACGATCTCCCGATGGCGACTGTCAACGCGGTTGAAAATCACTAGTCTGGCGTGATATCGAAATCATTCCCTGCGACATCTACTAGGAACTGAACCAACAGACCGGCTATGATCCGACCGCGACCCGCCGCGTAGGCGTGATAACGGCTGGTTCGACGGCCGGCCTGAGAGGCGTTAGTGCAGCGCCGCAACGCCGCGGGTCAGATCATTTGGAATACCGTTTATCGTGAGCCCATCAGCCTCAACGTCTATTTTAACCGGATCACCATCATGCAGCCGACCTTCCAGCAATAAGCGCGCTAATGGGTCTTGAACCTGTTTCTGTATGACGCGTTTTAACGGGCGGGCGCCATAGACCGGATCATAGCCTTTATCAGCCAGCCAGGCTTCAGCCGATTGCGTCAGGCTAATGGCAATCTTGCGTCCGGCCAGCAAGTCTTCCAGTCTGTTGATCTGAATGTCGACAATATGACGTATCTCACCGCGTCCGAGTCTTTTGAAGAATACGGTTTCATCTATCCGGTTGATGAATTCCGGTCGAAAATGCGCCGAAATCGCATTCATGACAGCATTGGTCTGGGTGGCGCTGAGCTCGCCTTCGTCGCCGCTGGCGAGTGCATCTGCACCGAGGTTTGAGGTCATTATGATAACAGTATTCTTGAAGTCGACCGTGCGTCCCTGGCCATCTGTCAGCCGGCCATCATCGAGGACTTGTAACAAAGTATTGAACAAATCCGGGTGGGCTTTTTCGACTTCATCAAACAGAATAACCTGATAAGGCCGGCGTCTTACAGCCTCGGTGAGCGCGCCACCTTCATCATATCCGACATAGCCGGGTGGCGCGCCGATGAGCCTCGCCACCGAATGTTTCTCCTGATACTCTGACATGTCGAGCCGCAAAACCGCGCTTTCATCTTCGAACAGAAACTCCGCAAGCGCTTTGGTGAGTTCGGTCTTGCCGACGCCGGTTGGCCCGACAAACAGGAATGATCCGATCGGTCGCTTAGGGTCCTGCAGTCCGGCACGGGCCCGGCGCACCGCGTTTGAAACCGCTGCCAGGGCATCATCCTGACCGACAACGCGCCGGCGAAGTTCGGTCTCCATTTGCAGCAGTTTCCCGCGTTCGCCCTCAAGCATTTTGTCGACAGGAATGCCGGTCCATTTCGACACGACCGCTGCAATATGTTCAGGGCGGACAACTTCCGATACCAGCCCGTCAAGACTTTCTTCGCGTCCTTCAATCGAGGCAATACGGCCTTCTATTTCGGGTATAGTTGCATATTTAAGCTGGGACGCTTTCGACAGATCACCCGCCCGCTGGGCCTCCGCCATGTCGGCATAGGCCCGGTCAAGTTCGTCTTTTGCCGTCGCCGCACCCTTTAATTTATCCTTTTCGGCGGCCCAGGCTGTTGTCAGCTCGTCAGACTGACTTTGCAGTTTCGTGATTTCGCCCTCTATGGTTTTCAACCGATCTTTCGACGCGTCGTCTTTTTCCTTTTTGAGCGCCTCGACTTCGATTTTTAGCTGCAGCAGCCGGCGATCAATCTCATCCAGCGCTTCCGGTTTCGAATCGACCTGCATCCGCAGACGCGAGCCGGCCTCGTCCATCAAATCAATGGCTTTGTCCGGCAGAAACCGGTCCGTAATGTATCGATTGGATAATGTCGCGGCCGAGACAATCGCGCTGTCGGCAATGCGAACACCGTGATGGGCTTCATATCGACCTTTCAGTCCGCGCAGGATTGAAACTGTGTCTTCGACATTTGGCTCATCGATATAGACTGCCATAAAGCGTCGGGCGAGCGCCGCGTCACCCTCGACATATTTACGGTATTCGTCGAGCGTCGTCGCACCGAGGCAGTGTAACTCGCCCCGCGCCAGAGCCGGTTTGATCAGGTTGGAGGCGTCCATCGCGCCATCGGTTTTGCCGGCGCCGACAAGCGTGTGCATTTCGTCGATAAAGAGCACGATCCCGCCTTCGGATTTTTCAATTTCTTTCAGGACCGATTTCAAACGTTCTTCGAATTCACCCCGGAATTTTGCGCCGGCGATTAACGCCCCCATATCGAGGGCGAGCAATTTTTTGTTTCGCAGGCTTTCGGGCACATCACCATCAATAATTCGAAGTGCCAGGCCTTCTGCAATGGCGGTCTTTCCGACCCCGGGTTCACCAATCAGGACGGGATTATTTTTCGTCCGGCGAGACAACACCTGGATCGCGCGTCTGATTTCTTCGTCGCGCCCGATAACCGGATCGAGCTTTCCCGAGCGCGCATCTGCGGTCAGATCGCGGGTGTATTTTTCGAGCGCTTCATATGCTTCTTCTGCCGTCGCACTATCGGCTGTCCGTCCCTGCCTGAGCTGGGTAATAGCCGCCTCCAGTCGCGCAGTATCGGCACCTGAACGCCGGATGGCATCGCCGGCTTTATTGTTTTTCAAGGCCGACATGGCGACCAGAAGGCGCTCGACGGTGACAAAACTGTCACCTGCCTTTTTGGCGCCGGCCTCGGCATCAGCAAATAATTTGGCGCCATCCTGGCTTAGCCGTAGCCCATTCTGGCCACCACTGACCGACGGAATGGCTCTCAGGATTGCGTCGAGATCATGTGCGAGCTGGTCGGGCTGACCGCCGGCTGCGCGAATCAGATTGGTGGCGAGTTGATCGCGGTCTTCCAGCATGCATTTCAGGATGTGTTCGGGCAGCAAGGACTGATGGCCGGATGCAAGCGCGTTGGTTTGAGCAGCCTGTAACAAGCCTTGGGCACGTTCGGTGTAAGTATCGAAATTCATCATTTCTCCTTTCAAAGGCAGATTGGCAACCCGCTCGCAAAAGCGATGCGCGTGGCCGACAAAAAGGACCCCGCTCAGCGGCGGCCCCCATTGAAGAAGGTGGTAAAAAAAAACCCAATCGCAAGATGCGACTGGGTTATAGGGAGGAAAAATTTAGCAGTTTAGAGAGAAGGAATAATGCTTGCGAGGTCATCGGCGCTGACAATATTGGTAAGTGCCTTGCGGAGTTTTCCGAGGGCCTGATGCTCAATCTGACGGACCCGTTCCTTGGATACACCAAGCTGTCGACCGAGGACTTCGAGGGTTACAGTCTCGTCGGAAAGACGCCGTTTCTGAATGATAAGCTGCTCGCGCTCATTGAGGCATTCGAATGCCTTGGCGATCCATTCACGGCGACGGCTGGTGTCGTGTTCAACCTCGACAATCTGATCCGGCGTCGCCGAATTGTCTTCGATCAGGTCCTGCCATTCTGTTTCTGTCTCGCCCGTCATCGGGGCGTTCAGTGACCGGTCCGTCGAGTGCAGACGAGCGGCCATTGAGTCAACGTCGCGCTCGGGAACACCAAGCTGGTCAGCGATCCATTTGCGATTATCAGGGCTTAAATTTTCTTCACCGGTATCCTCAATTTTTGCGCGTAGACGTCGCAGATTGAAGAATAGCGATTTCTGGGCGGCGGTCGTGCCGGTTCTCACAATCGACCAGTTACGTAGCACGTAATCCTGGATCGATGACCGGATCCACCACGAGGCATAGGTCGAAAACCGCACTTCTCGGGACGGCTCGAATCGCGCTGCCGCCTGCATCAGACCGATATTACCTTCCTGTACGAGGTCAGGTAGCGGCAGGCCGTAATGTCTGAACTTTGTCGCCATTGATACCACGAGCCGCATATAGGCGGTCGTTAGTTCGTGTAATGCGCGTTCATCTTCTGAGTCCCGCCAGCGGCTGGCGAGATCCCGCTCATATTCGGCTTCGAGCATCGGTGCTTTCATCGCTTGTCGCACGAATTTCTGATCAGCAAGGCCGCCCATATCTACCAATGGTGTCTCCATCAAGTTGCTATACTTTCTCTTACGCAGCGCCGGCGGGTTTGGATTACAAATGGAAGAAATGAGTGGCGTTTTTTTGAATTTTTGTGTTGGCTGTCAAAAAAGCGCCGTACAGCGACACCAACGCCGTAAATTCTGGAGGGACGCAACATGTTCGATAATGATGTCTGGCTGGAACAGATTAGAGAAGATATTCTGGATCCCGGGCGGGAGATCGTTGATCCCCATCATCACCTCTGGGAAATTGAGGCGCTGCCCTATAATTTGGATGAGCTTCTGGCCGATACGTCCTGCGGTCACAAGGTCGTGCAAACCGTTTTCATGGAATGTGGCGCCAGCTATTTTGAGGACGGACCGGAACATTTACGGCCGGTTGGCGAAACCCGGTTTGTTGCGGCCGCAGCTGCGCGCGCCGCTGCTATGGACGGAGCAAGCCGGATTGCAGGTATAATCGGACATGCCGATCTGCGGCATAGGTGTTTGGATGATATACTGGATGCGCATGTGGAGGCGGCAAACGGGCTGTTCCGTGGAATCCGGCATGCCGGTGCCTGGGATCGTGACCCTGATGCTTTGCTGATCAAGCCCTCCGGTCCCGCCGGCCTATATCTCGATCCTGCCTTTCAGGCCGGTGTTGCCCGGCTCGGCGAGCGGGGTATGACCTATGATACGTGGCACTATCATCATCAAAATCAGGATTTCAGGGCACTTGCTCTCGCCGTGCCCGAAACCAAGCTGGTTCTTGACCATTTCGGAACGCCGCTCGGGGTTGGTCGGTTCGTCGGCAAGCGGGACGAGATATTCTTGCAGTGGAAAGATGATATTGCCGCGATCGCCGAATGTCCGAATGTCTATGCCAAGCTCGGCGGGCTGGCGATGCCGGATAATGGGTTTGGCTGGATGGGGCGGGCGCTGCCGCCAACATCCGACGAAATCGTCGCCGCTCACGCAGCCTATTACAACCATACTATTGAATGTTTCGGCCCTGAACGATGCATGTTCGAGAGTAATTTCCCGGTCGATCGCCTGTCCGTGAGTTATACTGTGCTCTGGAACGCGCTGAAAAAGATCGCAGCCGGCTATGACGAGCGCAGCCAGCAATCAATGTTCAGCGAAACAGCCCGGTCGTTCTATCGTTTATAGGTCCGGTTTCAACGGTCGGGATGTTAAGCCAATGCCGCATCCCGGCCTTTTCGAATAGCGAGCGGCGGTCTAGGCGGCTTTTTTCTTGGCCAACGATTTTGCCAACCTGTCGAGTGCCTTTTCATGGTCGATGCTTTCAACCGCGGCCAGTTCACGGGCCATGCGGTCCAGAGCGCTCTCATATAGCTGCCGTTCGGAATAGGACTGCTCGGGCTGGTCTTCTAGACGGTGCAGATCTCGGACAACTTCGGCGATAGAAATCAGATCACCGGAATTGATCTTGGATTCATATTCCTGCGCCCGACGTGACCACATTGTGCGCTTGATCCGGGCCTTGCCGCCAAGTGTCTTAAGCGCGTCGTCTACGAGTTTGGAATTGGCCAGAGCGCGCATGCCGGAAATTTCGGCCCGGTTGGTGGGCACTCGCAGGATCATTTTATCCTGGTCAAAGGCAACGACGTATACTTCGAGAGACATGCCGGCGACTTTTTGTTCTTCTATGCCGGTAACAGTGCCAACACCATGCGCCGGGTAAACGATTTTCTGTCCAACCTCGAAATCGTGTAACACCTCTGCATTGTCTTTTGTCATTTTGACCTCATAGTCTAAAGCAAAACGGTCCATATCGTAGCCAGAATGCCGCTACGCCAGAAACAGTTTTGCAAGTGATTTATTGTTTATTATAGCAGCCAAACTCGGTTTATTCAACTATTCAACAAATAGTAAGAAATTCGACGATTAAATATCGCCCTCTCCTGGCTCTTTACTAAAGTATTTCGCGAGTTTACCGGTTTCTTGCGCAAATTTTTCGCGGTCAGCCGGTGGGTCTTTCATAACAGTGATGTTCGGCCAGATATTCGCATATTGCGTATTCAGCTTCAGCCATTTTGCATCTGGTTCGTCTTCGGTATCAGGTTTGATGGCTTCGACGGGACATTCCGGTTCGCAGACCCCGCAATCGATGCATTCGTCGGGATGAATCACCAGCATATTTTCGCCTTCGTAGAAGCAGTCCACAGGGCAGACTTCCACGCAATCCATATATTTGCAGCGGATACAGGCGTCGACAACGATGTAGGTCATTTTATATCTCGGTTTATGGTTTGACAGCCAAATGGAGATTGCAAGCGCTTAAGTCAATCGGAAAGCTTGTCACGTCTCGCTTCTTTCGGCGCGCCGGCGCGCTTTCGCCCGGGTTACATCATCAATATGCAACAAACTGGCAACGTGCCGGACGAAAGCCTGCTCGAATTTGCAGGCTTCGCCATCAGCCAGCGCCACCCGGTACATTGCCTCTATCAGGCTGGCGCGTTCGGCTTCATCCAATTTCTTGGCGTGACGCGTCAATGCATGTGCGTCGACGGCATCATTGGCGAGCTGTTCTGCGCGTTCCAGCATTTGGGGCGCTTCATCCGGCTCGACCTCAAAACTGTCAGTGATGAGCTTCAAGATCATGTCTTCTTCGAGATTGGAATAGATGCCATCAACTGTGGCGGCCTCGACGAGCAGCGCAACCGCAGCGTCATATTTTTCAATATTCCGGACCGGCGCCGACGACAGGTCGGATGAAAAAAGGCGTGATAGAAATCTAAACATCATTTATCTCATCTTGTTCAAAACAGGCGGTTGTAAAGACCTGCGGCTTCGGTAGCTGGCCCCCGGCGATGACCGATATTGGCGACTTCGAGAGTGTTCAAAGTATCGTGCCGACCAAATGTGAGTGTGTCCCCGATCATGATTCGCGTACCGGGCTTGTCCGTTTTACGGGTTAGGCCATTTCGGGTGATCCGTATACCGCGTTTGGATATAAACTCGCTTGCAATGCTTCGCGTTTTGAAAAACCGCGCGCGCCACAACCAAACATCGATACGAACGTCTTGCGACCCGTCCTTAGTCATCTTTGCGATCGACAATATTACCTTGCGTTTCTGTGGTTGCGTGCCCCGGGTCATGATTGTCCGGTTCGGGTGCGGCAGGCGGTTGCACGGCGACCTGATCGGCAGCTATGACGGCGCTGGTCTTTTCGGGTGCGGCACGTTTTTTCGGCCTGCGCTTTTGTTTCGATGTCTTCCCCGGCTCGGTCGGAAGCAACACAGCGAGGGCAGCAAAGGGACTGTCCGGGTCCGGCTGTCGCGCTGCGGGGCGCGATGATTTTCGATGCTTATCATTTCTCGGGCGATCATTGCGAAGCGAGCGGTGAGCCGGTTTGCGTTTCCCATTGGCGGCGCCTGACGACCTGGTTTCGCGGTTGGTATCGGGCTTTTGCGAACCGGTTTCTGGTGACGGCTTACCGACCTTTGACGAGGGGGATTGTGATCGTTGACGCCGTCGCTGCTGGGTCTCTTCGAGTCGCGCTTTTGACTGGAACCGCCAAAATTTAACGACCCCGGTCTCGCTATCCTTTTCTGCAGGCGCCAGACCGAACCCTTTGAGAATAATATGGAAAGCATCAAGCGGGCAGGAGACGACGGATGCCAGCTCGGGCGGAACTTCAAACTGGGCTTTACCGGCCTCGCGCCGACGTTTTGACAATTCCCAGCCGAGCCGCTCGGCGAGATCAGCCCGCACGGCCCGCTTGCCAAAGCGCAAATATCCCTGATCGGTCAGATCCTCGTCCGGCCAGTTGCCATCAAGCTCGAAACTACCGGCACCCTGTGGCGCAATCCGGCGCTGGCGGCCGTCACTCACGGTTTTCAACAGTCCGATCATGCGTTGCGATGCGGGTTTCTGGGCGTCCGGCGTATAGGCTGCTATGCGACCGCACCGGATGCCGGCGTCCTTCAACTTTGCGCGTTCCTCAGCGCCCGGGTGCAGGGCTTTGTCTTCGTTCCGCAGGTCCGCAGCGGCACCAGCTTCCAGTAAACGATAGGCCAGACCGCGCGAAAGCCCCTCAAGGGCATAAGTTTCGGGTTGGAATTTGAGTTTGAAATGGGTCGGTAACCTTTTTTCAATTTCAAGACCGACCCATTCGCTAACACGAATTTTCGCAGCTTCCTGCTGGTGCGCCTCCGCGCTCTCGCCACCAATCAGGTTCACCAGTGGCGCCAGCCAGTGCGGACCGGCCTGCAATTGCGCGATCGCATTGTCGTTCCAGATGATCTGTCCGGCATCATTGAGGGTGAATGCGGTTGCCGCAGCACCGGATATTGCTTTCAGGCGATCCGCTATGACCGGTGTCAGGGCGCTGATCGCTGCCTGTCGCAGGGTCCGGCCCTCAAGCGTGGACGCATTTGTATCGGGAACGAAGTCGAGACCGACAAGATGCCCGACGGCATGGCCCTCTATTGTAACTTCTCCGGCATCAGAAACATCTGTTGTCAAAAACTCATCCCTCTTCAATCCAGCGATCAAGGCCGTGGTTCTCCGGTCAACAAAGCGGAGCGTCAGCGCCTCGTGTAGCGCATCTGACAGGCGGTCTTCAACCGCTCTTGTCTGTTCTTGCCAGTAAACCGGTTCTTTCAGCCAATCAGGCCGGAAGGCGGCATAGGTCCAGGTCCGGATCATTGCCAGTCTTTGCTGCAGCAATGAAATATCGCCATGCACGATATCAAGGGCTTTTAGGCGCTTGGCCATCGCCGTATTGCCGAGCCTGGCATCGGGGTCGGCGAGTGTTTCCGACAGACCTATAACCAGCCGGCCATGACCTTCGGGGCCGGCTTTGCGGAAATCGGGAAGGCGGGCGAGATCCCAGATCCGCCGGACATTGCGTTGGCCCTGAAGATTGGGTCCGATCGCTGCATCCTCGGCCATTCGACGCAGAACCCATTCATCAAGCCCATACGGGTTCTGCCGTAGCACAGGGCTTTCTGATTTGCGGGCCAGGCTTGCGATGAGCGTTCTTATCGTTCTGTAGTCGAGGCGGCTATTGCGCCAGACGAGTTCAGCAATCGGCGTATAGCGATGGTGCTCAATCGCATGAACCAGATCATCCTCGAACGGCAGACAATTATTGGTTTCGCCGAATTCGCCATCCTCTCTGAACCGTCCGGCTCGCCCGGCAATCTGACCGCATTCGGCCGCGCTAAGCAGGCGGTGGCGCCGGCCATCAAATTTGGTGCGCCCGGCAAATGCAACGCGTTCAACGTCGAGATTCAGCCCCATGCCAATTGCATCAGTGGCAACGAGATAGTCGACTTCGCCGCTTTGATAGAGGTCGACTTGTGCATTCCGGGTACGCGGGCTGAGACCGCCCATCACGACGGCACTGCCGCCTTTTTGCCGCCGTAATAATTCGGCAATCGAGTAGACCTGTTCAGCGCTGAATGCGACGATGGCGGTCCGTTTTGGAAGCTTGGTTACTTTCTGGGGACCGGCATATTTCAGGTCTGAGAACCGCTCGCGCGTATCGGTTGAAATTTCGAAATCGAGCTGGCGAAGCACCTCGCGCATTGTTTCAGCCCCAAGGAGAAGCGTTTCCTGGGTCCCGCGTGCATTGAGAATCCGATCTGTGAAGATATGACCGCGCTCATCGTCTTCAGCCAGCTGAATTTCATCAACGGCCAGAAAAGCAACGCGTTTGTCAGTTGGCATCGCCTCGACGGTACAGACCCAATAGCGGGCCTGATCGGGTACAATCCTTTCCTCGCCGGTCAGTAGGGCGACCGCGCGCGGACCTTTCGCTTTCACGACCCGGTCGTAGACTTCGCGCGCGAGCAATCGCAGTGGCAGACCGATAAGACCGCTTTCGTGTCCCATCATGCGTTCGAGCGCATAATGGGTCTTGCCAGTATTGGTCGGGCCTAGGATGGCTTTGAGTTGAGTCATCTTGTTCGGCGAAACGTCCCGTTTCTAGTTTTGCCATGGCACGCTGACATGCCGCTCAGTGCGTAGAGTCCGCGGGTGATACGATTGGTTTGAGTGATCAATGTCCCGATCGACACTTGACCGGCGGATCAATCGTTTGTCCAGCGAATTGCTCACGCCATTCAGGTGTTCTGGCGCGGCGGTCGTAGCCGGCCGCTACATATAAATGTAGTGTTCGGTGCAAAGCGCAGCCATTCGCTCGCTGTCCGAGCGCGACGCTAATTTTATCCTCCGCCTGCCAGGTCGAGAAATCCGCTTTGATGTAGGGACGTGTTTTGGCCCGATAGCTGGCAATTAGAACCGGCGCATCGGCGCTGACGGTCAATGGCACCTGTTCGGCAAAATTTTTCGGCCCCGGGTTGAAGCGCCAGAGTATCAAAGGAATGTCGAGCCGGTCCTTTATGTAATAATCCAGCCCGTGCCAGACTTCCCGCTCGTCAACGAGTATGGCAGCGGGCTGGAGGCGTTCGGCTTCGGCGACAAGCTGGTCAGCCAGATCCTGCCAGCCACGCGTCCGTTTAAAACTATTATCCATCCCGGCAGCGCTGACCCAGCTTGCCGGTCCCAGGCTGATGATGGCGAAGAATAAGGCGAGGGCAATTTGCAGACTGATGCCCGACCAGAACAGTCCGGCTATACGCCACCGCACAACATAGCCGGTGACCAATAAGGTTCCGCCAATGCCAAGGCCAAGTGCCAGCCGAACCGGGACGGTTAAGTCCGGAATGAATTGTATGCCAAGGGCAATCAGGCCGCTGGCGATAAGCCATGGCTGTTTATTGTCGGTCGCGCGGGTAAAGACACTGGCGATAAAAAGACAGGCTGCAGGATATGCGGTTGCCGCCCAGTTTGCATGCGCGCGCGACAGGACCGCCTGGAAAGCAATAATGACCAAAACTGGTATAATGAAACAGGCCAGCCAGTTTTCCTTGCTGGCAATCTCATCGCTGCGCCCGCGCCGCATCATGGTCAGGCCGGCGATGAGACCGATAAAGCTGACCGGTCCAAAGACCCCCATCTGGTCGACGATAAAGGTCGGGAGATTTTCGAGGTTGAACAGCTCGCTGCCGAGATTGGCATTGTCGACGGTATGACCAAAGGTCTGAAATGAATTTGCAGCGTTCCAGGCAATGTGCGGCAACAGGATCAAGCTAGCAAGGCTCGCGATTTTAAGCCCTGTCCAGCTGATTATAACGGCGCGCGATGGTGCATCGATTAATGCCGTTAAGGCGAGGCCGAGGCCGAAATAAAGCATCGCGTATTTTGACAGAAAGCCGAGGCCGATAGCGGCGCCGAGGCCGGCCGTATAAATCCAGCCAGACGCCCCCTCACGCAGACGCCAGAACAGGTAAAGGGATGCGCACCAGAAAGGAAACAGAACGCCATCTGTTGATATGACGGTGGATGACAGAACAATGCCGGGCATAAAAAGATAAGCCGCGGTCGTTATCAACGCAGTTTTCGGGCCAAACATCCGGCGGGCCAGCAATAAGAGAAATGTTGCGGCGATTGTATGCAGCACGGGCGCGAGTAGACGAACCCCGACCTCGCCATGCCCGAACATGCTGGTCGAGGCACGGATCACCCAGGCAATCATTGGTGGCTTTGAGTAATACCCCCAGTCAAGGGTTGTGCTCCAGCGCCAATACTGAGCTTCGTCAGCGTAGAGTTCGAGCGGGGAGACGCAGATCAAAACGATTCGGATCAACAACAACCCAATAATCAAGCTGAGGGCGAGACGAGATTTAGAATCCGACCAGATTTCGGGTTTTTGCATATTTCACCTATCTACAAGGCCTTAGCCACACTTTGTCGTGTCTCAAGTGTGGCATATTTGCAATGCATAATCTGTGTCTTTCGTTTATCACAGTTTCTATAGTGTAATATCGTAAAAGTGTCACATTCCGGCTATATCTGGCGGGCGAAGTTTCAGAATTTGTTTCTAGAGTTTCTACTTTCGTAAGGTATATTTCATGTCAAATCGTAAATTTTTGTCTGGTGTTGCTTTGTCAACATTGATGGCAGCGGCAGTTTTCGCCCCTGCTCAAGCGCAAGTCACAACATCCAGTATTCGGGGTGAAGTTGTCGACGTTACCGGCGCACCGATTTCTGGTGCCACGGTTGTTGTTTCGGATCCGAGCACCGGATACCGTCGTTCTGTAACGGCTGGCCCTTCGGGTGAGTTCGTTGTCCGCAACCTGAGCGTTGGCGGTAATTATTCTGTCGTGGCAGCCAGCGATGGTTATCAGGGCGAGCAAATCGACGGCATTTCCGTTTCGCTTGGCGAGACAGCTAATCTGTCATTTGACCTTGAAGAGACAGATCAGGTTCAGGACGTTATCGTTGTCACGACGACAAGTTCTATGGTTGGTGATCTGGCCGTTGGCCCGAAGGCGACATTCGATCTTGAAACACTTGAAAATGCCCCTGCCATCAACCGTAACCTGACAGATATCCTCCGTCTTGATCCACGGCTTTACATTGATGAGAGCGCGGGTGCTAACAACGCTGTTCAGTGTGGTGGTAAGAACCCGCGGTTTAACTCCCTGACTGTTGACGGTGTGCGCCTGAATGACAATTTCGGTCTGAGTTCAAATGGCTATCCAACAGAGCGTATTCCCTTCTCTTACGATGCAATTGAGCAGGTAGCTGTAGAGCTGGCACCATTCAGTGTTGAATATGGCGGGTTCTCTGCCTGTAATATCAACGCCGTGACCAAGTCCGGTGCGAATGAGGTGAGCG
>CBFHPC010000031.1:0-16855 GCA_965657655.1 Henriciella sp.
CTGAACGAGCGCTTCAATATCATTTTCGAAGGCGCCATCAACGACACCGGATTTTGTCGCATGAACACTGGCGCCACCAAGCGTTTCATGCGTCACGACCTCATTCGTCACTGTTTTGACGACGTCAGGACCGGTAACATACATGTAGGAGGTGTCTTTAACCATGAAAATGAAGTCGGTCAGAGCCGGACTGTAGACATCACCGCCTGCACACGGCCCCATAATCATCGAGATTTGCGGTACAACGCCGCTCGAAAGGACGTTCTGCATGAAAATATCGGCGTAGCCGGCAAGGCTGTCGACGCCTTCCTGAATACGAGCGCCACCAGCATCGAAAATCCCGAGAATCGGGGCGCCATTCTGCGATGCCATTTTTTGAACTTTGACAATTTTCTCCGACTGGGCCTTGGACAGCGACCCGCCAAAAACCGTAAAATCTTTTGAGAATACATAAATTAGGCGGCCATTAACCGTACCGTGACCGGTCACAACGCCATCGCCGGGAATGCGCTTTTCATCCATGCCGAAATCATATGAGCGATGTTCGACAAACATGTCGGTTTCTTCGAAGCTTCCTTCGTCAAGCAGGAGTGCAATTCGCTCGCGCGCTGTTAATTTACCATTCTTGTGTTGACGATCGATCCGGTCCTGACCGCCGCCCAGACGGGCTTGTTCGCGGCGTGCTTCTAAATCTTTAATAACGTCATGCATGTTCGGCCTCCTACATGCCTTGGGCTTTTAATACAGCCTGTCTTTCTGACAAGCGGCCACCTCAAGATTAGTGCACACTTCTAATCTTTGCGCGAGTGCAATATGGTCAGCCCGGCAGTAACGAAACCACCAGCCGGCCATGGGCTCGGCGATGAAGTGCTGAATGCCGAGCTGATCAATCGCGAGCAATCGTGTCACGCTCACCAATAGGTCAGGTCAAACCGCGCGGATCTCACGCATAAATGTAAGGGCCACCGCGATCCAATGCTGTTTGATAGCCGGGCCGTTGATGGATCCGGGTCAGGAATGACCTCACATTCGAATAATCTGACAAATCGATCCGCTGGCTTGCTGCCTCGAGCGGGAAGCTCATCATAATATCGATTGCCGACATTTCCTCCCCCCCGAACCAACCCGTCGCGGCGAGGTGCTGATCCCAGTACGCAACATGTTCGGCAATTCTCGGATCAATGAATTTCTTGTGCACCGGACGCAGAAGATGCCCGAAAACCGATTTGAGAACGGATGGCGCGCGGTCGGGAATGGCAGAAAAAACCAGTTTCATCAGCAAGGGCATCATCGCCGATCCTTCGGCATAATGCAGCCAGTAGATATGATTGCGGTGCAAATCCGATCCCGGCCGCGGATGCAGGACATTGTCGCCATCGAACAGCTCGAGGAGATATTCGAAGATAGCGCCGGTTTCGGCGATCATGACACCATCTATCTCGATGATGGGCGATTTTCCTAATGGGTGAAGCGCGTATAAGTCCGGCGGTCCCATGCCCGTGTCCGGAACCCGGTCATACCGCTTAATATCGTACGGGGCGGACAACTCTTCCAGCAACCATAAGACCCGCTGCGACCGCGAATTTTCGAGATGATGAACTATTACCATGCCTAGACCCTCTAATGTCCTAGACAGATATTTAGCCCGACAGCGCGTCCCTCCAAGTTTTTAGCGATAAAGCATCGCGATTACGGGCCGCCCGCGCCAGCAAGGCCTCGTCATCAGCCCCCCAAATTTCAGCCTGCCAGTCTTCGTCAATGCAGGATAAAGTCATCGCCAGCGGCGCCTCCAGCGCCTGTTGATCGACCGCCAGAGACAGAATGGCCGAGCCAAACAGGCTGCACGCCCAGCTCAAACCAGTTAATCTGAAATCCTCTAGCCCTTCAGCATATTGGCAGACCGCCATTAACGAAGCTTCCGGCTGTGGCGCTGCAACAATGCCTTCAACCGGTACCAGGACAATGTCGAGGTTGCGGCCGGCCCAGCCGCGCCACACCCGCCAGGCATCATCCTGCCGGGCGCGCAATTCGGAATTCTCGGCACTGAGATAACAGGTCACATCTGTCTCGGCATACCGGCTAATCTCGGCAATCATTTCAGCCCGAGCAACTGGCGTCCGGTCAATCGCGACATTGGCGAGTCGTGTCAGCGTCAAAGATGGCAAATCGATCACCTCTTCCTGGCTCTGCCATTCATCCGCAATGGCCTGCGCCAGCTCGGGCGTCGGGAGTTCGAGCCGGTGTTTCAAGGGGGTTGAAATGGCCCGGCCGTCAAGGCAGACCAGCCAACGGCCTGCATTTCCGGACGCCTCAACGCTGGCTGCCTTATAAAACCGCTTTGCGCTGGTTGCTGTATTCATACCTCTAAACCCCTGTAAACTTATCGAGACTGTCATTAAGTGTTTCGAAATTATGGTGCACTTCGTCTGCGCCTGCGGCCAAAAGTTCATCCTCAGCGCCAAAGCCCCAGCTCACCGCCAACGAGCGAACCCCGGCCGATTGGCCCATTTGCATGTCATGAACAGCGTCGCCAATCATAACTGTGCGCTCAAGTGCCACGCCGACACTTCCAGCCGCCTCCAGAACCATAAACGGGTTCGGTTTCCCGGGACCATCATCGGCGCACCATATCGTATCGAAAAAGCGTGCTATCGGATGCATCTCAAATAAGGCGGCAAGTCCGCGCCTTGATTTACCTGTTGCGATCCCAATCACCCAATTCTCGGCAGCCAGCCGCTGCAACATCGGAAGCGCGCCGGCATAAAGCGGCTCGACAAAGCCCGCCGTCTTACGGTGCTTCACAAAGGCTTCACGATAGGCCTCAATCAGCTGGTGTGGCCGGGCATGACCCGGTGCAAGCGCGGCAATGACACTATCGAGCGGCAGCCCAATGGTCTGTCGAATATCGGCATAGGCCGGTGGGGCCATGACACAGCTTGCAAAGGCGTCTCGCATTGTTGTGGTGATCAGTTCGCGACTGTCGACCAGTGTGCCATCAACGTCGAATATTGCGAGGTTTAGGGACATCTCTGAATTCCGATACAACTCAGTGCCGCCAGCGCGTCACCACAGGACATCCTTGTCCGGCTTTATTCCGGGGACGTCTTGGCTGCGCGCGAGACCAGATACTGCCAAAGCAAAAAGACCGGCGAACCCAGCTCGATAAGCATTCCTGACATCTGATAGTCCAGACCTGGACCGAGCGCTGACGCCGACAAAAATCGACCAATCCCACCAATCACCAGCGCCGCCACGATTAATCGTAACAAGCCTGCATGGCGTTCAACGCTCGGAATAACATACCATAGCAGCAAGGTTACCAGCACATATGTGCCCGACAGGTAACGATACTGATTATCTATGGCCGCGACAGGTTCTGCTGCTCCCGACAGGTCACCGATCCCATGCATTACACCGATCACCGCAAAATAGAGAGGTATTATGGAGAATATACCCAACGCAATTTGTAATCCGATTTTCATTTCCGATCTCCTGTCTTACCGGGCTCTGGTGCACAGCGCTTTACGAGTTGTATTAAGGGTAAAGACGCTGACTTGACCAGCCATTTATACCCCTTTTCAGCTGCAGGCGATCATGCGCCCGGTAGCGCTGGTCCTGCCAGAATTCGAAAATGTCAGGCTTCAGTTGAAAACCGCCCCAATGTGCCGGACGTGGAATGTCAGAGTTCTGATGATAAGTGTCTTGAATGGCTTGCATACGCGCTTCAAACGCCTCGCGGTCGGGCATGGGCCGGGATTGATCAGACGCAATTGCCGCAATCCGACTCTGAACTGCCCGCTGATTGAAATACGCATCTGACGCGGCCTCAGACACCCGCTCCACAGTCCCGCGAACCCGTACCTGCCGGCGCAGGCTTTTCCAGTGAAAACAAAGCGAAGCACGCGGATTTCCAGCCAGCTGGCGGCCTTTTGCGCTGTCATAATTCGTGTAAAAACTCAGTCCGTTGTCGGCCGACAGCCCCCTGACCAGTACGATCCTCACATCCGGGAACCCATCGGCGTCGACCGTCGCCAATGCAGCGGCGCTCGAATCATTCGGCTCGGATGCATTCGCTTCAACCAACCAGGTTTCAAGGAAAGCAAATGGATCTGTAACATCAGGTATTCGCGGCCGATTATCTTCAGCCTGATAGTCGGCCGATGATGGCGATGGAGGTATTGCTGTCATTTTTTTTTGATTTATCCGGCTGAAAGTTTGTGACTTTGTGAGAACTTATATAGGACACCGGGAACAAGATTTAATACGGGTAGGCTTAGATGTCGCATAATACTTTTGGTCATATGTTCCGTGTCACAACATGGGGTGAAAGTCATGGCCCATCGCTTGGTTGTGTTATTGACGGGTGCCCGCCCGGCATTCGCATCGACCGCGACGCCATCCAAACCTACCTTGATCAGAGACGGCCCGGGACCTCTCGCTTCGTTACACAACGTCAGGAACCGGACCAGGTAAAGATCCTTTCCGGAGTTTTCGAAGACGCAGCAATTGCTGAGACATTTGGTGGCGCCGTCAGTACCGGTGCACCAATCAGTATGCTGATCGAAAATGTTGACCAACGGTCAAAAGACTATTCCGAAATTAAAGACCGTTACCGCCCCGGACATGCCGACTTCAGCTATGATGCCAAATATGGCGTGCGCGACTATCGTGGCGGGGGACGCAGCTCCGCCCGGGAGACCGCGGCGCGAGTTGCGGCGGGTGCGGTCGCCCGGCAAGTGCTTGGCAGCGCTATTAATATTAGCGGTGCGGTTGTTCAGATTGGCGACATTGCAATCAATCCCGACAATTGGGACTGGGCAGAAACCCAGAATAATCCATTCTGGTGCCCCGACCGCGAGACTGTCGAGGCATGGGAAAACCTGCTCGATGAGCGCCGAAAGGCCGGCTCGTCCGCCGGTGCCATTGTTGAAGTCCGCGCGAGCGGTGTCCCGGCCGGATGGGGGGCGCCAATCTATGGCAAGATCGATAGTGAAATCGCATCCGCAATGATGAGTATCAATGCCGCAAAGGGTGTCGAGATCGGCGCCGGTTTTCGCGCCGCCAGTCTGACCGGCGAAGAGAATGCTGATGAAATGAGAATACGGGACGGCAACATCGAATTCCTGTCCAACAATAATGGCGGCGTCGCTGGCGGAATTTCAACCGGTCAGGACATCATTGTGAGACTGGCCATCAAGCCAACCTCATCGATTCTGAATAAAACCAGATCGATCACCAAGGCCGGCGAGAATATCGATGTCCGCACCAAAGGCCGGCATGACCCCTGTGTCGGCATTCGCGCCGTACCGGTCGCCGAAGCGATGTTGGCCTGCGTCATCGCCGACGCCAAGCTGAGACATCGCGGTCAGGTCGGCGATTAAGGCTTTGCGACCGGGCGTGGCGGCACCAAATCCGGTCGTGGCACCGCATTATGAGTGCAAACAGCCGTTTGAGGATAATGTTTAACCGACAAAAGCCCGTTCGATCACGAAGTCCGCAGGCTCCGAATTCGCGCCCTCTTTCAGCCCGAACGCCTCCATGAGCGACTTCAATTCCTGTGTCATAGCGATAGAGCCACATATCATTGCGCGGTCAGTGTCAGGATTAAGTGGCGGAACGCCAAGGTCTTTAAATAGCTTGTGCGACCGGATCAGATCGCTAATCCGGCCCTGCTGCGGATAGGATTCACGCGTGCAACTATTGTAAAGCCGGAGCTTGCCGCGGCCGATCTCGCCAATATCCGGATCGTTCAAGAATGCCGCAACGGTGTCCTGACTGTACTGTAGCTCGGCAACTTCACGACACGTATGGGTAACGATAATCTCGTCATACGCCTCATAAACATCCGGATCTCGCAACAGGCTGGCGAAGGGAGCAAATCCCGTTCCGGTTGAAAACATGTAGAGCCGGCGGGCCGGGGTCAGCGCATCCAAAACCAGCGTCCCTACCGGTTTGCGCCCGAGCAGAACCGTATCACCTTCGCGGATTTTCTGTAGCCGCGACGTTAGGGGGCCATCAGCAACTTTGATCGAGTAGAACTCCAGCGTGTCATCCCAATTTGGCGACGCAACCGAATATGCCCGAAGAAGCGGTTTACCATCCTCTTTCGGCAATCCTATCATAATAAACTCGCCGGACCGGAAGCGGAAACTCTGCGGTCGCGTAATTGTAAATTTGAAAAGATGATCTGTATAATGCGTTACGCCGAGGACCGTTTCCTCGGTCGGTGCATTTGGGTTTACTTTCTTAACGGTGGCCGATGTATTCGCTGTCACAGTAAAGTTCCGTCTCTTTTCCTTGAAAATCCGGATGTGCAGCTAAATCGACAATCTTTCAAGCCGGATAATAGCAAGTTTAGTTTTTCTAAATTTTGTCAGGGTCAGGCAATTGGCGCGATCATATTATCTGCTCAATTGTCCTGCGAAGCCATCGCTTCACGCCAGTGTTTCCGGCACAATGAGGTGTAAGCATCCTTGGAGACCTTCACCTGAACACCATCTGACATGGTTCTGCCGTCGCCATCCATTCGGAGATTCATCGTCGCCTTGCGCCCGCAATGACAGATGGTCCGTGCTTCACGCAAATGGTCTGCAATCGCCAAAAGCTCGGCGGCGCCATCAAACAATATCCCGCGAAAATCGGTTCTTAAACCGTAACACAAGACCGGAACGCCATAGTCATCACAAAGCTCAGCCAGTTGGCGGACCTGTGCTTGTGACAGAAACTGGGCCTCGTCGATAAAGATTGCCGCGGGCAAGTCGGGTTTTTCCAGCCTTTCAAATAGGCGCCTAAAATTGGTGGTCGGATAAAACAGGTTCGCGGTATCAGACAGACCGATACGAGAACTAATCAGGCCGGTCTCTGCGCCAATCCGGTCACCATGATGACTAGATGTCCAGAGCATAACCTGCATGCCCTGCTCACGATAATTGTGCGCCGCTTGTAAAAGCAGAGTGGATTTCCCTGCATTCATGGCACTGTAGGTAAAATATAAACCTGCCATCCACTCTGTTCCCCGATCAGACCCCGGCCACTTCACTTTCGTCAGCGGCATCCTTCATCCACCGCAGAAACGCCCGGACATCCTCACTTAGATGCCGGCCCTTCGGCCAGACCAGCCAATACCCGTAATCGACACTAATCGAGCCATCTGCACATGGCGCAACCAACCGACCACTCGCGATATCCGATGCCGCGATTGCCTTTTTAGCAAGCACCACGCCACGGCCGGATGCGGCCGCCTCGATCGCCAAAGCGGATTGATTGAAACGTGGCCCCCGCCGGCCATCAACTGCGGTCGCGGCACCGCGCGCCTGCAGCCAGCTGTTCCAATCCGGACAGGACGGATCAAGTTCCGCACTGACATCATGAATCAAAGTATGCTTCGCCAGATCTTCGGGACGCTTGATGGCGTCCTCGCCGGTCAGCAAATCCGGCGAACAGACTGGCAAAACCGTTTCATCTAGTAATTTCTCAACCTTCAGCCCGTCATAATCACCCCGCCCGTATCGAATAGCAAAGTCTGCATCCGCCGTCGTGAAATCTGTTAATCCGCTATCTGCACTCACCCAGGCCTCGATTTCCGGATGGGCGGTATGAAAATGCTCCAGCCGGGGTGCCAGCCACTTCGCCGCAAAACTCGGCGCTGAACTGACCATGACGCGACCTTTCCGTGCCGGCGCCTGCATAATCCGGCCAGCCTCCGCAATCTGGTCAAAGGCTTCACGCACCAGCGGCAATGATGCCTGCGCGGCATCTGTCAGTAATACGCTCCGGCCGGTCCGTTTGAACATTGGTGTGCCGGCATAATCCTCAAGTTGCCTGATGTGCTGGGACACCGCACCGGGTGTCACGTTCAGTTCTTCGGCCGCCTTGGTAAACGACAGCCGACGGGCGGCCGCTTCGAAGGCCCGCAGGGCATTCAGAGGCGGGAGACGATCATTATTTTCAGTCATCAGTATAATTAACCTATAACTATTATAGTTTCTCTAAACACTAAAATAAGAGCCTTACGCTTGTAGAGTCGGGGGCTCAAGGACCATTTAGGCGTTTCCGGCTCATCTTTTGGAGTTACACCTCATGCGACTATTTCCAGCCTTCTTTTTTACCGATAACAAACACGCCACCGTTTTCGGTGGCGGCGAAGAAGCGCGCCGTAAAGTTCGTCTGCTAGACAAAACATCCATCAAGATAACCGTCATCGTCGATGACGAGATCGAAAGCGGCTTTGCGGAGGAGTTTGCCGGGCGCATCATAATTGCCCCACGCGATATGGCTGGTCAGGCACTCGACCGGTCACTGTTTGCCATCATTGCCTGTCGTAATGACAGAAACACCGATCAATCCGTAGAATGGGCCAGACAATTTGGCATACCAATCAATGTTGTTGACCGGCCCGAACTTTGCGATTTTACCGTGCCCTCGATCATGGCTCGGGGCGAGATCGTGGCCGCCATTGGATCTGGCGGTGCGGCGCCGGTTCTTGCCAAACGCGTCCGCACCGATCTGGAAGCGCTTACGCCGCCGGCGCTCGGTCCACTTTCGATCATCGCGCGGGATTTTCGTCCGGCCGTGTCTGCCGCGCTTTCGAATGGCGCAGAGCGACGGCAATTCTGGGAAAGCGCGCTGCACGGTGAAGCGGCCGCCCTCGCGCTCGCCGGCAAGACGGATGAAGCCGTCGTCGAATTGGAGCGTTTACTAGCGGAATTTGCAGCATGCGATCGCCGCCGCGGGCGTGTCGACCTTGTCGGCGCCGGTCCTGGCGACCCGGAACTTCTGACATTGAAAGCCTTCCGGCTGATCCAGAATGCCGATATCGTATTTCATGATCGTCTGGTCAGTCCTGAAATCCTCGACCTTATTCGCCGGGATGCAGATCGCGTCTCGGTTGGCAAGGAAAAGTCACGCCATACCATGCCGCAGGACGATATTCACCGGCAGATGATTGCGGCGGCCGCAGCCGGCAAACGGGTGGTGCGGCTGAAAGGCGGCGACCCGTTTATTTTCGGGCGCGGGGGGGAAGAATTGCAGGCGCTTTCTGCTGCAGGAATAGAAACATCCGTGACGCCGGGCATATCCGCCGCGCTCGGATGTGCTGCAGCGGCCGGTTTGCCATTGACCCATCGCGATCACGCACAAAGTCTGACATTCGTTACCGGACACGCCAAAGCGGGCGGGATGCCTGAAATGAACTGGCAGGGCCTGGCCGCCCCTCACCAGACTGTCGTTGTCTTTATGGGTGTTGGGACCGCCGACCGGATCGCCAGCGCAATGATCGATGCCGGGCGCGCCGCCGACACACCGGTGGCGATTATCGAAAATGGTACCTGCCAAACCGAAACAAAGGCGTTTGGCACACTGGCAACCCTGCGTGAAACGATTGACCACAACAATATAACCGGCCCTGCGCTGTTGATTATTGGCGAAGTCAGTGCAATTCCAGCTGCAATCTCAAATCAGCGTGCGATGGAGACCGCCCCATGACCTCAGTTCGTCCAAAACTGAAACCCGAAACACCAAAAGCCGTCACGGCCTGGGATACACAGACGGGTCAGACAGTCTGGATGACACCGGACGGATCGTGGAGCCTTTCTGCAAAGGATTTGGGGATCTTTGTTGGCGATGCCGCGGAAGCGAAACTAAGTGCGGCGCGCGGACAGGAAAATAAAGTAACTGATCCATATTTCATGGAAGTGACAGAAAACGGGACGATTTGCGGGCGTGAAACGTTGCGTGAAAACATCCGCTCAAATGGCCCGACTGTAGCCTATGGGAAAGCCGGCAAGACGCTTTAGCGTCTCAGGGAAGATAGCACATGTATAGATATGACGAATTCGATGCCACGCTTGTAAATGAGAGGGTTAGCCAGTTCCGCGGACAGGTCGCCCGCAGACTCGCGGGCAGCCTGCTCGAAGATGAATTCAAGCCACTACGATTGCAGAATGGCGTCTACCTGCAAATGCACGCCTATATGCTGCGCGTCGCCATCCCTTATGGACAATTAGGGTCGACGCAATTGCGCCGGCTGGCTGAAATCTCGGAAAAGTATGATCGCGGCTATGGGCATTTTACCACCCGTCAGAATATCCAGTTCAACTGGGTCGAACTGAAAGACATTCCCGATATTCTGCAAGATCTCGCCGAGGTCGAAATGCACGCGATCCAGACCAGCGGAAACTGCATCCGCAATGTCACCAGCGATCATTTCGCCGGAGCGACAGCTGATGAATTAATGGATCCGCGCCCATGGTGCGAAATCATTCGTCAATGGAGCACATTTCATCCGGAATTCGAATTTCTGCCGCGAAAGTTTAAAATTGCCGTGACAGCGGCCGAACATGATCGCGCTGCCATTCGGGTGCATGATATCGGCCTCCACTTGAAAAAACGAGGCGAAACCATTGGTTTCGAGGTGCATGTCGGCGGCGGCCAGGGCCGAACACCGGTGATTGCAACCAAAGTCAGTGAGTTTGTGCCGGAAAGCGAAATCCTCGATTATCTCGAGGCGGTGATGCGGGTCTATAACCGCTTCGGTCGGCGCGATAACAAATACAAGGCCCGGATCAAGATCCTCGTCTCAGAAACCGGCGCCGAGGAATTCAGCCGGCTGGTCGAGGCCGAATACGCAGCGCAAAGCCCACATGAGAAAATAGCATTACCGGTCACCGAAATTGAACGGATTACCGCCTATTTCTCGGGCCCTGATCTGCCAGCCAGACCATCGAGATCAAAGGCGTTCGATGATGCCAGAGCCGCCGACCCGGGCTTTGATCAATGGGCGAGCGTGAATTTACAGCCGCACAAACATGCCGGATATACCAGCCTTACGGTCAGCCTGAAACCGATTGGCGGGCTCGCTGGCGACGCCACGACCGAGCAGATGATGGTCATTGCCGATCTCGCAGAAACCTTTGGCCATGATGATATTCGCGTGTCGCATGCCCAGAATATTGTATTGCCCCATATTGCCCTCGATGATCTCCACGCGATCTATCAACAGCTCGACCAGGCGGGGCTCGCAACGGCGAATGAAAGCCTGATCACCGATATGATCGTGTGCCCGGGGCTTGATTATTGCAATCTCGCCAATGCCCGCTCCATACCGGTCGGTCAGGACATTCAGAAAGTCTTTGCCGATCCGGCCTATCAGCGTGATATCGGGAAACTTCACATCAATATTTCCGGCTGTATTAATGCCTGCGGCCATCATCATGTTGGCCATATCGGGATATTGGGGGTCGACCGAAAAGGTCAGGAATTTTACCAGATCTCGCTTGGCGGACGGGCAGATGAAAAGGCCGCGATTGGCGAGATCGCCGGTAAGGCCCTGTCACAGGAAGAAATTCCAGCGGCCATCAAACAGATCATCGAAACCTATCGCTCACATCGGCTGACAAAGGATGAGCGCTTCATCGATACACTTGAAAGAATTGGCCATACGCCATTCAAGGAGGCGATCTATGCCGCTGATTAAGAATAATCAAATCGCCGAAAATATCTGGACATACATCCCGGACGATGAACCGCTCGGCACCGAGAGCCATATCGTTCTGGATCTCGAACGCTTTCTCTCCGAGCGACAGCAACAAGACATCTCCAATAGGGCCCTCGCAGTCCGATTGGCACCGGCCGATGATCCTGAAAGACTTCGTCCCTACCTTGACGAGCTAGATCTAATCGAAGTCGATTTTCCAAAATATGCTGATGGTCGGGGCTTCTCTCACGCGCAGCTGCTGCGCCGTCGTTATGGCTATAGGGGCGAACTCCGGGCGGTCGGCGAGGTATTAAGAGATCAGATTCTCTATATGCACCGTTCAGGGTTTGATACTTTTTCTACCACCCGTGCCGATCTATCTGATGTTATGGCTGCGTTAGACGAATTTTCGCTGTCATACCAGAAAGCAGCCGATACACGGGAAACCGTTTTCGGGATCAGACAGAAACGATAAGTGTCATGCCGTATTCAGAAATATCGATATCTCGGGACGAGACGATTGACGAGCGTCTTGAGCGCGTAAATTCTGAATTGCGTGGCGCGTCGGCGCAAACCATATTGCGGGCTTCAATTATTCGCGAATGGGCTGGCGAACTCTGCTACGTCTCCTCTTTCGGGGCTGAAAGTGCCGTGATACTCGCCCTGATTGCCGATATCGACCCCGGTCTTCCGGTCATTTTCCTGCAAACCGGGATGCACTTCCCACAAACGCTCGATTACAAGGAAGCCTTGGTGGAAAAACTGGGCCTGACCAATATTCAGGAGGTCAGCCCGCGCGAGGATGACCGGCTCGCCAGTGACCCCAAGAATAATCTCTGGCGGACGAGCCCGGATACGTGCTGCGACATCCGAAAAGTCAGACCGCTCGACGATGCGCTAGCCGGATTTGGCGCCTGGATTACGGGCCGCAAGCGGTTTCATGGCGGCGCGCGGTTAAACCTGAAGGCTTTCGAACATTCCGCCGGCCGGTTCAAAGTCAACCCGCTGGCCAGCTGGACACAGGAAGACGTTCAGGTCTACTTCCAGCACAGACAATTGCCACGCCACCCGCTGGTCGATCAGGGATTTCCGTCAATTGGCTGCTGGCCATGCACGAAGCCGGCTGAGAACCCGGATGATATTCGGTCGGGACGCTGGGTCGGTCAGCAGAAAACCGAATGTGGCCTGCATGTCGAAAAAGCCGAACGGCCGCGTGTATTCTAGACTTGCGCCAGACTCATCGAGTCATGTAGATAAAACAGATGTCTGATACACTCCCCGATCGGCTTAGCATCGATCCCAATAGCGAATTCTACAATGAGACCCTGCTGCAGGATGGCATCGGCCTGAGCCTGAATGGCACCGAGAAAACCAATGCTGAAGAGTATTGCATCTCGGAAGGCTGGATCAGGGTTGCCGCTGGAAAAACGCTTGACCGCAAAGGCAAGCCGCTGACCTTGAAGTTAAAAGGAACGGTCAAAGTCTGGCGCCTTAACCTGTCGCAGAAGACGGACTAGGTTCAGCTGTCCGAACGTTCGAAACCGATATTGTCAATCAGTCTTGTATTGCCAAGATAAGCGGCCGCCAATAAGCGCCCTTGATAACCGGCTGCAACAGGACCATCAGACAAAGGGGCAAGGGTTCCCGGATCGATCGCCGTAAAATAGTCGATCTTGGAAAATCCGGCTTGCGCAATCATTGTCTCGCCTTCCCTCAAAGCCTCCGAGACATTCGCCCCTTTAGCAATCCGGGACGCAGCGCGATGCAGCGCAAAACTCATACGATTTGCCGAGATACGGTCCTGCCCGGATAAATATGCATTCCGCGATGACAGCGCCAGCCCGTCGGTCTCACGCTGTGTTTTCGCACCGATAACCCCAATATCAAATCTCAGATCGTGAACCATCCGCCGAATAATCTGTAACTGCTGATAATCCTTTTCACCAAACACGGCGATATCCGGCTGCACATGGATAAACAGGCGCGCGACAACCGTTGTCACGCCATAGAAAAAATGCGGTCGGTAAACACCGTCAAGCAGATCCGACAGGCCTTCAACCCGGACATCTGTCGTCGAACCGGCAGGATAGATTTCGGTGGCGTCCGGCAGGTAAACGACATCGCACCCCGCTGCTTTTAAGCGCTCAATGTCCGCCGTTTCATGTCTTGGATAGACATCAAAGTCTTCATTCGGCGCAAACTGCGTCGGATTAACAAAAATGCTGACGACAGTGAAATCCGACGCCTGTCTGGCCCGCTCCAGAAGAGCGAGGTGACCGGCATGAAGCGCCCCCATCGTCGGCACAAAACCGATCCGGTTGCCCGCCAGCTTTGCCGGCTTGATGACGGCGCGTAATTCCTCAACGGAGCGGACGATAATCGGGGCAGCATTCATACATTAAACTCAGTCGCAGATAGATTTAAGAACGGAACCTGGCCGCACCCGTCGCCTGTATGGATAGCTGATTATCCAAATCGAAGCCCAAAGTGCTGCAGCTTACTTTCTGACGCCAGCGTATGGCCGCTCCAGTCCAAAATCACAAGCCGCAACGTCGTAAAATAAAACCGGGCGAAGCAGAAGCCCCTAACCCCCGCAGGCCCAGCCCCAGACCCACAGCGCTGCGGCATAAACTGTCACAAGACCGACTAATCAGCCCATCATCACACCTGACAATATCGCAATGCCGCCGATCACCGAGTTTCACAAAGCAGCCAGCATCTCGCCAACATTGCATCCGAGCCGGCGGTGGTTGGTGGTCTTACGCCAATAAAACCGTCAGATATTCGGGATTTTTACCTCTAAGCAAGGACTAGACCGTATCAACAGATCTCACGCAGAGTAACAGCATTATGAGATTGCCAGAAAGTAGCGAGACAAATGAACGATGCCCACATCACACCGCCTGGCGACCGGCCGACCTCTGAAACGGCGAAATCTACAAATCGTGTGATCGTCGTCGGCAATGAGAAGGGCGGCGCGGGCAAATCGACCGTTTCGGTTCATCTCGCCATCGGGCTGATACAGCTTGGCCTGCGGGTCGGCATCATTGATCTAGATATCCGGCAACGCACCTTAACGCGGTATCTCGAAAACCGGACCCGATGGATACAGAAAAACGGCAAGACGCTGGCAATGCCGGAAATCGCAACAGTTACTGCCAGCCAAGACCGTGACCTCGACCATGCCGAACGAGAGGAGGCCGATAGCCTGCAATCCGCTCTAAGGCGCCTCGGCAAGACCAATAATATTATTATTGTCGACGCGCCAGGCAGCGATACTTTTCTGTCCAGACTGGCACACCAGCATGCAGATACGCTGGTCACCCCAATGAATGATAGTTTTGTTGATTTCGACTTGCTCGGCGACATTGATCCCGAAACGCTAGATGTCCTGCGGCCCAGCTTCTATTCCGAAATGGTTTGGCAAAGCCGCAAGCACCGTGCCCGCACGGTACGAGAACCGATCGACTGGATCATTGTCCGCAATCGCATGTCGCACATCGAGGCTAAGAATAAGCGCCATGTCGCAGCCGCCCTCAAAAATCTCGGCGCTCGAATTGGTTTCAGAGTAGAAGCCGGCCTGTCCGAAAGAGTTATTTATCGTGAGCTGTTTCCAGCCGGCCTCACACTGCTCGACCTTACCGAATCCGGCCCGAAAATAACCTTCACGATGAGCCATGTTGCCGCACGCCAGGAGCTGAGACGCATCATCAAGATGCTGAATTTGCCGCAACTCGCTGACAGTGACCAATCATTTTAAGCTGGGTATTTTGGCGTCAAGCCAATCCGTCAACCTGCCGACGGCCGGATTATGCGATCCAGCAGGGCATGACCGGACTATGCCCCGGCCTATTGAACTGGTCTAAAGGCGCGATCGTTTTAACGTTATTGCCCGTATCTTTTGAGCGTCTTTGCGTGTGAATTTCAAACACCCGCTAGAGGGGATCAGCATTAGTTATAATGGCGGTCTGATCACAATAAGCGAATTTAACGATCCCGGACTGCATTTCAGACTGGTATTTTACGCAATCCATAACAATCTCTATCGCATGTCAGATTTTATAGATTTCGCTACATTCAAGCGCGCTTCGCCCAAAAACAGCTACCTTCAGGCCCCCACCGGGGTGTGCCAGAACAGTCAGATTAACCAGGAAGCCCCGCCTGTTAATCAGACCGCCAGCGATTTGTTCTCGCGTTTAGTCTTACTGCTGTCGGATATGCCGAACACAAAACAGCTACAGGTCGATGAGACAGGACTACGTATCAAATTTGTCGCGGTTACCCCGCTGATGCGATTTAAGGACGATGTCAGCCTCCAGATTTTCCCGTCCGCCGGCGCGGACGATTCCCCGCACACATCCTCACTCGCGATCTATTCAGCATCGAGAGTTGGACGATACGATTTTGGCGCGAATGCCAAACGGGTTAACAAATTGACTAAACTTCTGGTCAATTATTGATTATTTTTGGGTTGATCGTACCGTAAGTCGGCGTCAGTCTTAACAAAACGGTTTAGAGTCCTATCTCTTATCCAAGTAACTGATGGTTTTAAGTATGCACGTATCCGGATCTAACTCGCCACAATCGCCGTTTGGAAATGGCGATGACGAAAATGGCAACGTTAATTTAGCGACGAAACCGCATGTCCGGACTAAAAAACCGAGCATGTACCGCGTACTTATCCTGAATGATGACTACACGCCGATGGAATTCGTCGTTTTAATCCTCGAACGCTTCTTCAACAAGAATAGAGAGCAAGCGACGCGGATCATGCTTCACGTCCACCAGAAGGGGGTCGGCGTGTGTGGCGTTTACACCTACGAAGTTGCCGAAACAAAGGTGGCGCAAGTCATGGATCTCGCAAAGCGTAATGAACACCCCTTGCAGTGCACTATGGAAAAAGAAGATTAGGAGACACAAGCCATGCCAAGCCTGACACCTGGTCTTGAAACCGCCCTTGAGAATGCCCTGAATGCAGCTGGCGAACGCGATCAGGAATACGCCACTCTCGAACATCTGCTGCTAGCGCTTACTGATGATGACGACGCTGTCGAAGTCATGCTGGCCTGCAAAGTCGACGTGGCTGCGCTCAAAGTGTCTTTGCAGAAATACGTCGAGGAAGATTTGTCGACCCTGGTGACCGACACGCCGACTGGCCGCGTGCAGCCAACCGCCGCCTTTCAGCGCGTGGTGCAGCGGGCCGTACTACATGTTGAAAGCTCCGGCCAGGACGAGGTTTCCGGCGCCAATATTCTGATTTCAATATTCTCCGAGCGTGAAAGCCACGCGGCCTATTTCCTGCAGGAACAGGATATGACGCGCTATGATGCCGTAAATTTTGTATCACATGGTGTTTCAAAGGTTCCGGGCATGGACAAACCG
>CBFHPC010000032.1:0-16233 GCA_965657655.1 Henriciella sp.
CCATTGCGCCTCAACCTGACAAGCGCTCTGTTACCTTAATCCAACGACTTAAATAGAGCTGATATAAATTAAAGACGGCCAGCATCTGCGCTTGAGCCAAATAGATGTTTGTGTCTTAAGCGGCCTCATGCGAGGCCGTGGCACAACATTAATTTATCTCGGAGTTTCAACCCGAGCAGGCTAAAGGCTGCCCATTATTGACATTCGCACTGCCGAATCAATACAGAATAGCCGAAACATGACAGGCTAGCCGGCCACTTTGCGGCACCCGCTATAATGAATCGGGCACAAGAAACGGGCTAGACCATCAATGCCCACCACCGCACAATTGCACGGCAAATCCGCTCGACCCTGCGGTAAAACGTCTCCGGCCGTGCCTTGCAATGAAATCGACAACGGCTTCTTGTCGGCATTCCCCTCATGCCTATGCTTCGTGTGCGCAGGCCTCTTAAGCAGCGGACTCTTATATGGGTCTCTTATTCCCGAGCCGGTTATGCTCGACAGCCTCGCCCTGAATGTCAGAAATATTGCAATACCAGCCGAACCGTGACCGACCCGCCCTATCCCGGCCCGGCGCTTAGTCCAGACCGATATCCGAGAATGCTATTGCATGCTGTCTGACTGTAACGCCCTCGTCGCTTTTGATGCTGAGTGACAAGCTGCGCTGGTCCCAGTCAATGTTGACGGCACCATAATTCTCTTTCGAATAACCCTCGACAATCTGATGCCGATCATATTCGGTACTGACTGAATTGAAGCTGAAATTCAGAGATGACGCGGTCAGCTCATGGATCGGATATGACAAGATGTCAGGCTGCCGGTAGATGAATGATTCGTGGCGGTCACCCGACAGGAATATCACTCCCTTGGCCTCGGTCCGGTTGACCAGCTCAAACAGTCGGCGCCGCTCGAGCGGCAACCGTGACCAGCTTTCATAGCCATGTACGCTCGGGACGACTTGGATCGATGACACGACAAGACGAATATCCGCCGGTGCCTGCAATTGATTTTCCAGCCATGTCCACTGCACGGCCCCCAACATGTCCTGCATGACGGTATCGGGCGCTGGGAGATAAGCTTCCTTACCCGGCGCGTCATCTTCATCGGTCAAGGTTAGATCGCTTCGGAAAAATCGCGTATCCAGCACAATCACCTGAACGCGCCGCCCTTCCGGGCCAAAAGTTCGGGCGTAATATGTACCCGGCCAGTGCCCGACATCTTGCTGGTCCAGCCCCCAAAATACTTCATGTATTCTCTCCGCGAACTCCTTGAAGGCGAATTTCACACCCATATCATTTGCGCCATAATCATGGTCATCCCATGCCGCCAGCATCGGCACGGACGCCCGCACCCGCTGAAAGTCGGACCGGTCCGCCAAGATTGAAAAAGCCCGTCTGAGCTCAGGCAAATCCGCATCATTGTTGAAATAGGCCTCACCGCGCCTATCGCCGTAGACATTGTCCCCGACCATCAAAAACAGGTCCGCTTGCTCACGCGCAATCGACCTTAAAGACCCGGTGTCGGGCCGTTCCTCGTTAAAGCAGGAGCCAATTAGAATATGGTCCAGAACAGCATCATCGGCCGGCAGCGCAAGACCGGCGGGTGCGACCGGCAAGGTCTCGTCGGGGATCGTACTGTAATAATAGGACAACGCATCCTGTGGCGAGCTATAGTCAGGGGTGAAAATCCGCGTCACCAATGATGGACTTGTTTCGCAAGCCGATACCAGACAGGCCAATATCGGAAGTAAAAGTTTTGCTTTCATCACTTTCCCTAACCGTCTGCCATCAGACAAACCGATAACAAGCTCGATTACAAGTGCTGTATCTTCTCAATTGATGAAACTCCACCGCCTATCAGGGCAATACTACTTATCGTTTACCGGTCCGCCCGGCATCACCGGACGGTCCCGCCATGCCCCCATACTTCTAACCCGGTCATACATAACCAAAGCACCAGCAAGGCTGACATTCACGCAGAATTTTGTCGGTATCTTCACCACATGATCACACCGCGCGAGAAGCTCTGGCGACAAATCTCCGCGCTCGCGTCCCAGAACATAAGCCGCTGCGCGGGGATGTCTAAATTCAGGCAATTCGACCGCGTCATCAGTAAGTTCGATACCGACGAGCTGGCAGCCCTTCGGAAGCACCATTTCATTTGACGAATCCCATTGATAATATGGCACACTTTTGAATGTCCGCGATGTATCGGCTTTATAGGCCGTCCGTACACGATCAGCAGCGTCGATCGAAAACACGAAACTTGCCCCGAACGCATTTGCGGTGCGCATCAATGCCCCAAGATTCATCGGCTTCGAAATACCCTCAACCCCGATCGAAAAATAACCGCGCATCAAACGACCCCAAAAATAAAACGGCCGCAGGCAATGGCGACGAGTAAACCAAGCGACGCGAACAAACTTGCGCGCCGCGCCAGTTTCAAATGCCCTAATGGCAAAGGATACTCAGACTGCAAATAGTTTACCGCAGCAACCATGTCATCATCGATTGCCACCGGATCAAAGGGATCGGCCGCCGCACAGATAACCGCCTGATTTGCAAGCGCCCGGTCATTGTAACGATTATTCCAGGCGCCCAGCGCCCGGCGCAGCACCAATGCCACCATGATCCGCATTTGTATGGCCAGGGCGGCAAGAAATGCCAGCACACCGCAAACAATAGCAAAAAATACGATGTTCATTCGCGACAGCTCCGCTACGTTACACCTTCACAGGTGGGGTTGCCACGGCTACCAAGGTGACGTCAACGAATGAGATGAGGAACGGCAAATGAAAGCGCTATTATCAAAAACTCCCGGAGAGCCGGAAACCCTTGTTCTAGAGGAAATCGATAGTCCGACAGCAGGCAAAGGTCAGGTGGTAATCAGTGTCAAAGCGATTGGCGTTAATTTTCCCGACAGCCTTATCATCAAGGATATGTATCAGTTCAAACCGGAACGTCCCTTCAGCCCGGGCGGGGAAGTCTCCGGAACGATCAAGGAAGTCGGCGAAGGCGTGACGCATCTGAAAGTCGGGCAACGTGTTATCGGCTCATGCGGCTGGGGCGGAATGCGAGAAGAGCTCGCGCTCGATGCCGGCCGTTGCATTCCAATTCCTGACTCGGTGCCATTCGAAGAAGCTGCGGCTTTTGTTATGACCTATGGTACTTCCTATTACGCCCTGAAGGACCGGGCCGACCCTAAACCCGGTGAAGTCCTTCTCGTACTCGGCGCAGCAGGCGGTGTTGGACTCGCGGCTGTTGAACTCGGCAAAGCCATGGGGCTGACGGTGATTGCAGCCTGCTCGACACAGGAAAAAGTCGATTTCTGCCTCTCTAAGGGCGCAGATAAGGGACTAGTTTATGAAAATGCGCCGCTTGATCGCGGCCAGCAAAAAACGCTGTCGAACCAAATTAAGGAGCTCGGTGGCGGCGGCGTCGACATCATTTATGACGGTGTCGGTGGCGATTATGCTGAACCGGCCATTCGTGCCATGAATTGGGAAGGGCGTTTTCTGGTGATCGGATTTCCAGCCGGTATTCCGGCGATTCCGTTAAATCTGACGCTTCTAAAGTCATGCGATATTCGCGGTGTATTCTGGGGCGCGGCCGTCGCGCGTGATCCGAAAGCCAACCAGCAGAACCTCATGGAAATGTTCGCCATGTATGCAGATGGCAAGATTAAACCACACATCTCCAATTCATATCCTCTGGAACGTGGCGCAGATGCTATACGCGAACTAATGGACCGCAAGGCCATGGGAAAAGTCGTCGTAACGGTATAGCTGGTCAGGTCGGGAAAATATGCCAGAATTACCTGAGGTCGAGACCGTCCGGCGCGGGCTGAGCCCGGTCATGGAAAACCAGACCATCGATCGTCTGACCGTGAACCGGCCGAATCTCAGATTCGATTTTCCCGACCGATTTCAGGCCCGCCTGGAAGGCGCGACAATTGATCGGCTTTACCGTCGGGCGAAATTTCTGCTGGCCGATCTATCCAGTGGTGAAACCCTGATCATGCATCTGGGAATGTCCGGACGCTTCACGATTACCGGCAAACCACAGGGCGATTTTTATCATCAGGCCGGACCTGATCCAAAGCATGACCATGTCAAATTCGAAATGGGAAATGGCGCCATCATCACTTATAATGATCCGCGCCGGTTCGGATTTATGGAACTCTGGCCCGGCGACCGGCTCGATAGCTATCCGCGACTGCAAACGCTTGGCCCGGAACCCTTATCAAATCAGTTTTCAATGCCGGTATTGCAGACATCATTGACCGGCCGCCAGACGCCAATCAAATCAGCTTTGCTCGATCAGAAAATCATTGCCGGACTTGGCAATATTTATGTCTGCGAAGCGCTATTTCGTGCCGGAATAAGTCCGCGGCGACTGGCAAAGAATGTCGGGCCATCTAAATTGAGCGCTCTCGCTGCAGCCATAAATGACGTTATCGCCGAAGCGATTGAGGCCGGTGGCTCGAGTATATCGGATTTTACCAGCGCGGCCGGAGAACTCGGCTACTTCCAAAAACGCTTCAGTGTCTATGACCGCGAAGGGCAGGCCTGTTATCAGTGTGACACGCCGGTCCGGCGGATCGTGCAAGCCGGACGGTCCAGTTTTTTCTGTCCGGCCTGTCAACGCTAGGAGGGTTGCGCGGGTTGCTCTACCCCGGATGGTAAACCTGTTGCCCTATCGGCCATATAACGCCATAGACCGCAATTTAAGGATATAACACCGCAGAAACCCCCAGACTGCGACCGCGCGGCTATAGCCCTTTGCATACATTCGTCTTAAATGACGCTTATGAGCACACAAAATGGCGAAAAAACGGTTAGCTTCGGGTTTGAAACTGTAACCGAGGCAGAGAAAGTGAAACGCGTCAAAGGCGTGTTCCGATCCGTTGCGTCGAAATACGATATTATGAATGATATGATGTCGGCCGGCATTCATCGTCTCTGGAAGCATGACACCATTGCGCGGCTAAACCCTCAGCCCGGCGAAACCCTGCTCGACGTCGCCGGCGGGACTGGCGATCTGGCGCACGCTTTCCTGACCCGCAGCGACCGCGCCGCCAAGCGACAGGGCCGCGATCGGCAGTCAACCGCCTGTGTCTGCGATATTAACAGTGCTATGCTGCAAGCCGGCAGGCCCCGTCAGGCCCTGCAAAATTTTGGCGACCGCGTCAGCTGGGTATGCGGCGACGCCACCGCCCTGCCATTTCCCGACCGTAGTTTTGACGCCCTGACGATTGCCTTCGGCATCCGGAACGTGGCCGACAGGGACCGTGCATTACGAGAATTTTACCGCGTTCTCAAACCCGGTGGCCGTCTTGCCATTCTCGAGTTCAGCCACATGACAGCGCCAATCCTGCAACGCGCCTATGATGCTTACAGCTTCGCGGTCATCCCCGCACTCGGCCAATTGGTGGCAGGCGATCGGGCAAGCTATCAATATCTGATCGAAAGTATTCGCCAGTTTCCAAAACAGTCCGAATTTCTTGGCGAGATCGAAGAGGCCGGTTTCTCGAATGCATCAGTGACAAATTTTTCGGGCGGGATAGCCGCTCTTCATTTTGCCTGGGCCCTGTAAACCATGACCGCGTTCTTCATCGACTATCTGCGCCTTATCAAGGTCGGCATTTCGCTCGCCCGATATGATGTGATCCTGCCCGGCGACTATCATCGACGACTGCCTGTGATCGCTCAGCTAGGCGGAGCAATATTACGGCTGGTCGGTGGGGGCGCACGCGGACGGCAGGGCGAGCGGCTGGCCCGTGCGCTCGAAGACCTGGGACCAACATATATCAAACTCGGACAGTTTCTGGCGACACGGCCAGATGTGTTTGGCGTCGAAGTGACAACCGATCTATCACGGCTCAAAGATAAGCTGCCAGCATTCAAGATGGATCAGGCCCGAGCTGCTCTGGATACCGAATTTGGTGCCGCGCTCGCGCAAGACCTGTTTCCAGACCTGTCGGAGCCAATCGCTGCAGCCTCACTGGCGCAGGTTCACAAACTAGATGTCGGCGACCGCTCAAAGGCTGTCAAAATTCTCCGGCCGAATATTGAACACCGGATTGCACGGGATTTGCGCGCGATAAAGCGAGCGGCCCGTCTCGCCGAGCGGCTCAGCCCAGACAGTCGTCGCATGAAGCCTGTCGCATTTACCGAAACCGTCAGCGCCAGTATGGAAAAAGAGTTAGACTTGCGGCTGGAAGCCGGCGGCGGCGACGAATTAAGAGACATTGCCCTCAATGATAATTACGTCCACATCCCGGCGATTGACTGGACCAGAAGCGGCCAGCGTGTTCTGACCACAGATTGGGTTGAGGGTCGTCCCCTGACTGCACCGGATGCGCTTGATCAAGCCGGTCTTGACCGGGCCGAGCTCGCAACCCGGGTGACGCGCGGATTTCTGTCGCAGGCGATCAATCACGGCGTGTTTCACGCCGATATGCATGAAGGCAATATGATCATCATGCCGGACGGCAAACTGGCATTGGTCGATTTTGGTCTCATCGGCCGGGTCGGCATGGCGGAACGCCGCTTTCTTGCCGAAATATTATGGGGCTTCATCCAGCGGGATTATAAAAGAATTGCCGAAGTCCACTTCGAGGCCGGATATGTTCCGGCCGATCGCAGCGTTGGTGATTTTGCACAGGCCCTACGCTCGGTTGGCGAGCCGATCCATGGCAAAAATGCAGCTGACGTCTCGATGGGCCGGCTTTTGCTACAGCTTCTCGATTTCACTCACATATTTGGCATGCAGTTGCGGCCCGAACTGGTGCTGCTGCAAAAAACAATGGTTCAGGTCGAAGGGGTCGCCAGAACGATTGACCCGCATCATGACATCTGGGCGGCAGCAGATCCGATCGTAAAAGACTGGATCAAGGGTAATCTCGGACCGGTCGGCGCTGCAAAACTGTCAATCGAAAACGTCTCGGAAGTAACAGACCGGCTAAAACGTCTACCGCAGATCATGGACAAGCTTGAAGCGCATCTCGACCGGTCGCAAGTGGAGCATCCACACCGGCAGACGATCCCCTGGTGGGGCTGGCTGGCATTTGGAGGCGGTCTGATGACCGTTGTTTTCACGATGATAATGAACTGAGCCGGCACCCGACTTACGATACCATCGACGTCGCACGAACTCGAATAAGGCGCGTTTTGGTCATTGCCTGCAGGCACCTAGCATCGATGGTAAGCCACCCGGACAGCAAGACACCGACCGACTCATGCGGCCGGTGCGGCACCTCGTCTGATTATGGGATACGTTGCAATAAACCGACCAATAGCCGGCTCGTACGGCCAAAAACCGTAGGCGTAAAATGCGCACTGGCCGCGCGTTTTACAATTTCAGACCGCGTCGGATAGGGTGAAATGAAATTCGTCAGGGCCTGTACATTCAGCCCGTTCGACATGGCAACACTTACCAATTGAATGATCTCGCCGGCGCCTTCGCCAATAATCGAGGCGCCGAGCAGTTTGCCCTTACGAATAATCAGCTTCGCCTCGCCAAGCGTCTTGTCTTCGGCAATCGCCCGATCATTCTCGGCAAATTTGAAAACCGAGGTCGTAACGCCCGCGCCAAACCGCGCCCGTGCGTCCTCTTCGGTCAGTCCCAGTTGCGCGACCTCCGGCGACAAATATGTCACCGACGGCAAAGGCAAATCGCTAGCGCGACTAGACTGCTTAAACAATGCTCGCCGGGTAAACACGCTTGCATGCCAGCCGGCCAGATGTGTGAACTGGCCCTGACCGGCAATATCGCCAAGCGCCCAGACCCGCGCATTCGATACCGATTTCAGCTTATCTGTAACAATCACACCATGGCGATTGTAATCGACCCCGCCCTGTTCGAGCGCCAGCCCTTCGGTCACGGCCTGCCGGCCTAAAGCGACGAGCAGATGGCTACCTTTGACCGACACCATCTCCTGACCGGACTCGGTCTCAACCACGATCTCGCCAGTGCTTGCTGAAACCCTGACAGCCTTATGACCTTCGAGAATCTCGATGCCTTCAGACCGCAACACGTCGACGGCCAGCGCAGCATGTGCGCGGTCGGCCCGCGCTAATGCGCGATCCATTTCAATGACGGTGACCTCGCTTCCAAGCCGTCGGAAGGCCTGGGCCATTTCCAGCCCGATTGGGCCGCCGCCCAGAATAATGAGCTTGGTCGGCAGTGAAGGTATCTCGAAGATTTGCTCATTGGTTAGAAATGGCGCCTCTAAAAGCCCCGGAATAGCAGGCACGAAGGGCGTCGACCCGGTCGCTATGATAATCCGCCGACCGGTTGCAATCGTTGTGTCGGATATAATTGTCCGCGGATCCGAAAACGCCGCTGCTTCGCGAATAACGGTGACCCCCAATCCCTCAAAACGTTCCTGACTGTCGACCGGAGCGATCGTATCGATACTCTTTTGGACATGCGCCTTCACAGCCGGCCAGTCGACCTCGTAACCGGTTGGGCGCACACCAAATTTCGGCGCATCATTCATCATCGCGACATGCTTTGCCGCACTCAGCAAGGCTTTCGACGGCACACAGCCATGGTTTAGGCAATCACCGCCCATCGCCGCCTTCTCATAGAGAACCACTTTCAGCCCCAGCATTGCGGCGCCGGCGGCGGCCGATAGTCCTGCCGCGCCGGCACCAATTACGATCAAGTCTGCCTTTATTTTGCGTTTATCAGTCATAGCTAGAATCCTGAGGCCGTGCGGCGGAAAAATTTTTTATAGATAACCGGTATCAGTGAGGCGACACCGAGCGCGGCAAAGGCGGGCAGGAAATTGCCGACCAGGTCGAGCAAATTCTCTGTTGCAGCCGGATCAAGACTGCTACCGACGCTGACCCCGACCCATGTGTAGGCCACCACCCCCGGCACAATCCCGAGCGACGTCGATATGAAAAAATCGCGATATCGCGCTCCGAGCAATGCTGGCGCAATATTGGCAACGGCGAACGGCACAACTGGCATGAGGCGCATCGCAAACATAAAGGATAATGGACTGTCGGCGAAGCCTTCTTCAAGGCGTTTCATAAACGGCCCCGCCCGCTCATGCAGCGTTTGAGCGATTGATGTCCTGGCCACAAAAAACAAGACGCTCGCACCTAAAGTTGCCCCGGTAATGGTCAGCAAAGCGCCCCCCAGCAAGCCGAATAATAGTCCGCCCGAAATGGTGACCCACAAGGCGCCCGGCATCATGATAATTGTAATCAGGGCATAGATCAGAATGAAGACCGTGATCGCCACAATAAAATGATCACTGACAAAAGCCCGTAAATCAGCTTGCTGCGCCTGCAATGTCTCCAGCGACAAATAGTCGAACAATTGCAGATACCAGGCCAGCCCGAGCACAAATGCCAGGACATAGAGTGGCCATAATCTTCGCCAAAGCGAAGCGGCAACGACTTTTTCAGTCATAAAATTTCCAATCAAATAAATTAAGTCAGGCGACGCTTAGTCGACATCATTGAGTGACCAATCATAAACATCCGCCATAATCTCGGCATTCAAGCGGATCTGCTCGGCCAGTTGAGGTGTTGCATAATCCAGAAGATGGTCAATCACCTCGCGTTCCGTATTACCAAAGTCTTTCTTAAACCAAACATAAATAGACGACACCTCAAGTCCACCCCGCTGGCGAATACTGACGCCGCGGGGATGGTTAACATAATCCCGGGCAGCCTGATCCAGCAATCCATCAAGATTCTCATCTGTAAAAGCTACAGTCTGAAGGTTTGGGCAACTATAGGAGGCGCAATTTAACGCATAATGTACCCGCGGATCGCCCATCTCTCTCAGAATATCGTGCTCGATCGTATCGAGTGAAACCTGAACCCCGTTAATCATGGTTTTGACGCGCTTCCATGGCCCGGAAATATATCCTGACCGGATCGAACGCACCGGATAGCGACCAATAATATGTTTGACTGTCAGGGCATTATAAATGTTCACATAGGCCGCGAATTTCGCATCCCGGCTAAGCCCGTCTAGATCGACAGACCGAAAACTGTCGAGATATCGATTCAACCGAACGACATCTTCCTCACTGCGTTTCAAGCGTGCATAGTCGAACCGGTTAACGCCGTCGACATTCACTTCGACATAGCTGCTGAGCAGCGAATTCCAGTCGGTGTGCCTGTCGATATTCTCTGCCAGCGCCTGGCTCTGGCCTGCAAGCATGATGGCAAAAGCACTCAATAACCGCTTCAACAAATAACCTCCTGCGCGACTGTTATTTAGATAGGGACGATTTGCTTATTCCCTAATAGGTTTAGACGACCAACGCAGATTTTTCAGCTCTTGTCAGAACAATGGGCTTTAAAAGGTTGACCTGACCGATCAGACACCCTAATTGCGGCGGTTTCGAGACATAGTGATACAAAGAGTCTTAAGCCTATGAAACGTACTTTTCAGCCTAGTCGCCTCAAACGTGCTCGTCGTCACGGTTTTCGCTCCCGTATGGCGACCAAGAATGGCCGCAAGGTCTTAGCCCGTCGCCGCGCAAAAGGCCGCGTCGAGCTGTCTGCTTAAGAGCAAAAAGCATTAGCGCCGAGGGTGCAATGGCGTCGTCGAACATGCAGTCAGTCGATAAGCAGTCGCCTGATATCATGCGTCTTAAGACGCGACCGCAATTCCTGTTCGTCAGAAATGGAAAAACCGAGCGCCGGCGCGCTGTGGTGACACAGGCGCGACGACGCCGGGATCATGACCGCCACATCGGGGTCGGGTTCACCGCAACCAAAAAAATCGGAAATGCCGTGGTCAGGAACCGCGCAAAAAGGCGTCTGCGCGCCGCCTCCGACCAATTATTAGTTTCCTTTGGCTGTGAAGGGGTTGATTACGTCTTCATTGCTCGGCTTGAGACGGCGACAATCAAATGGCAGCGTTTGCTTGACGATATGGAAAGCGCCCTGATAAGCCTCCGCAACCAATTTCCTAGCTCTTCGGATCCTGACGATCCGTATTTCCTTAAGGACTGACGCCCAGATGATGCAAAACAACGGAATGGACCCACAGGACCAGCGTAATTTCATTCTGGCCATGGCGCTTATGATTGGCTTCATCCTGATTTATCAGGTTTTGGTGGTCAATCCTGAACAGGCCCGCCGACAGGCACAGCTTCAAGCCGCCGCAAGTGCCGAGGTCCAGAACATCGGCGATAGCGGGCTCGAAACGGCGGACATAAGCATTCCGGCCTCACCGGTCACGGTTGATGAGGCGATCCTGAATGATAGCCGGCTAGATTTCGCCGGCGACCGGGTCAGCGGCTCAATCCGGCTGCGTGGCGCGGTGCTTGATGATCTCAGCCTTTCGGATCATTACAAGACAATCAACCGAGATGACAATCTCAGACTGTTGCGCCCTCGGACAGCCGAAAACGGGTTCTATGCATCCTGGTACTGGCTTGGACGCAATAGCGTCTATGCTGGCCCCGACGCCAATTGGACCCAGACCAACGAGGCAGAGCTGCGAACGGATAATCCCGTCGAGCTCAGCTTGAACACGGATGGTATCGCCTTTCAACGTCAAATCAGCGTCGATGAAAACTATATGTTCACATTCGCCGATACGGTAACGAACACGACCGCGGAACAAATAGTCCTTCGCCCTGTCGGTTCGGTACGCAGACATGGTGATTGGAAGGATTTTCTCGAGGCGACAGACCCCGGCTCATCCAAGAAAATGGGCCTCGCGCATCAGGGACTTATCGGCGTGCTCGGCGAGCGTCTAAAGCTGCGAAGCTATAAGAATCTGGCAAAGGGTCAGGGCATTAAAGGTGATGCCGCCGACCAGAACAATCTTGAAGCGGGCTGGCTTGGTTTCACCGACATGTACTGGATGACCGCGCTTGTCCCCCAACAGGGCAAAACCTATGACGCCGCATTCAACTTACGCGGTAGCAATAATGACATCATGGAAGTTACAACCACTCTCGACCAGATCATCTTGCAGCCCGGTGAGACAATATCGCTGAACAATCAGATATTCGCCGGCGCCAAAGAATACGAAACCGTGCGCAGCTATCAGCGGGCCGGTATTCCGCGGTTCGAGGATTCGATCGACTGGGGCAACATTCTTTATTATGTAACACGCCCTTTCTTTGCCATTCTAAACTGGCTGAAAACCCAGATTGGATCCTTCGGTCTGGCGATTATGGCGCTGACCCTCCTGATTAAACTACCGCTGATTCCGCTCTATAATCAGAGTTATAAATCCATGGCCAAAATG
This sequence comes from Henriciella sp., assembly GCA_965657655.1. Classification (GTDB taxonomy): domain Bacteria; phylum Pseudomonadota; class Alphaproteobacteria; order Caulobacterales; family Hyphomonadaceae; genus Henriciella. The sequence goes on from CBFHPC010000032.1 coordinate 12,240, forward strand.
AAAAAACTGGCCGAGCCAATGAAAGAGATTCAGGAGCGCTTCAAATCCGACCCACAGCGCCGGCAACAGGAAGTCATGAAACTGTATCAGCGGGAAAAGGCCAATCCGCTTGCCGGCTGTGTGCCGATCCTGTTTACCATTCCGATATTTTTCGCACTCTACAAGACATTGTATGTCACGATCGAAATGCGCCACACGCCCTTCCTGTTTGTGACCGACCTATCCGCGCCTGACCCAACGGCGATCGGGAATTTGTTCGGCCTGCTGCCAATTGCAGCGGCAGATATCAAGGCAGTTCCACTTATCGGACTTATCATCGGGATCGGTATCCTGCCGATATTGTACGGCGTCACAATGGCCGCTATTCAGTCGCTATCCCCTCCGCCACCAGACCCGACCCAACGCACCATCATGATGGCGCTACCATTTGTGTTTATGTTCGTATTCGGTAATTTTGCCGCCGGCCTCGTTCTGTATTGGGTGTGGAGCAATATTCTGTCACTGATCCAGCAATATTACATCATGCGTCGGAATGGGGTCGAAACTGAACTCGACAAGCTGATAAAATATATTGTCCGGCGCACCAACGCCCCGCCCGCGGAATAGACCATGACCGGCGAGGCCTTCTCTGCCGAAGAACTCGAAGCCGGACGTCGTTTTTGCGCGCGCGATATCAAATTCGCGCTCGGCGTTGCCGATCTTGTTCAATTGCCACCCGCCGACCGCGCCGAGATCGCATTCTGCGGACGCTCGAATGTCGGTAAATCCTCCCTGATCAATGCCGTCGTAAACCGGAAAAATCTGGCGCGGGCTTCGGCCGAGCCGGGTCGCACGCGGGAGTTGAACTATTTCGACCTCGCCGAAGGGCAAATGTGGCTGGTTGACCTGCCGGGGTTCGGTTACGCGAAAGTTTCGCGAAGCCAGGCTCAGAAATGGACGAGGCTAACCCAGAATTATTTGCGCGGGCGGGTCAATCTCCGGCGCGTATTCTTGTTGATCGACAGCCGACGCGGGATCATGGCGACCGATATTGAGACGATGAAAATGCTCGATACCGCCGCTGTGATCTATCAGATTGTCCTGACCAAAGCCGATAAAATAAAGAAATCCCAGCTCGATAAAACGCTGGAAACAGTCAGCCTGACGCTAAAGACACATCCAGCGGCCTATCCAGATGTCATCGTAACATCGTCAGAAACAGGCCTTGGTCTTGGCGAACTGCGCGCCGTCATCGCCTCACTCGTGGAGAGCTAGGTGTCAGTGATAATTACACAGGCTGATCTCCAGTCAGATAGCATTATCGGGCTGGTCGCAGAGCATATGCGATTAATGAACGCGCTGTCGCCACCGGGGAGCAATCACGGTTTTGACTTGCAAGGGCTGAAAGCCGATGATGTCAGCGTCTGGGCCGCTCACATCGGCGCTGATCTGGTCGGCTGCGTCGCGATCAAGCAAATTGACGGCGAACATGGCGAGATAAAGTCGATGCATACCCATCGCGACTTTCGCAACCAAGGCATTGGGCGGGTCATTTTACAGCACACAATTCAGATTGCTAAGGACCGCGGATATTCGAGACTAAGCATCGAAACGGGCTCGCAGCCCGGCTTCGAACCAGCTTGGCGGGTATATGAACGTCATGGTTTTGTTTATTGCGGACCCTTCGCCGATTATGAAGATGACCCTGCCAGCATTTTTATGACAATGGAAATTTAACGTAAGTCCCCTTCCCCTTCCCCACAAAAACAAGCTAAAGCCGATACATGACCGATGCAGCATTATCCAGGGCCCACCTGACGGCAACCACACTTTCGGAAGCGCTACCTTACATACAGCGGTATGTTCGTCAGATTGTCGTCATTAAATATGGCGGCCATGCCATGGTCGATCCATCGCTGGCCGACGCATTCGCACGCGATGTGGTCTTACTGAAACACCTCGGCATCAATCCTGTGATCGTGCATGGTGGCGGTCCGCAAATTGCAAATCTGTTGGATAAGCTCGGCATTAAGTCGGAATTTCGTGACGGCCTCAGAGTCACCGATGACGCCACAATGGAAGCCGTGGAAATGGTGCTGTCCGGCCCTATTAACAAATCCATTGTGCGCGCGATAAATGCCGCCGGCGGACGGGCTATTGGCTTGTCAGGCTCGGATGGCGATCTGATGCGGGTAAGGCGTGCCAAACGTATCACGCGGGCGCGCGACAGCCTCGTCGAACAAGTTATCGACCTTGGCTATGTTGGTGAACCGGAAAAAATCGATCGCTCGGTTATAGATGTCCTGATGGATAACAAATCCGACCTGATACCGGTGATAGCGCCGGTCGGCGTCGGACAGGACGGGCGCCGATACAATGTGAATGCCGATACCGCAGCCGGCGCCATCGCCGCGGCACTGGGAGCCAAACGGTTACTTTTGCTGACCGACATTGCCGGGGTGCTCGATCATGACGGCAATCTGATCCGAGAGCTTCACCAGGATCAGATTCCCGATCTGATCGACCAAGGCGTGGTGAAGGGCGGCATGATTCCGAAACTGGAAACCGCTGCGGAAGTTGTTAGAAATGGCGTGGGTGGATCCGTTATTCTTGATGGTCGCGCAAAAAATGCCCTGCTTATGGAGTTATTCACAGAACATGGTGCTGGCACAATCGTTTATTAATTCAGCCTTCCGGGCAGCTGGTTCCATCCGGCTTTTTCTGGCGTCTGCAATGTTCCTGCTGTCGAGCCCGGTTATAATCGCGCAGGAAAATCCTGACGGATGGACGGTGTGCAACCATACCAGCTATATTATCGAAACGGCAGTGGGTCATTTTGACGAACAGCGCACCGTGATTAATGGCTGGTCGCGGATTCGCCCCGGCGGATGCGAGACGGCGCTCGCCGCCCCCTTGAAACCCGGCATTCACTATTTGTATGGCCGGTCTTCAATGGCCTATCATGACGGCCAGCGCCTGTGGCGCGGAAATGTTCCCCTCTGCATCGATCCAACCGGAGGGTTCTCGATCGAAAACATGCCCGATTGCACTGTTCTCGGACTTGAAAGCGCAGAGTTCATACCGGTGATGATCGAATCTGAAAACAGCTGGCAAACCCAATTCACCGAGACCGAAGACTGGGATGGCGACAGGTCCAAAGCCGCAGCCGCCGGTGTCCAGCGCCTACTTGATAGTGCGGGCGTTTATTCCGGCCGGATTGACGGTTACATTGGACGTAGCACAAGACGGTCAATCGGCGATTTTTTAAGAGCCAAGTCGCTCGATGCCTCCACCAGCGACGCCGATCTGATAGATATCCTGGAACAAACTGCCGTGCAGAGAGGCCGGAATGTCGGGTTGAAATTCTGTAATCGCACCGATCGCCCGCTCTGGGCTGCCATGGGTCGTGAAGCAGATGGTGACGGGGAAAGCCAGGGCTGGTGGCAGATCAACACTGACAAATGCGTTAAAGTTATTGATCGCCCGCTATCAGAAGATAGACATTTTGCCTTCGCCGAGATGCAGACCGAAGACGGAAAATTGTGGCAACTGAAGGACGGGGACGAGCCGTTCTGCCTGTCGCGGGCCAAATTTGTAATCGCCGGCCGGGACCGGTGTGAGGCGTCTGCCTATCGCACCGGCCAGTTCATCGAAACGCCTGCGATAGAGGATAACAGCATGATGATCGAATTCTTCGAAGAGGACTTCGTCGAAGTGAGCGATGAGCGCTAGATTAAGCGGGTGGGGACCTAGCATGATTGATTTAAATGAACGCGACACCTGGGTCTTTGATCTCGATAATACGCTGTATCCAGCTGAATGCGATCTGTTCGCGCAAATCGATGTAAAAATGACAGATTTCGTCGCCGACTTTCTCAACCTTGAGCGGTCGGAAGCCCGCGCAGTCCAGAAACAATATTATGCCGAACATGGCACGACATTGAATGGCCTGATGACCTTGCACGATATGGACCCGGCGGACTTCCTGTCCCATGTACACGAAATCGATCTGTCT
>CBFHPC010000033.1:0-16117 GCA_965657655.1 Henriciella sp.
CTAAAATCGTTTTTTGACCGCGGCGCTGCTGTTCTTATCCTTGGGCTTCTGTCGCCATTGTTCCTGATCACAGCTCTATTGATCCGGCTTGAATCAACGGGGCCGGCTCTGTTTCGTCAGACCCGTATCGGCTATCGTGGCCGGGCCTTCACAGTGTTCAAGTTCAGGTCGATGAAAATGCACACCGGCGACCAGGATGCGACAGCGTCTGATATGACGAAGGCCGACGATTACCGAATAACGAAATTAGGCCATTTTTTACGACGTAGCAGAATTGATGAACTACCGCAGCTCATAAATGTCGCGCTTGGCGAAATGAGCTGGATTGGGCCGCGGCCAGAAACGGCCAACTTGTCCGAACTCTACGCAAAGAATATCGCCAATTACCGTCAACGCCATATGGTACGTCCGGGTATTACCGGATGGGCGCAAGTCCGGCAGGGACATGTCACCAGCATTCATGATGTAGCAGAGAAGCTCGAATATGATCTTTACTACGTCAAATACTTCTCATTCTGGCTGGACGTTTTAATAGTGTTAAAAACAATCGATGTTGTTCTGACCGGACGCGGGGCGAAGTAGACCGCTCCTGGTCGTTACGGGGAGCGCACATCGGTCGACTTACTAACCGTCGTCAATCCTATCAAGGAGGGGTACGTGTTCGGGTATCTTCGATTGGGCCAGCTGGTATTCTTTGGTTTGCTGACCGCCATGACCGTGGTTGCATTTTTGCCGCAGACGGAATTTGTCGATCGCAGCCTGTGGCTCGGATGGGATAAGGCGAACCATGTCGGCGCATATTTTTGTATCACAATAATTGCGCGGGTCTCTTTCCCGAAATGGCCACTCTATGGGGTTATGGCCACTCTGATGGCGCAGGGTATTCTGGTCGAGGGCTTGCAGCCATATTTTAACCGTACTGCAAGCTTTGGCGATGTCGCGGCAAATGGTATGGGCATCATGTCCGGACTGGTTGCTTATATAGCGTGGCGTTATGGCCGTGCCCGGCTCGCGAGCTTTGGCGTGTCCGACCGGACCTGAGTCTTGCTTCACGCGTCGAAAAATTGACACAGAAATGGCGCTTTATCGCCGGCAGCCCAGTCAGCCCCTCTGAGGCCTGGTTTGCAATTTACAGTCTGACGTGTTTGCGGATGACATCAATGCTAGCAGCATTCTCGGCGTCTGAGTGGAGCCCTCGTCGGCCAGGCATCGTCATAAGGGCGAGGCAGGCCGCGGACAGGGCGGCAATCGCAGGTGCGCGAACCGGATAGTCTACCAGGCTATGAAGCAAAACCACGAGGATTGCCACCGAAGCGGCGCGTCTGATCATGTAGATACGGTCCGATTTTTCGGCCCAGATCTTGACGAATTGCTTGCTCCAGATTGCGAGCGCCAGACCTAGTAGGATGACTCCTGGTAGTCCAAGTTCAACGACAAGTTCGAGATATTCATTGTGTGCATGATTGACGAATGTCGTGGTTACAATATCCGCATCCTCATAAAGCCGGTAGGCAGCTTCGAAGGTTCCGAGACCGGTACCGAGGAGAAACTGATCTGCGATTATTCTGAGCGAGGTTGTCCAGATCCCGGCACGTGCGAGCGGTCCGTCATCTAGGGAGGTGACGCCCAGACCATCAAGCACCGGACTAGTGGCAATAAGTAGAATTGCAGCAATAACGAGCAAAGCCGGTGTAACTGCCATGGGCATCGATCCGGTCTGTACGGTATCGCGGTCGCGATATATTAAAAAGGAAAAGGCCAGGACCGGTATTAACAGCAAATAGCCGGCAACGGAGCCAGCGGCCAGAACCCCGATAATGCAGATTGCAAACAGGGCTGCGATCCCGATTTTTATGGCCTGCGTGAGATCTTCTGTGGAAGAGTTCCGCCGATAAGATGTCGCCAGCGCACTAATAAACGGAAGTGTCATCAGGCAAAATGTGGCCTGGTGGTTTATGTTTCGAAACAGTCCGGACGCGCCAGTAATTCTTGCATCATGTAGTTGAAGATTAATGTTGCCAGTTGGAAGAACTTGAAAAATACCTATCAAGGCTGTCAGCGTCCCGAGTGCTGCTATCTTCCAAAGCAAAGCGCGCGCCGTATAATTGGAGGCGCCAAGCGATATGCCAATAAATATCGCCAGCGGTGGTAATATGCCAAGTATCGCCGTTCGTGTATCTTCCGAATTTATGCTAATCGGCTGGCTGGCTTTGGGCTCGATCGCCAGCAGGTTCCAGCCTTCGACAATCAGATCGCGCTTCGGAAGTAGCGTCCAGACATAAGCGGGAAGGTGCAAGGTTTGAACAAAAGGCCACAATAAGCCGATTAAAAACAAACTAAGCATTAACGGGCGGTTGCTTGCCCAGTCAACGCGACTGAGGGGGCGGAAGTAGAACAGAAGAACGAACAATGATAATGCTTGTAGTATCAGATGAGAGGTCTGATCCGGGCGAGATGATCCGCCTAGCAGTACGACGACGGCCAGTAAGGCCGGTCCGAGCCAGGACTGCAGCACCGAGACTATATATTGAGCTTTTGAGCCGGTCATAAGTCACCTATGCTAAGTTTTGCTTCCCGGAAGACAGCCCGCGTGATTTTGGGATAAGCCCCGGCGACGCCCGAGAGCGTAAGATACTGAAAGTCACAATTCGTTGCCGGGATCTCGAAGCTGGTCGTGGTTTCCGCCTGCGTATCGGTCAGGACGAGGACAGGCACCTGTAAGAGAATTTGTTCAGACCTGGCACAGGATATTGTCCATTGCAGATGGCCACCATTGCTCTGGGTCTCACCGCTGGCATTAAAGCTAAATTCGAATTTACCCGCAGGCGCGCGAATAAGCTGTTTAGCAATTTCAGGCGCGCCGCCGCCAAAAAAACTGACTGACAATCCGGCTGTCGGTTCAAGACTGCCATGACGTCTATTAATAATCCAGTTGAAAGGTTGCGCCCCATCGACGTCACTGAATGTTGGATTGTAAGGTGTATTTATCCGCGGGTTGCGGGTCTTTGGCAAAAGGTCCAGAAAGGCGATGTGAGCACGTTCAAGCTCACCTTCTCTGACGAGCGTCTGCACATAGGTGTTCTGACCATTCGGATAATACTCAAAAAGCTGAAGCAAAAAAGCCGGATCGTCTGCCTGACGCGCCAATTCATTAACAAGTGATTGGGCCCAGTGCGGCTTCGCTGCGATGGCTTCAAGCAGAATATTCTGACCGGTTTCGGTGGTGCTGAACTGCGCCAGTCGCGTAATATAGGCTGGCCGGCGTTCGGGATCGAGTATAATCAATTGTTCTAGCCGGTCGAATAAAAGCGCGAGATTTTGGTCCTGCGCTGCGACCTCAGCAGCGACAAAGCGAGCAGTTTTTTCGCGTGGGTCGAGACGGGTAATATGGGTAGCCAGAGATGACATATTATCACGATCTTGGCGCTCGGAGGCTTGAATTAAAACCGGTATATAAGCAGCCGGACTAAAAGGATCAGACATTGCGGCAGTGATGCGGGCCTGACGTGCCAATTCGGGGGAAACTGGCTTGTTATCTACTATGTCAGCGAGATGCTGGCGAGACTGGCGTAATCCAAAATCAGGATCCACGCGCGATGCGATAGAATGAAAAGCCGGCCAGGGGTCGAGCAGACGCCCGGTCAAAAAACATCCGGTAAAGATAAGTAAAATTATAAATTCGGCGAGCAGAATCCGCTTGATCATAATTTGAAACCCGCAGACCCGGATGCCGATCCACGTTTTCGGTTATTGCCGCTTTTGTTGTCGTGCTCGACGGATGCTTGTGGGTCGGAATAAGTTTCGGTGTAGCTGCCATAGTCGCTATAGGCATAATAGTCATTGTAATACCCGCCGGCCGCCTTTGCGTTAAATTTATTGAGGATGATACCTGAAACCTGCGCATTATTATCCAATAGGCGGCCAAGTGCCCCACGAATAATGGGTGTCCGCAATTTGCCCGAATGAAGAACCAGTAAAGTGCTGTCGACAAGGCTCGAAATCCGTGGCGCGTCAGAAAAATTAGCGATCGGCGCGGTGTCTACGATCACAACATCGAAAAGACGCTCCGCCTCGGCAATAAGGTTCGGGAATTTGTCAGACGCCAGTAATTGAGCAGGGTTTGGCGGGATGATTCCGGCTGGCAGGAGGACTAGACGTTCCGTCGATGATGACGCGATATTGTCGGCGAGATTGGCATTCTTGGTTAACAGGCCGGACAGGCCGATCGAGGCGCCAGGTTCGACCACGAAAGATGGGCGCCTTAAATCGGCATCGATAATCAGGACATCGCGGCCACTGTTGGCAAAGGCCATTGCGAGACCAATGGAGGACGTGGTTTTTCCCTCCGAAGGACGAATACTGGTCACCATAATACTTTTCGGCGCGCCAGCATCGGTGGCGAAGTCGAGTGCGGCACGCGCGGAAAAATACGCCTCAGTTAAAATCGAGCGCGGATTTGTCAGCTCATCCATTAAGCCACCTGCGCCGCTGATAATCGGTACCGTCCCGATTGCGGGGAGGCCGAGCTTTGTCTTGACATCCTCGGGGGTCTTAATCTGATCATCAATAAAGTTGAGCGCGAATACGAGGCCAACCGCAAAAGCCATACTCAGTATTAAAGCCTGCAGAATTGTACGTCTCAAATTTGGTTCAAATGGCAGCTTCGGCGTCAGCGCCCGATCAATCACAGCGATTTGGCTGTTTCCGACACCTGCCGCCGTCGTTACTTCTTTAAGCCGCTGAAGGAGCGCTTCATACTGTGTGCGATTAGTATCAACTTCGCGTTCTAGGATTGTATACTGGATTCGACGATCACGCAGTTCTTGCAGATTATTACGAAGATCTGAAATTCGGTTTTCGAGCGAGGTCTCTAAAGCGACTGCGGCGTTGAAATCCGAAAGCATCGCCCCGACGATCTGATCCCGTGCGGTGACGATTTCAACGTTGACGGCGTCAATACGACTGCGTAGCCGCACCATGGCGGGATATTCTGGTCTGAAGGTTTGACCCATTTCGAGATATTCCGCCATGAGTTCGGATTTTCTAAGCTCCAGCGAGGCAAGCTGCGGGCTGTCAAGCATTGCTGAATTGGTCCCGTCGGCGGCGATTGCACGATAAGTTTGCTCACTGGCGATACGCTGGCTTCTGGCATCAGCAAGCTGGCTGTTAAGGGCAATAATCGTGTCGCCCTCGAGACTAATGCTGCCATTATCGCCCCCGAGCTCCAGAATACCCTGATCGGCGGCGTATACAGCAAGCTGACGTTCGGACTCTTCGAGTGCGGTCTTTGCGGCGGCCAGACGTTCTTCAAGAAAGTTTCTGGCATATGCCGAGGTGTTGTATTTCCGCTCCAGCGCGGTTTCAATAAAAGTTTCGACCAGCGCATTTGCTATCCGAGCAGTTTCCCGTGGTATCGGGCTGGTGAATTCGACCCGGATAATTCGGCTCCGGCCTTCCGGTCTAACGCTAATATTCTCAGTCAGAACGCTGGTCGCCTGGCTAAGACGTTCAGTTGGGCCAAGTGACTGGTCAGCATAAGCGGCATCGGATGGCAGGTTGAGGATGTCAGCCACTCTTTCGGCCAGCGACCGGCTTCGTAGGAGGCCGAATTGTGTTTCCATAAACTCACTGTCAACATTGCCGGTGGTGCCTAGCGAGCCTTGTTCAAGTATCTGCTGTTCCTGCTCTTGTATTTCGATGGTGGTAAAAGCGCGATACAGTGGAACGGTTTGCAGGGTCAGGATAATGCTTGTCGCAACGCCGACAAAGACAATCGCGAGCATAAGCCATTTTCGACGCCAGAGCAGATGGGTCGTGGCCCAGAAATCAAAGCCGTCGTCATCACTATCATCAGACCCGTAAGGCGTTGGATAACCGGGGTAATAGCTTGCTACAGCACCGTCCTGACGGGTAGCAACCGGGTGTGATTGAGGCTCGTTTGTTTCGCGATTTTGACGCTTAGCCATAGTCATCGGGCCTTTTAGAACAGGAATAGTAAAAGAGGAACGGATCTTAGAACATCGCCATATGTTTCGCGCGCCTCGTCCCCGTCCACGACAACAATATCATTGCCGTAAATGATAGGGTCATCAGCTTCGCCGCGCCGGATGGCCTCTAGATCAAAGCCGGCCGCCCGTCTTTCGCCGTCTATCTGACGAAAAATGACGACTTTTTTCGGATTGGCCGTATCCGAGAGGCCACCGCCCAGTGCGACGGCCTGCAGCAGCGAAACATCGCCGCGCACGGGGTATATGCCCGGCCTGTTCACTGACCCCTCAACAGTGATTTCCTGCGAACTATTTTGCCGATCCACGGAAATTGTGACATCCGGATCGATCAAATAGGTCTCGCCCAGCATCGTCTCCAGCTTCATAGCAAGGCTCATAACCGACTGGCCGGAGGCTTCCACCGTCCCGATGAGTGGCACTTTTATTTGGCCATCGGGGCCAACCTGGTAATCGCCGCTCAAGTCGGCCACCCCAAATACGCGGATATTAACAACATCTAGCGGTGCAATTTCGGTATCGGCCGTCACCGCGATGCTGGTTGAGTCCGGCAGCGCGAGGTCCGATGCTAGTGATTCATTTGAGCCTGATGATGTCGCGCAGGCTGTGACTGCGAGGACTGACAGGATAGCAAGTGTCAATTGCCGAAAAAAACTCAATGCCCTAGTCCCCCCTTGATGGCTTATCCGCCTGTAATGCAAGTTCAAATCGCGCGCAGCTCTAATAGTATTCGCATAGATTTCTATTATCATATACCGCCCGTTCAGATCATGCACCATGTTTAATTGGTATTCTGATATTAATTTTGTTACATTTTTAGCGCTAAGTTCCCGGTTTGGGGTCATAAGCGAATGGTCATTAAAGTATTCGTGCTGCGCAATTATTATCCCGATGGTGGATTGTTTAGAAACCATTGATAGGTTTGGGAAATGCCGCGGTCGAGAGGGATGTCTGGGTACCATCCAAGCTCCTGAAGCCGGCTCGAGGACATTAATTTCCGAGGCGTGCCGTCTGGTTTTGACGGGTCGGTCTTGATATCGCCTTCAAACCCGATCGCAGCACAGATTTTGAGAGCAAGCGCGTGGATGGATAAATCAGACTCGGTCCCGACATTTACATGCTCGTGACCCGAATAATGTTCCAGCAAATAAACCAGCGCACTTGCACAATCGTCGCAATGCATGAATTCGCGTTTTGGCGTTCCGCTTCCCCAGATTGTCACAGAACTCGCGCCCGATACCTTGGCCTCGTGGACCTTTCTGATCAGGGCGGGCAGGACATGGCTTGTCGCCAGGTCGAAATTATCACCGGGTCCGTAAAGGTTCGTCGGCATCGCAGAAATATAGTCACGTCCATACTGACGGCGATAGGCTTGCGCCAGTTTTATCCCCGCAATCTTGGCCACCGCATACCATTCATTTGTTGGTTCGAGAGCACCCGTCAGGAGCGCGTTCTCGGTGATTGGCTGATCTGCGAATTTCGGATAGATGCAACTTGATCCGAGGATCAACATCCGGTTGACGTCGGCGCGATGTGCGGCCTCGACCACATTCGCTGTCATCACAAGATTGTCGTATAGAAATTCAGCCGGGTAGGTGTCATTGGCGTAAATGCCTCCGACTTTGGCCGCAGCGAGAATAATTGCATCGGGCTTCAGTCGGTTTATGAGCGCTTCGACAGCTGATTGCCGGCGCAAATCCGCATCCGCGCGCGCCGCAGTTAGAATGGTGCAGGAGGTCGATTGTAATCGGCGGACAATGGCGCTTCCGACCATGCCCCGATGGCCGAGTACAAGAATGCGTTTATCTGCCAGATTGAACATCTGCTTAGTTCCCGTCCGTTGCATTCGTATTTTTCATCAGCGCCAAATCGGCAAACACCATTTCCTTTGCCAGCTCGCGGACTGAGGTTTCATGAGACCAGCCAAGCTTTTCTCTGGCTTTGGTCGGATCTCCTAGCAGAAGTTCAACTTCGGTCGGGCGGAAATAGCGCGGATCGACTTCGAGCAGGCATTTGCCCGTCGCTTTGTCGTAACCTTTTTCGTCTATGCCATTGCCGGACCATTCAAGATCGATACCGACATCTTCAAACGCCCATTTAACAAATTGCCTGACCGTTGTCGTCTCGCCGGTTGCCAGCACGTAATCATCGGCAGTGTCTTGCTGCGTCATCAGCCACATGCCGCGGACATATTCCTTGGCGTGCCCCCAGTCCCGCTTTGCATCAAGATTGCCGAGATAAAGCTTGTCTTGGTGACCAAGTGAAATGGCAGCAGCAGCGCGTGTAATCTTGCGCGTAACAAAGGTCTCACCTCGCATTGGGCTTTCGTGATTAAACAAAATCCCGTTTGACGCGTGGATGCCATAGGCTTCGCGATAGTTAACCGTGATCCAGTAGGCGTAGAGTTTCGCTGCCGCATAGGGCGACCTGGGATAGAAGGGGGTTGTCTCGCGTTGGGGCACTTCTTGCACAAGGCCGTATAATTCCGATGTCGAGGCCTGGTAGAAACGCGTTTTCTCCTCGAAGCCAAGGATGCGAATTGCCTCGAGTAGCCGAAGCGCGCCAACAGCGTCGGCTTGAGCAGTGTATTCTGGTGTCTCGAAGCTGACTTGTACGTGGCTTTGAGCCGCGAGATTATAGATTTCGTCTGGCTGGGTCTCCTGCACAATCCGTATGAGATTGGTGGAATCGGTCATGTCGCCATAGTGTAGAATGAGCCGGGGATCGGTCTCATGCGGGTCCTGATAGAATTGCTCGATCCGCCCTGTATTGAAGGATGAAGAGCGCCGCTTCAGCCCATGAACCTGATATCCTTTTTCGAGGAGGAGCTCGATCAGATAGGCGCCATCTTGTCCCGTTGCACCAGTAATAAGCGCAGTTTTTTGTGATTGACCCATTTTCCTTTCAGATCCCCTTTTGCAAGCCCATCATCTAAGTCGAACTGTAATCGCAAGCAATCATCTAGAACCAAAAATCCTTATAATATGCTATTTATTTATAAATTCGTATCTTCGCTGAACGAAAAGCGTGCTAACTGCTTTTCTTCTGGCGTTGCATATGATTGTTGCTCGCTGAGAAGGGGTGGGCAAGGCGGATGCCAAAATCGAGAAAAATGAAACAAATTGTTTTTGTTAATCGCTTTTTCTACCCGGATGAGAGTGCAACGGCGCAAATTCTGACGGATCTTGCAGTGTATCTCGGGAAGCAAGATTACCGGGTTGATATCATTACATCGCGACTGTCTTATGCCGACCCGAATACGCGATATGCGTCATTTGACCGGCTTGAAAATGTCAACATTCACAGGCTGCCAACAACGGGGTTTGGGCGTGCGGGCTTGATTGGTCGCGCGGTTGACTATTTGTCCTTTTATATTGCGAGTTGTCTTGCTGTACTCAAAATTGTCGGGGCTGGCAGCGTTCTTGTGGTGAAAACCGATCCGCCGCTCTTGAGCGTTCCGGTCGGACTTGCTGGCCGGCTAAAGGGGGCTATCCGCATTAACTGGCTTCAAGATTTGTTTCCTGAAGTCGCAACCGAACTCGACGTCAAGCTGCCGCTGCTCGGCCTCGTTACCTATTTGCGTGACCGGTCTCTACGGCAGGCTAAGATGAATATTGTCATTGGCGATCGCATGGCCGTAAGAGTGGGTCAGCTCGGCGTAGCTGCAGACCGTATCGGTGTAATTCATAATTTTGCAGACGATGTGGCTTTAAGCATTTCGGCTGACGGGGCGGACGAGCTTCGGATGCAGTGGGGGCTCTCAACGACTGATTTCGTGATCGGTTATTCTGGTAATTTGGGACGTGCACATGATTTCGACACAGTTCTAGATGCCGCCCGCCGGTTGCGAAATCATAAGTCGATAAAATTCCTATTTGTTGGCGGCGGGCATTTGCGGCGCGAAGTGGAGTTACAGCGTGAAGCTCACAATCTTACCAATCTTATATTCAAGCCCTACCAGCCAAGGCAGGCTTTAGCGCGTTCATTGAGTCTACCGGATGTGCACTGGATCAGCCTGCGTCCAGAAATGGAAGGTTTAATCGTTCCGAGTAAGCTCTATGGCATCACAGCAGTTGGTCGTGGCGTGATCATGATTGGCGATGATGAGGGTGAAATCGGCCGCCTGATAAAGCGGCATGGATTTGGGGTTTCGGTAGCAACCGGCGCGGGCGTTGCGCTGGCTGATCTTGTCTTGCAGCTCTCAAATGACCGGGCAAAATGTCAGAAGATGGCGGCGAAGGCGCGTCATTTCACAGAACATTACGGGTCGCGGCAGCTGGCCTTTGCGCAATGGCGAAACCACATTGCGCAGCTCATGGAAACGAAATCGGCTGGCAATAGCTGATCCATGTGCAAAGTTCGCACCAGCGATGCAGACTGAACGGGTTTCGGAGCGAAATATTTGATGCTGATATCGCTTTTCTGGCCGGCAGCGGTGTGAAAAGAGTGACCGGGTGCGGCTGTTGCGGGGCGTTTTATGTGCCTTATTGTCGACGAAATAGCGGTCACATTCGGGCCGGTCGTGATTGACGGTTGGGTGTTCGCAGGATTGACCATTGCTGCATTTAAGTCTCTTCCTGACCGGACGGTGCCGGTAATCTGAATTACAGAATTTTTCGTCGGTGTTACTTCGCGAGCTCAGGAGTCGATTGTGAACCCAGTACGTATTGCAAGAGCGTTGTTCGCGGCTTTTGAGGCATCCGATATGACCACTGTTAGGTCGCTGTGCCGAAATGATCTGGTCGCATGGCAAAACAGTCAGCATCGCATGTCTCTCGACACGCTTGTCAGGTTTTCAAGCCTGGTCAGCGAGCGGGTGTCAAGTTTTCGGTATGAAGACATTGTCTGTGTCGAGACCGAGACTGGATTTGTCGAGGAACATCGGGTGCGCGGCACGACCCAGCAAGGTGTCGAGCTTGATCTCGTGGTTTGTATTATTGGCGTGATCGAAGGGAATGAAATCATCGAGATGAGGGAATATTTCGATACGGCATCTGCTGCGCCGCTGGCCGAAGCGCTCCGCTAGTCCGGTCGCATAGGGCTCGAAGAGCCTTGTCCGTCCAGCATGCGCGTGTTTGTCTCGGTGCCTCCGCCGCGCGATCCGACGTAGCGACGCGCCTGGCGTGTGCTTGCCCGGGGGCTATCTCATTTCGCTGATGGCCGGGCCCTATTGGCTGATGGCCGGGATTGCGGCGGGCGCCTTTGGGGGAGGGTCTGGGGGGAGGGTCTGTAAATCCCTTCAATTGATGCGCCGTGCGTCCCCCCGTCTTACCGCCGGCATAATCGATCTTTGTGTCCTGTAATCATGCCCGGCTTCCGGTATTAGGGGCGGGATGCCCGGGATGTGTGATGTGGCGATCTCATCAGGCCCGTTTGATGGCCACGGCTTAACCGGACCGTCGGGGCGTGGCCCCTGCTTTGAGAGTCTTTTTACGAGGGTGGGGACAAGTGAATGTCGGTTGTTGTAAATATATTATTGCTGAATGGCTTTGCTGCGATCTGGGTTGTTTTTACGGTCATATTTCTTGCCATTGAAATGTATCGGCAAAATCAGATTACGCGCGCCCAGATTGGCCATTCCACGGCACAGCGCAAGTATGATCGATATTTTACCTCGGCAAGCAGCGCTGAATTTGGTGAGCTTATGGCAAAGGACTGGGCGTCGCCCGGCCTCAGCGCGAGCGATCCTTGGCGGATTGCCCTATTCATCTGTGCTGTTCTGGTTGATATGCATGATGTGTATGAAAAAAGTTCAGTAGGGCTTCGTCGATCCCGCTCTTCTTGAAATGCGCATTTGTTTTCTGTGTCGTGGTACAATGAAAGCCGAGATCCCGAAGCGAAGCTGGCTGTATTGGCGCGAGACCTTCAGGCCGGATTTTGTGAGCTGGTTCGAGGGCCATCTTATTGGCGAGCCGCTGGATGAAGCCGCCGCCAGCGCATATCACGCAAATGATATGCTGCAGAATCTGGTGCGATAGGGGCGTCATCACAACCCATGCCGAGAGATCGCGCTCACCGGGCTATCACTTGTTGCCATCGCCGTTTCGGCTCAATCGATCTGTTAAGCGCATTTCAATCATCATGGCTCTGGACGATGATCCAGTTGCTTTTTACCAGATCATAAACAGCTCTCGGCGCCCCGCGATTGCTCGTCCGGTTCTGATTAAACCGTTCTGAGAGGCGAAGAATTGTCCTTAAGGCCTGCTCTTGTCGGTCTGAAATGCGACGAAGTTCGTAAAGCGCGCTAATGCGAGCGATTGGCCGTTTGGCGCTGTGTTTTTGGTAGATTTTCTGATGCCGCTTATCGGGGTCGCCATCAATCTGCATCTGAATGAATGCCAGAGCCTGAACCGATATTTCGACAATATGAGCCGTGTAATCCTCGCCGGCATCATTGTCACTTGGCGATATATCTGTTCTGGGCCCGGGCTTTTTTTTATGGTTCTGGCGTTTTGCCGATAGCATCCGTGCGGCCATTTTCACCGCCATAAAACCAAGAATGATGATGATAAGGATTACAGCACCGGTCAGCACCCAGCGTGGGAGTTCGTCTGATCTTGCGATAAAGGCCTGCATCGACGACGTTATATCATTGATATCGAAGTCCATTCGTTTCCCTTTCGGATCCTCATTATTAATGGCTCTTCAGTATTTTCAATAGTTTTCGAATAGGAGTTCGCTATTTGCTGCTGGTGTGATGCAAGTGGCTGATATGATGTGACCAGTCCAGGCGCGAGGTGGGCGGTCAGACCTGGCTGCAAATCAGCGTCGGTTTATCAGTGAAAATACTTGTAATCGGAAACGCCTGTGATATCGATGTGTTATAATATAACAAATCTTGAAAGCTAACATAATGAAAAAGTTTTTGGCCAGCGCGGCCGTCGCGCCGCTTTTGATCGGGTTTGCGCATGCGCAGGCGACCGTTGATGAAGTCCGGATTGAAGAAGCTATTTTTGTGACGACGCCAGGGCCGCAAAGGACGGCTGGCGAGTTGATCGGAAATGCAACCGCGCTGGATCGTGATGACATTGTAACGCAATTGTCGAGTACGCTGGGTGATACGCTGGACGGCCTGCCCGGTGTCTCAACGACGTTTTTTGGGCAGGGTGCTAGCCGTCCTGTACTGCGCGGCCTGGGCGCCGAACGTGTTCAGGTTCTAACCAATGGTATTGGCGTCATTGACGCGTCTGCGGCGTCGCCGGACCATCAGGTTTCGGCCGATGGTATTGATGCAAAATCGATCGAAATCCTGCGTGGCCCGGCTGCGCTGGCCTATGGCGGTCAAGCGATTGGTGGTGTGGTTAATGTTATTGACGGACTAATTGTTGACGAGCTTCCCGAGGCGGCCGTATCTGGCGATCTGTTCGCCGCATTTAATGGTGTCAATGAGGGAGAGGAATTTGCGGGGCGCGCACAATTTGTGAACGGGCCGCTTGTTTTCAATTTCTCGGCCTCGTCGCGAGCTTTCGATGATTTCGATATTCCGGGGTTTGCTGAATCTTCGCTTTTCCGCGCGTTGGAAGAAGCTGAAGAAGATCATGATGAGGACCATGATGATGAAGATCATGATGACGAAGATCATGATGACGACCATCACGATGATGATCATGAGGAAGAAGAGTCTCGCGATACGCTGGAAAACTCCTTCCTTGATTCCCAGTCGCTGGCTGCGGACCTGAGTTGGGTTGGCGAAAATTCCTATTTCGGCGTTGCCGTGCGGCAGCAAACCGCCGAGTACGGCCTGTCAGGACACAGCCATCATCACGGCCATCATGACGAAGATCATGATGAGGATCATGACGAAGATCATGATGAGGATCATGATGAGGATCACGATGACGATCATGAGGATCATGAAGCAGGCGAAGAAAGCCCGTTCATCGATCTGGAGCACACACGGGTCGATATTCGTGGCGGTATCTCTGTCAATAATGGCTTCCTGACGGATGTCACCGGCACACTATCGATCGCCGATTACGAGCACACGGAGTTTGAAGCCCTTGGCGAGGCCGGCACGGTTTTTGCGTCTGAAGGTGTCGAGGGACGTCTGCAATTCGCGCATGCAATTAGCGGCTTTGAGGGCGCGTTCGGGTTGCAATATGTCAGTAAGGATTTTGAAGCTGTCGGCGAGGAGGCCTTTATCTCTGCAACCGATACACAAAATGTGGCCTTATTCGTATATGAGGCTAAGGAGCTACAGGATGGCTTCGGCATTGAAGGCGGAGCCCGCATCGCGTCGGTAGAGCTTGATAATGTTGTATCCGGAAGCCGTGATTTTGACCTGGTGAGCGGGTCTTTCGGTATCCATCGCCATCATGATTCAAACCTGTTCTACGGTGCCCAGCTATCATATACTGAGCGTGCCCCGAACGAGAGTGAGCTGTTTGCTTTCGGGCCGCATCTTGCGACAAACCAGTTCGAAGTTGGCAATCCAAATCTTTCCAAAGAGTCCGGCCTAAACCTCGAAGGGACAATGCGCTGGCAGGGCAGCAATGGCGGGTTTGGTGTCAATGTGTTCGTCACAGAATTTGATGATTTCATCTCGCTGGCACCTGGGGTTACAACCTTTGAAGGTGCGGTAGTTGATGAAGCTGACGAGCTTCCAGTCTTCTTGTTTGTCCAGGACGATGCCAGCTTTGTCGGAGGCGAAATTTACGCAGATTACACAGTGGAAAATGGCTTGCTTGGCGCAACATGGCGCTTTGACGGGAGCCTCGACTTCGTCGAGGCAGATTTCGATAGTGCCGACGGCAATGGCAATGTGCCACTTGTTCCGCCGCTGACCTTGAATGCGGGTGTTAAGGCGAGCCTGGGTGCATGGAAAGTCGGGGCAGATTTAACCGTCGCGGCTGATCAGGATGATCCGGGGGCTGGCCAGCTGGAAACTGACGGCTATACGACGCTGGATTTGCGGGCGGCCTATGATTTATCCGGGCATGGTTTTGGCCAGGCAGGTACAAACCTGTTTGTTGAGGCCAGAAATGTGACGGATGAAGAAGTCCGTTATGCAACGTCGACCCTGAAGGATCTGACACCTGCACCCGGCCAGAATATAAGGGTTGGTCTGCAACTGAAATTCTAGGATGCCACTTAAAGGCGGGTGCAATATTCCTATCTACCGGACTATTGCACCCGCCATCTGTCATATCGCGGCTATCGGCAGATTATTGCTGAATAAATGGACCGGCCTGCCTCCCTAGCTGGCCTTACCGGTTTTGGTCAGTAAATCAGAGGCGAGAAGCTTTTAGCGGCCGATGATTGGGACAACACGGTTTTGGTCCAAAATGAACGGTAAGATCGCGATTGAAATTCTCCGCCAAGATGATTACGAACCCCGAAGCAATAGGTCCGAAACGAAGGTGAACTGGTGATAAGCGCTCAATTCAGAAACGATAAAATCGCAATTGGCTTGTCCGCGGCATGTCTCATGCACTGCTTGTTGATACCGACTTTGTCGATACTCGGTGCCAGCGTGCTATCCGCCTATCTCGGCAATGAGCTGATACATTATATGATTCTGTTTCTGGCTATTCCGATCAGTGCACTGGCTTTGATTTCGGGGACACTCAATCACAAAACCTGGCGGGTTTTGGCGTTTGGCGTATCGGGCTTGTCTTTGCTGATTGGTGCTGTGCTTTTTGGCGATGCCATTGCCGGCGAAACGGGTGAGCTCTCACTGACCATTGCCGGTTCGGTGCTTGTCATCTTTGCGCATATTCGAAACCAGCAGATTTGCCGGGAGATTGATTGCTTATGTCATGACGGGCAGTCGACCGCGACAAGATAAAATTTTTCCCTAATGGAACCGATTCAGCACGCCGGAAGCTGGTCTTTGCAGGCAGGCTATCAATCCGGCCGGCGATTGCGCAAGCCGGATTGCCGAAGCGGCCCGCGGCATGATCGCAGCGATATTCCAGCTTGGTCATCTTATTGTTGTGAGCGCTCCTGACAGATGCATCTCACATGCGAGCCCTTAGCGGCGTCGCTTGTCCGGCTTTAGCGACACATGGACGACATAATCTTCATTCCAGCACGCCGGCCGATGGTCAGGTCGTGACGCGTGATCAAGCCTGACCCACCTCAATAATTAACTGGGTGACTTAAAAATGACC
>CBFHPC010000034.1:0-16012 GCA_965657655.1 Henriciella sp.
TGATCGTGGTCATGGATGCAATTTCGGCGCGACGCGGGCAGCCGATCTCATGATCATTGTACAGCCCGACGGCTTGCATCCAGGCATAGACGATAACCGGCCCGGCAAATTTGTAGCCGCGTTTTTTAAGGGCTTTGGAGAGTGCGACGGAACGCTCGGTTTGGGTGGGTCCGGATCTGTAATTGTCGAACGTGCTGAGAATGGGGGCGTGGTCAACGAATGACCAGCACCAGTCGGAAAAATCTTCGCCATCTGCGGCATGTTTCAGGAATATCCGGGCATTATTGATGCAGGCATTAATTTTGATCCGGCTTCTTATGATGCCGGGGTTTTGCAGCGCGCGCTGAATGCGGATTTCGTCCCAGCAGGCAATCTTATGCGGATCAAAATTATCGAACTCTGCCCTTATACTTTCGCGTTTTCGCAGAATTGTAATCCAGGCCAGTCCGGCTTGCATGCCGTCGAGTTGCAGTTTTTCCCATAGGCTGCGGCTATCGTAAATCGGAACGCCCCACTCTTCATCGTGATAGTTGCGATAAAGTGGGTCGGTTTCGGGTGCCCACCCGCAAGGTGTGTGTGTCTCGGTCATGTCGGGGTCAAGGCGTCCAGTTCAATCTTTATATCGTCCCTGATAACCATCTCGATCGGAACATCCTTTGCTGACACAGCGGCCTGATCGTTAAGTGCCTTCGCGAGCCGGTCAAGCCGCATGCGGGCAAGGCCGACATTGCCGATCATGCTTGTGATTTCACCGATTGGCAGCGGCGCCATGACCGGGTCTCCCGGAGATAGGCCGGCACCGCGTACCGGCATCGTGCGTTTGCGAATATTACCGCGCCTGTGCATCCGGCTAACCACTTCCTGTCCGATGAAGCAGCCTTTTTTGAGGTCGACGCCGCCAAGAAGGTCCATGTTTATATCCGCCGGGAAAACAGTCAGGTTCTCAAAGTCAAAGCCCTGCTCGGCAATACCATGCATCGTCCTGTCGGTGTGATAGGCGTCAAGCGGCTGACACCATTCTGCCGCAGACGGACCATGCCATGCCGCCCATTCGTCGGTCTTGGCAAAGACCCGCAAGCGTCCCTGATCATATCGCGGATCGAGAAAAATGTATTTTGCGCCCGATACTGGCCTGATTTGATTGTGTGCAGGTGACGGTTCGGCAAGAACAAGCAGATCTGATGCAATCTCGATATCGACATCGCTTCGCATTCGGAACATTTTCAACTTCTGGACCAGCCCGTCGGCGCTATTGCGATCGACATCCAGCAGAACGCCCTCGGCGTCGCGCAGGGCCAGAAAGTCACTGATGATTTTCCCTTGTGGGCTGAGCAGGGCGCCATAACGCGCTGTGCCGAGCGGCCAGTTATGCGTCTGGCTGGTGATCAGCCGCTCCAATAGTTTCAGTGTGTCTGGCCCTTGCATGACTATCACGCAACGGTGCTGTAAATAGACGAAGGGCGTACTCATATATCAGACCTGTTTTTGAATTCTGATCTTGTCAGTCGTGCAAGAATGGCGTCACACTATGGCTATTGTATTCGCGCCTCAATCACATAATGATTTGGCCAGACACATTTATAAACGGAAAGTCGCAGCGTGAGCACTACTCATCTTCCTTTTCGGAATGTCCCTTATCTGCCGCAAAAACTGCAGACCAGTCGATTGGCAAATGGCGAAATTCTTCTGTCGAATGAGCAGCCCTTGAAGCCATTTCCGCAGCATCTCCTGGCGCCGATAATATATTGGGCCGCGCATGCGCCTGATCGGATCTGGCTGGCGCAAAGAGACCCCGTCGACCCGTCGCGCCCGGGCTGGCAGACGCTGACTTACGCCGAGGCGCTCGAACGGCTGCGCTCGCTTGCTCAGGGTTTTCTAGCGCATGGCGGGCCGGCGAATGGCCCGGTCATGATTCTATCGCGCAATTCGATTGATCACGCTCTGATTATGTACGCCGCGATGTGGGCGGGACGGCCTGTTGTGCCGGTTACGCCCGCTTATGCACTGATTTCAAAAGACTTTAACCGTCTGAATTATATCGATAATCTGACTGAGCCAACGATTATCTACGTTGAGGATGGGCGCCAGTATCAACGCGGACTGGATGCAATGGCGCTTGATCAGCGTTTGGTGGTTTACTCCCGCAATGCCCCTGAGAATTGTGTTGCGACCTCACTTGATGATCTGGCAAGACCGGCCACCCGCGACGTCGATGCGGCCCTTGAGCGCTTGCGACCCGATGATCTGGCGAAGCTGATGCTGACGTCTGGGTCAACTGGTGAACCCAAGGCAGTAATTAATACGCACCGTATGGTATCTGCAAATGCCAAAATGATCCGGTCGGTCTGGGATGAAGAGCGCCTGGCCGAACAGAGTGGCGGCCATCAGGTGATGTGTAATTTCTTGCCTTGGAGCCATACTTACGGCGCGCATGCGATTCTCCACAATATGACCGACTGGGGCGGGACCTTGTATATTGACTGGGGGGCACCAACACCGGAGCGACTGCCGCAAATGCTGCGGAATTTGAAGGAAATCTCGACCACGCAGCATACAACTGTACCGGCAGCCTGGGCCGCGCTGGCCACTGCTCTTGAGCAGGACCGGGCACTGGCAGATGTCTTCTTCCGGCGCTTGATTGTCATGGCCTATGGTGGTGCTGCGATGGGCCAGGATATTTATGAACGCATTCAGGCAGTCGCAATCGATGTAACCGGCGAACGGATCTCTTTGTCGGCCGGTTATGGTGCGACTGAGACCTCGCCGACCGCATCCAATGTGCACTGGCCGAATGATACTATGGGTTTGATTGGGTGTCCGCTTCCGGGCAATGAATTCAAACTTGTGCCGGCAGCAGAGAAGCTCGAGCTTCGCGTACGCGGGGTTAATGTCACCCCGGGCTATTATCGTGATCCGGAACGAACTGCTGCGGCATTTGATGATGACGGCTATTACCGGCTTGGCGACGCGGTGCGGTTTGTCGATCCTGATGTGCCGGAAAAGGGGCTGGCGTTTGATGGCCGGACGGCGGAAGAGTTTAAATTGGCGAATGGCAGCTGGGTGTCAGCCGGGCAGGTCCGGGTGAAGGCCGTCGCGGCGATTGGCGGGACTCTTTCCGACGCAGTGGTGTGTGGCTTGAACCGAGAGGATATTTGCTTGCTCGGTTTTCTCGATGAAACCTATTGCGCGCGTCTGATCGGTGAAGCACTGGATGCCGAACAGCTTGTCCGGCATCCGCAAGTGATAGAACGTATCCGGCATGGGCTTGAGGCCTATAATCATAGCCACCCGAACGCCGCATCAAGGATTGCACGGATTGTGCTGCAGGCCGCGCCGCCGCAGGCTGATTCCGGCGAAATAACGGAAAAGGGATATATCAACCAGTCGCGGGTCTTGTCCCAGCGCGAAGATATGGTCGACCGGCTTTATGCCGCCGTGCCCGATACAGATATTATTATTATTTGAGTTCAATAGAATTGTGAGACTGATGAGGGGCTATGCCGGGTTGTGTCAGGTCTTAAAGATGATGAGGTGTTTAAATGGCGAAACCAGAAGCTGAGACATTAACCGGCGCCGAGGCGCTTGTGCAAACATTGGCGAATAATGGTGTTTCGGCATGTTTTGCCAATCCCGGCACATCGGAAATGCATCTGGTTACCGCGCTTGATAAGGAACCCCGCATCCGATCTGTCTTGTGTCTTTTTGAAGGGGTGGCGACCGGTGCCGCGGATGGCTTTGCCCGGGTTGCCGGCCAGCCTGCCATGACCTTGTTGCACCTTGGTGCCGGCTATCTGAATGGTGGCGCCAATTTGCACAATGCTAAACGTGCAAAGACGCCGATGATCAATATTATCGGTGACCATGCGGTGCCGCATTTACAATATGAGGCCCCGTTAACCTCGGATATTAAAGGCCTGGCCGCACCAAATATGCGCTGGTTGGAATCAGCTGATACAGTTGCGAGTACCGGGACGCTGGCCAGCCAGGCCTTTGCTGCGAGCTTTGCGCCTTTGCCCGGACCGGTCGGACTTGTGCTGCCGGCCGACTCAGCGTGGCTGGAAGGCGGCGACGTCGGCCCGGTCGTGACCCCTGACGTCCTGGAACGCGTCGCGCCGGGGCTGATTTCGGAGGCCGTCAATGCTTTGGCAAAAGCCCAGCATCCGGTTCTGATCATAAACGGCTCGGCGCTAACCGCCGAGGGACTGGCAGCCGCAGCGCGATTGAAGGCGCATGGCATCCGCGTGATGACTGACACATTTTATCCGAAAATGCGACGCGGTGCCGGTCTGTTTGCGCCCGACCGGTTGCAGTATTTTGCCGAGATGGCGATGGATGATCTTGATGGAACAGATCTGATGCTGGCGGCCGGAACAACATTGCCGGTGGCGTTTTTTGCCTATCCGGGAAAACCAAGTCTGCTGGTGCCTGAAGGCTGCGAGACACTGGTGCTAGGTGGTGCCGAGACCGACAGTGCCGCGACGCTGGCGGCCCTGGCCGACGCGCTCGGGGCTGAAGAATCGGCACCGATGACCGTATTGAAACTGCCTGATGCCCCGAGCGGACCGCTGACAGCCGCGGCGGTCGGTGCCAGCCTGGCCCGTCATATGCCGGAGAATGCGCTGGTTTCAGACGATGGCGTTTCAAACAGTCTTTTATCCTTTTTGCCAACAGAAACCGCACATCAGCATGACTGGATGATGTTGACCGGCGGGGCTATCGGCCAGGGCATGCCATTGGCCCTGGGCGCCGCGATTGCCGCGCCCGATCGCAAAGTGATCTGCTTGTCTGGCGATGGGGCAGGCATGTATACGGTTCAGGCATTATGGAGCATGGCGCGCGAAAATGCAGATGTAACGACAATTGTTTATGTCAATCATTCTTACCGGATATTGAATATTGAATTGTATCGCACCGGCGCGGGTAATCCGGGACCGACCGCCAAGGATATGCTGTCAATCGGTGGGCCGGACATTGATTGGGTCGCCCTGTCGGAAAGCATGGGCGTGCCCGCGGTCGAGGCTGCAACGGCGGAAGTGTTCGATGCGGAGCTGGCGAAGGCTATGACCGAGAAAGGCCCAAAGCTGATTGCAGCAATTGTGCCGGGTTAATCCGGACCGCTGGTTCCGGCGTGATGCAAGCGGTTTAGCAATGATTTTCAGGCATAGACCCCACAGAACGGGCGCTAGAATGGTGGCGCGATTGCCGCTTATGGTGCTGCTTCTGCGCTGTCGTCATATACAAAACCAGACCCGATGAGGTTGTTTTGCTTTTCGCTCGCGGCTTGAAATTCGCGCCGATGTCGATGCGTCAGCGCGTTCTCGGCAACTGAGGCCGGGCTAGCGCTTATGTTTCATTGTATCGATAACCAACGCCATACAGTGTTTCGATTGCATCGAAGTCGGGCGCGCTGTCACGAAATTTTTTCCGCAACCGTTTGATATGACTGTCTATTGTCCGGTCATCGACATAAATTTGGTCATCATAAGCCGCGTCCATGAGCTGATCTCTGGATTTTACATATCCGGGCCGCGCAGCTAGCGCCTGAAGAATCAGGAATTCGGTGACGGTCAGCCGTACTGGATGACCGTCCCATGAGCAGCCATGCCGGTTCGGATCAAGGGTCAGCCGTCCCCTGACAATCGGTTTGAGATCGTCGTCCTCGTCGTTCGGGCGGCCACTTCGCGCTCGCCTGAGAACGGCCTTGACCCGTTCCGATAGGAGACGGTTTGAACAGGGTTTGCGAACGAAATCGTCGGCGCCGATGTTGAAGCCGATGACTTCATCAATTTCCTCATCTTTCGAGGTCAGGAAGATGACAGGTATTTCGGAGGTTTGCCGCAGCCGTTTCAACAGCTCCATCCCGTCCATTTTCGGCATTTTCACATCAAGAATAGCAAGATCCGGCGGTGTTTCGTTTAATCCATTAAGCGCGGATAAGCCATCATGATAGGATTGCACGCTGTATCCTTCGGCTTCGAAGAATATTTTGAGGCTGGCGACAATGTTCTCATCATCATCTACCAAGGCGAGTCTCGGCATAATGCATCTCCTCCTGTGATCGATCCATTCTGGATGATTTAGTATGGTCTAAGCATTTTTTGCGGCGCGCTCAAAGCCTGAAATCCAGAGATGACTTAGTTGTAACTCGCTAGCACCTCGTCGAGAACCCGCTCGAGATCCTTGATTGTGCGGACATGAACCATGCGATTCGTGAATGGCCGGTATCTCGGAATTTCACTGTCACCGCTGCCCCACTGGCTTTCCGCTTCGGGACAAAGCCAGATTGTCTGTTTGGCGCGACTAGCGGCTTCCGAGAAGAGATCGACCCTG
The DNA here is from genome assembly GCA_965657655.1 of Henriciella sp. Lineage (GTDB taxonomy): Bacteria > Pseudomonadota > Alphaproteobacteria > Caulobacterales > Hyphomonadaceae > Henriciella. Next base: position 6,331 of record CBFHPC010000034.1, read on the forward strand.
GGGTCACCATAATTCGAGCGGCCGTCCCCAAGTATGATAAGGGTTGTCCGGCGGTCGATGACATTCCAGTGATCCATTTTGAGATCCGAGAAGGACTGGCCATAATCGGTCGAGCTCATCCCGATCCGGAAGATGATCTCGTCCATTGCAGCGGAGAAATCCTGCTGTTCGAGAATCTCGCCGACGCTTTCAAGTCGACCTGAAAACGCAAAGCTCTCAATATCCGGAACAACATCATTGAGACTGTAAATAAGCATCAGGAAGAAACGTACAACTGAGGCCACCGAGCCGGAAACATCACAGACCGCGACGATTTTCGGGCGATCACGTTTGCTGTTTTTCCATAGGAGTTCGAAAGGAACACCATCAAAGCCAGCATTCTTACGTAGTGTTTTTCTGAGATCCAGCTGTCCGCGATTCTTCTTGCTGCGCCTGCGCGAGTGCTTCACCGCCAGCCGGCGCGCCAGTTTCTCGACCAGTGTGCGCATCCGCTCGAGGTCGCGTCGGTCAAGCTGGGTGATGGCCTTTTCAGACAGGAATTCCTGGCGAAAGGTTTCGGTGGCGCCGGCGCCATATGTTTCAAAAGCGCGCTGGGCGTAATTGCGGGCGCGCATAAACATGTCGCGGCGGGCTTCGATGAGTTTTTCGGCTTCGCCTTCACCATCGGCGGTTTGGCTCCGGAAGGCCTCCATCATTTTTGATTCGAGTCGTTCAAGCCCCATGCTTTTCATCATTTTCTGGGCAAAGAACGAAACCTGAGTCGAAAATTCGATGTCCTGTATTTCGGCCTCCTGTCCGGCTTTCTCCAGAGCGATTGTGATTTTCGCCTCGTCGCCTGATTCGATCAGCGACAGCATGTCGTCCGAAGTGGCATCAGCCCCGGTGTCGTCGGGGGCGGCGGTATCGGAAACGGATTTCGATTCGGCATCCAGGTTGCGGCTGAAATAAAGGTCGAACAGCCGGTCATGGGTCACTTTTTCCTCTGGCGATTTGGCCAGAACACAACGAAGCGTATCAGCGAGTTTGGTGCGATCATCGTAACCAATTAACCGCACGGCTTTGGCTGCATCGATGGATTCGCCAGTCGAGACCCGAATGTCGGCCGATCTTAGGGCCCGGATGAAGTCGGTTATGACTTTGTCGGCCATTTACTGCCCCGCGATACTGTCTCGTGTGAGCTTGCGCAGCTCCTTATCAACCGCCTGAATATCACTTTCGTGCTTGAGCAGAACGTTCAAAGTCGTACGGACCATGTCTTCATCCAGTTCGCTGGCATGCATTAGCAATAGCGTTCTGGCCCAGTCGACGGTTTCGGAAATCGACGGCCGTTTGCGGATATCCATGTCCCGAAGGCTGTGAACAAAATTGACCAGCTGTTTTAAAAGATCCGCGGATACGTCGGGAACGCGCGCCTGTACAATTGCGCGCTCTCGTTTCGGATCCGGAAAATCAATATACAGATGCAGGCAGCGGCGCTTGAGGGCATCGCCGAGTTCGCGAATATTGTTCGAGGTCAGGATCACCAAGGGTGGCACCTGCGCCTGTATGGTCCCGATTTCGGGCACGGTGACCTGATAATCCGACAGGATTTCCAGCAAATATGCTTCAAACTCTTCATCCGATTTATCGATTTCGTCGATCAGCAAAATCGAGCCCTGATCTTGCTGCATCGCTGTCAGTAGCGGGCGCGGTTCGAGAAATGTCTCCGAGAAGAACAGGTCTTCGAAACTGGTAAGCTTGTCAAAGGCGGCCGACAGGCTTGTCGCGCCATCCATAACTTCGCCAAGCTTCTCCTTCAGCAACTGGGTGTAGAGGAGTTGCTTGCCATATTTCCATTCATACAGGGCTTTGCCCTCATCGAGGCCTTCATAACATTGCAGCCGGTTCAGCGGGACATCCAGGAAACGGCCCATTGATGCGGCCAGATCGGTTTTCCCGACGCCGGCCGGGCCTTCGATCAGGATTGGCTTGCGCAGATTGTGTGCCAAATAGATGGCGGTCGATATTTCGCGTGTGGAGATGTATCCGACCGAGGCGAGGCCTGCGGTGATTGCATCAATACTGGTGAGTGGCGCATAGCCTGTTTTAATCTCGGTCATCACGCTGAGGTAGCCGCCAAGCTTGCGGTCGGCAAGCCTCACCTCGAGACAGGCCAGTCAAGAATTCTATTTCGAGCAATTCGAATCAGAGCGGGGCGCTGGGCGCAAATCTGACTGTCCAATCAATGACGGGAAATACCTTTTAGTGAGCTTCCGACCAGTTCTTGCCGGCACTCGCCTCGACAATCAGAGGGACTGACAAGTTCAGAGCCGGCAGCGGCGCGCGTTCCATCGTTTCGGTTACGATTTTTAGCAATGCCTCGGTTTCGTTTGCCGGTGTTTCGAAGATCAGTTCGTCATGCACCTGTAACAGCATTGTCGCTTTTAATCCTGCCTTTTCCAGCGCCGGTGGCACCGCGATCATCGCCCGTTTGATAATATCTGCTGCCGACCCCTGAATAGGGGCATTGATGGCCTGGCGTTCGGCAAAACTTCGTTCGGCGCCATTCTTCGAATCGATGCCTTTGAGATGCAGCACCCGGCCGAACGCGGTTTCGACAGTTTTGTTTGCACGTGCATTGGCTTTTGTGTCCTCCATATAGGCCTTGATGCCAGGAAACTTTTCGAAATAGGCTTTAATATAATCGCTCGCCTCACTGCGCGGGATCGACAATTGCCGCGCCAGCCCAAAAGCCGAAATTCCATAGATAATGCCGAAATTGATCGCTTTTGCGCGTCGGCGGATCATCGGGTCCATTCCTTCGATCGGCACATTAAACATCTCGCTTGCCGTCATGGCGTGGATGTCGAGGCCATTCCGGAAGGCTGATTTCAGGGCATCAATATCTGCGATGTGCGCCAGCAGACGAAGCTCGATCTGACTATAGTCCGCGCTGACAAGCTGATTGCCCGGCTCTGCGATAAAAGCCTCGCGAATTTTCCGGCCTTCATCTGTCCGGATGGGAATATTCTGCAAATTCGGATCATTTGACGACAGCCGTCCGGTCTGGGCGCCGGTCATGCTGTAATTGGTATGAACCCGGCCGGTCGCGGGATTGATCTGCTCCTGCAGGGTCTCGGTATAGGTCGAGCGTAATTTGGACAGCGACCGCCAGCCCAGAATTGTGCGGGGCAGCGGCTGGCCTTCAGCGGCCAGATCCTCCAATATCTCGGCGCCTGTCTGCCATGCGCCGGTTTTGGTTTTCTTGCCGCCCGGCAGTTCCATTTCGTCGAATAGAATCTCGCCTAATTGTTTCGGGGATCCCATATTGAAGCTGCGACCGGCCTGCTGATAAGCCTCGTCTTCAAGCGCTGCCATACGCTGGGCAAAACCGGCGCTGAGTTGCGATAATTGCTGGGCGTCAACTTTGATTCCCGCCGCCTCCATATTGGACAGCACCCGCATCAAGGGGCGTTCAAGTGTTTCATACACCGTGGTTACGCCCTGCTGGTGCAGCTTCGGTTTCATCAGATGCCATAGACGCAAGGTAATATCGGCGTCTTCGGCCGCGTATTCGGTCGCCTTGTCGAGCGAAACGCGGTCAAAACTGATCTGCGCCTTGCCGCTGCCGCAGACGTCTTTGAATGTAATTGGCGTGTGGCTGAAATAACGTTCGGCCAGCTCGTCCATGCCGTGGCCGTGCATGCCGGCGTGCAGCACGAAACTGAGTAGCATGGTGTCGTCAATCGGGGTGATATCTAGGCCATACCGCTTGAGCACCGAAATATCGTATTTGATGTTCTGGCCGATTTTGAGAATCGAGGGATCTTCTAGAATCGGTTGCAGGCGCGCGAGCGCCGCTTGCATATTGATTTGCTGCGGGGGTTCGGGCCCGAACATATCGCCGGTAGCCTGCGCCTCGGGGTCAATATGCTTTAACGGAACATAACATGCCTCATTGGCATCGACAGCGAGTGAGACGCCAACCAGTCTGCTCGTCTGGGCATCGAGCGCATCTGTTTCGGTGTCGATTGCAAAATAGCCCTGCTTGCGGGCTTTCGTGATCCATATGTCGAGCGTGTCGAGATCCCGGACAAGCTCATATTTGCTGCGGTCAAAAGCGGTTGCCGCCGACGTCTGCTCGGCCATGATGCCATCATTCTGAAGCGTTTCGCGTACCCGCCGTGTGATGGTTCTCAATTCCATACTTTCGAGGAATTTGAGAAGCGTATCGGGATCCGGATCCTGCACCGCGAGCGCTTCAAGTTCGATTTCAACCGGTACATTCTGATCTAGCGTTACAAGGCGTTTGGAGAGCCTGATCTGTTCGGCAAAGCCCAGCAATGTTTCACGCCGCTTAGGTTGTTTGATTTCGCCGGCGCGCGTCAGGAGCGCGTCGAGATCGCCAAAATCATGCAACAGTGTTGCGGCGGTTTTGACGCCAATGCCGGGCGCACCGGGAATATTGTCGACGCTATCTCCGGCAAGGGCCTGGACGTCGATGACCCGGTCGGGTTCGACGCCGAATTTTTCGACCACTTCGGTAATACCGATACGTTTGTTTTTCATCGTATCGAGCATTTGGATCCGGTCTGTCACCAGCTGCATCAAATCCTTGTCAGATGATACGATCGTTACGCGCGCGCCCTTTGCTGCAGCCTGCTTTGCATAGGTCGCAATCAGATCGTCGGCTTCATAACCCTCCATTTGCAGGGCATGGGTATGAAAGGCGATGGCCGCCTGCCTGACATAGTCGAATTGTGGCTTTAGATCGGCGGGCGGCTCGTCACGATTGGCTTTGTAGTCCGGGTAAATATCATTCCGGAACGTGTAGGATGATTTATCGAACACGCAGGCAAAGTGACTCGGCCGTTCCGGCCCTTTTAGATCTTCAAGCAGCTTCCAGAGCATGTTGCAGAAACCCGACACGGCACCAATCGGGAGACCGTCGCTCGCCCTCGAGAGCGGCGGCAGGGCGTGGTAGGCTCGGAAAATATAAGCGCTCGCATCGATGAGGTAGAGGTGGCTGTCTTGATTGATCGGGGCGCTTGGCATCAGGTCAAATCCTTAATTGGTCTTTGTTAGCTTTAGTCGCAGCGATGTTTCGCGTTAAGGGCTTGAGAGAATATATTTCTTGTCGGAGCATCTTGTATATCGCCGGACGGGTGTCAGGTCGGGAGGCGATCGTAGTATTTGGGAATGTCGCGGTGATGGTGAGACGCAGACTGGTGCTCAGTTGGATGCGGTATCGTCGCGCCGACCGGAACCGTGCCGGTTATTTCGACGCAAATCCGCCGAACTGATCGTGTCGCCTGCGTCTTCGGCGTAGTCTGCGAACAATGAGACGATAACCAGCTGAAATTCTTCAAACTCAACGCGTCGGTCCAGATTTGGATCGAACCGGGCTGGATTTAGAAGACTGTCATCATGGGTAGGTAGTTCCCGCGCCCAAACCTGTTGCTCCAGCGCCGTCAGGATGCCGTCCTCATTTGCATCAGCTAGCGTGAAAGCGGCGATAATTCCTGACTTGGTTTCCACTTCTGTGATCTCGCCGTCTTGATTGGCGTCGAAGCTGAGAAACAAACCTCCGCCCGGTTTTAGTCGGTCTGCATTGATGCGCTCGCGATCGTCTGAATGCCGCAATTCGCCCTGACCGGGTAAACGGACAATGTCATCTGTTTCAGCAGCCGAAGACAGGGCGCAGACCGCTGCAAACAACGTCGCGAAGAAATGATACCCGAGAACTTTTTTCATGAGCTTCCTGCTGGCCTGTCGGTATATCTATAACGTTGAATACCATGATTGCCAGACCGGCAGTGCGTGAAGTTTTGTTAAGGGAGTTGGCAATCTGCATAAGGCTGCTATATGGCGGCTTCTATCATCATATAAAGGATCGTTGATATGACGCATGATTATGCCGTAGCGGACATTTCGCAGGCCGAGTACGGTCGGATGGAGATCGAGATCGCCGAGACCGAGATGCCAGGTCTGATGGCGGCGCGTGAGGAATATGGCGCGGCGCAGCCGTTGAAGGGGGCCAGAATCGCCGGTTCTCTGCATATGACGATACAAACAGCGGTTTTGATACAGACGCTGGAGGCGCTCGGCGCTGAAGTTCGCTGGGCGAGTTGTAATATTTACTCGACGCAGGACCATGCTGCGGCGGCGATTGCGGATGCAGGCACGCCCGTTTTTGCGCATAAAGGCGAAACGCTGGACGAGTATTGGCAATTCTGTGACCGGATTTACGAATGGCCAAATGGCGAGACGGTAAACCTCATCCTGGATGATGGGGGCGACGCGACCATGTATCTTATACTCGGCGAAAAAGCCGAGCAGGATGCCAGCGTTCTGGATAATCCGCAGTCTGAAGAAGAGGTTGCGCTGTTTAAGCAGATCCGGAAACGAATGACCGAGACACCTGGCTGGTTTGCCCGGATTAAAGCCGGTATTCGCGGTGTATCAGAAGAAACAACCACCGGGGTCAATCGCCTATACCAGCTTGAGAAGCGCGACGAACTGCCATTCCCGGCAATCAATGTGAATGATAGTGTGACCAAATCCAAATTCGACAACAAATATGGTTGTAAGGAATCACTTGTCGACGCGATCCGACGCGGGACGGATGTCATGATGGCCGGTAAGGTCGCCTTTGTCGCCGGGTATGGCGATGTCGGTAAGGGATCGGCGGCATCCTTGTCCGGATCAGGCGCACGCGTCACAGTCTCCGAAGTCGATCCGATTTGTGCTCTTCAGGCCGCCATGGATGGTTATGATGTCCAGACACTGGAAGACATGGCCCCGAAAGCCGACGTGTTTGTGACCGCCACCGGAAACAAGGATATTATCACGGTTGACCATATGCGGGCCATGAAAGACATGGCGATCGTCTGTAATATCGGCCATTTCGACAATGAAATTCAGGTTGAGTCACTGCGGAATTTCAAATGGACGAATATCAAACCCCAGGTCGATATGATCACGTTTCCGGACGGCAAGCGGATCATTCTTCTGTCGGAAGGCCGCCTGGTTAATCTCGGTAACGCAACGGGCCACCCGTCTTTCGTAATGTCGGCCAGTTTCACCAATCAGACGCTGGCGCAAATGGCATTGCACAAGAATGATGGCGAGTATGACAATAAGGTTTACACCCTGCCAAAGGAGCTCGACGAGAAAGTGGCTTTGCTGCATCTCGCCAAATTAGGGGTGGGTCTGACCCAATTATCCGGCGACCAGGCTGATTATATCGGCGTTTCAACCGAGGGACCGTTCAAGCCGGAACATTATAGATACTAACTAATGCCGTGGGTGACCGCGGCCGACCAGATGCCGCAGTCCTCTACAACGCATTACGGGGCTGGCATTTGATGGTGTTTTAGCACTATAGTTTCGCTCTTTCATCATTGCGGCAAGCCGGGTCGTCCGGTCGCGTCCGGGGAGCCTTATGCCAATCGGTTTGGAGCTTATGTCATTTCTGGTTGCGACAGGTGCGCTCGCGCTGGCGCTGGCGTGCGTGCTCTGGGGGCGCCGGATGTCGGAAAAAGGCCGGTTGCTGGCACGCCTGCAATATGACCGGACACTTCGGGTCGAGAGTAATCTGTCGCTCGTTCAGTCGATCGTCGGGGCATATCCGGGCGTTGTTCTGGTCTGGCGTACTGATGATTTTAATTCTGCGGGCGAGTATCTGGCGTCGCCACAGGTGTTCGGATCAAGTGTGGCGCTGGCCGACCTATTAAAGCTCAACCGCCATAGCGATGCCGGCACGGCCGGCGACCGGTTGCTGGATGGCCTCGCCGATCTTGAGGCCCGTGACGATGCAGGCATCGACACCCGGCTCCGGATAAGGTTGACAGAGCTGGCCACTACCGGGCGGCCATTTTCACTGACATTGATAGCGCGTGACGGGCGCTTTCTCGAAATTGATGGCCGCAGCGCGGGCCAGCAGCTTATCCTATGGATAGCCGATACGACGTCGAAAGAGGCGATTGAAAGCTCGGCGCGCGGACGGCTGGATGAAGCCCAGCAAATTATTGCGCGAGACCCGACGGCGTTCCTGGAAATGCTTGGCCGGGCGCCATTTCCGGCCTGGCGTGTTTATGGAGACGGTCGCTTACAAATGGGTGAACGAGGCTTATGTCGATCTTGTTGGTGCTGCGACACATGCGGAGGTTATCGATGGCCAGCTGTTTCTTGACGATAAGACCAAGGCTCAGACCCGGCGGTCAATCTATGAGGCGGCCGAGAATGATGACACCCACCAATTAATGATCGCCGGCGATCAGAAGGCCATGCGGGTGTTGTCATTTCCCTTATCAGGAGGCGTCGGGGCGATGGCGTTTGACGTTACCGCGCAGGAGAAAGCGCGGGAAGATCTTGATCGACATGTCAGGGCGCATGATGAAGCGCTTAACCATGTCGCCGATGCGGTGGCAATTTTTGACGGCGATGGCCGGTTGAGTTTCTATAATCGGGCATTTGCCGACATGTGGGATATGGATGAGGCGTTTTTGCTTGAGATGCCGACCCACAGCCAGTTGCTCGATCATCTTCGTGGGCGACGCCGGCTGCCGGCGCGTTCTGATTATGGAGACTGGAAGGCGTCCGAGCTGGCGCATTATTCTGCGCTTCAGGGCGTTGCCGAAGATGAGTGGCATCTGCCTGATAACCGGACATTACGGGTGACCCGGCAACGGCATCCCATGGGCGGGCTGCTGCTTCTGTTCCGTGACATTACGACGGAACTCGGCTTGCAGACCAAATATAACGCCATGATCAAGACGCAGGGAAAGACCCTGGACAGTCTGCATGAGGCGGTGGTCGTATTCGGAATGGATGGACGGCTCAAGCTCTGGAATGAGGCGTTTGCGGTCCAGTGGGAATTGTTTCCCGATGCGTTGCGCGATGAGCCCGACTTTGATGACATCTCCGAAGCGTGCCTGCCGCTTTTTCACAATCGCGAGGTCTGGAGCCAGATCAAGGGCCATATTACCGATCCATCTTCAATGGCGCGGCAGCCGACGACGGGGGAGATGCGTCGGGCCAACGGGTCTATACTGACCTATGTTACGAAGCCCTTGCCGGACGGAAATACGTTGGTCGCCTTTGTCGATATCTCAGCGCAACGCTCGGTTGAGGTGGCGCTGCGCGAGCGAGCCGAGGCATTTGAGGCTGCCGATCGTCTGAAGACGGAATTTGTCCGCAATGTCAGCTATCAATTGCGATCGCCATTGCAAACGATTCTTGGCTATGCTGAATTTCTCGGGCTCGGCCAGCTTGGCGAGCTTAACGAAGACCAAAAGGACAGGGTGAATGCTATTCGCGACGCCTCGCAGCACTTGAGCGATCTGATCGGAAATATTCTCGATCTTGCGATGATTGAGGCCGGTCGCCTTGATCTTGATCTAGGACCGGTGGAAATGGCCGGGCTGGTGAATGATTGTGTAGCGATGGTTGTGAACTCCGCTGCCGATACTGAAATTGAAATCAAGACACAAATCAGCGATGATGTCGGCATTATTCGAGCCGATGAAACGCGGATACGGCAGGTGCTGTTCAATCTGGTTTCGAATGCATTGCGGTTTGCGCCGCGCGGTAGCGAAGTAAATATATCCGCATTGCGCATGGGCGATACAATAAGACTGTCAGTGCGGGACCAGGGGCGCGGTATTCCTGCGGATCAGCAAGCCACACGATTTGATAGCTT
>CBFHPC010000035.1:0-15851 GCA_965657655.1 Henriciella sp.
CGGACTGTTGTGGCCGGCATGGACAGCCGGCGCAGTCTGCTGTGCGCTGCAGCTCGCGACAAAGGTCAGGCATTGGCAGCTGACAATCTATGCGCCGGCACATTTCTGGGCCCCGGTAGCCTAAACGTCCAAGCCTCGCTGGCCGACGGGCGAGGGATCTGGGTTGAGCTAGCGGGCAAAGTTCCGGCCCGCGATCAGGATACAAGGCCCCCGGGATCTCGAAGGTAATTCGCCAAAGCCATGTCGCGAGCCAGTCGCGAACTGCAAATCAACAGCACAGATGCGATGCCGCGCGATAATTCTGCATCCCACGCGTTTGCCGAACTTGGCGCGGTCAGGCGTCAACACCCGGCTGACATGGCAAAGCGACCGATAATGAAAAGGCATGATATGCGCTGAATTCTACTTTAAGCTGTGTGGCCGGGTCACCTATTAAACCGGACACATTTCCGGCTATCGACGCCGCGCACTGTTTGCTTTAAACAGCTTCTTCGTTTTCAATCAGGTGCGGCGCCCGAACGGCTGATCGCACGAGAAGGATAAAATGGCTTACGAAACTCTGCTGACTGAAGTAGACGGCTCAATCGCGCTAATCACCCTCAATCGCCCGGATGCTATGAATGCATTCAACAACCAGCTAATGGATGAGCTGACAGCTGCGCTGGAACGCTTTGACGATGACGCTGACATTGGTTGCGTCGTGATTACCGGCTCGAAGAAAGCGTTCGCGGCCGGCGCAGACATCAAGGAAATGCGCGAACTCTCATACATGGACGCGTATTATAAGGATTTCATCTCCCGAAACTGGGAGCGGGCCGCTCGTATGCGCACACCTGTCATTGCAGCTGTAAATGGATATGCGCTTGGCGGCGGCTGCGAGCTTGCCATGATGTGCGATTTTATTCTGGCAGGGGAAAAGGCGAAGTTCGGGCAACCGGAAATCACGATTGGCGTATCGCCGGGTGCCGGCGGCACCCAGAGGCTGACACGCTTTGCCGGCAAGTCGAAAGCTATGGAGATGTGCCTTACCGGACGTATGATGGATGCCGACGAAGCCGAACGTTGCGGTCTCGTCTCACGGGTCGTGGCCGTCGACGATCTAGTTGAAGAAGCCAGATCCGTTGCAAAGAAAGTTGCCGCAATGCCGCGGGCCGCTGCGATGCTAACCAAGGAAATGGTTAATGCGGCCTATGAAACCCCGCTGAGTCAGGGCATTATTTTCGAGCGGCGGCTGTTTCACTCCCTGTTTGCAACTGAGGATCAGGAAGAAGGCATGTCCGCCTTTGTTGAAAAACGGCAACCCCATTTCAAAAATCAGTGATTTTAAGGCTTTATTGCACGTATTCCTGCAGTATCGGTTGACGTGGCCCAGCGGTTTATGTAGCTAGCGCAATCCAAAACAGTACCGCGTCTGGAGTTATCAATGGCGAATACTAAATCAGCCAAAAAAATGGTTCGCAAAATCGCGAACCGGACAGCTGTAAATACCGCGCGCCGGTCCCGGATGAGGACATTTATTCGGCGTGTTGAAGAAGCGATCACGTCTGGTGACAGCGCCCGGGCGTCAGAGGCTCTGCGGGAAGCGCAGCCAGAGATCATGCGCGCCGCCTCGAAGGGCGTTCTCCATAAGAATACCTCGTCGCGGAAAATCTCCCGGCTCTCAGCCCGCATCAAGGCGATGGGCTAGAATCCGGAACTAATCCGTATACTGATGAATCAAGCCTCTTTCCGGATTTTTTCTGGGAGAGGTTTTTTTTATACCGCGCCACGACCCTAGACTACTCATTGCATCCGAAAAATTATGGCGTCGCCGAAACCAATTCCTCATTCTCATAAGTCTATAACTCAATCAGCAATTGAGCTTTGGCGAGGCTAGTGAAAAAAAATTTTTGGAAAATTATGCGTCTCTTCAAGGCCTTTCCGAGAGTCAACCGCTGATCCTACCAAGATCAAAACTTTATCCTATTGCCAGCGATATTATGCTCTGGTTAACTATTTTAGAGACGCAAAACTCCTCCTTAAACGTCCATAGGTTTCGGCAAAATGCTTGTCGGAAAACGGGATGATATTGACGGTGTTCGTAGCTCTGGGGGTTAGGCCCAAACCGTGAAGAAAGTATAAGAATGAACGGCTTTGCAAACCTTTCGAATGTTGGACGTGGATCCGATCCCGCCATCAACGGTTTTGCAACCGACCGCCAGCAGGATGGGCCCGGCGCGCTTCAGCTTTGGGAAAACACGATGATATCCATAAAGGGTATCGTTCCAGGCGAGGACTATGCAAACTGGCTCGCGCCGCTGCGCTTTGTCGCCGAAATTGATAAGGCGATCGTCATCGCTGCCAAAGACCAGTTTACGCTCGACCGCATAGAAGGGGACTATGCCCGTCGCCTGCAACAGGTCTGGGGACGGATGGACCCGAAAGGCCGTCGCCTTAAGTTCAATCTCTGGTCACGCCTGTCGTCGGAAATTCGCGATATGGTTGGCAATCCGTGGATCGCGGCGGAGGGCTCCGATAGCGATAATGCATCGACCGATGCGACTGGCGGTAGTGCCCTGGCGCAAGGCGCTCTGACCTTCACGAATCTTGTCGTCGGCGACAGTAATCGCCGCGCTGTCGGGCTGGGCAGGCGGCTAGCGGCCGGTGATCCGATACCGGCAGGAATTGTCGTCATCTATGGGCAGCCTGGCACGGGCAAGACCCACATTTTGAAAGCGCTGGAATATGCTGTCAGCCAGACCGCCGGACCGCGGCGAATGGCCTATCTTTCAGCTGAAGAATTCATGACGCGGTTTGTTGACGGCGCCCGCGCCGGCGATACCCGCGAGCTGCAGGCCTTCGTCAAAAATAATGAGCTCTTATTAATCGACGATCTGCACTGGATTGCCGGGAAAGCGAAGACCGACAAGGCGTTTTTTGGCGCCATCCGCTCGGTCACAGCTGAGGGCGGACATGTTGTTATAACCGCGGACACCGCGCCAGGTGACATGGTCGGTCTGTCCAAGCAGCTGAGTAGTGAGATCAAAGGCGCCGCCGCAGTTGAGGTCGGTATACCTGATGATGAAATGCGTCGCGAAATCATTCGCTGCCATGCGGGGATCATTTCCGAAACAACGCCAAACTTCATTTTATCGGAACAGATGGTCGACCGCATCGTGACCGCCATTCAAGGCCCGGGCCGGGAATTATGCGGCGTGTTATGGAGCTTGCAACTTGAGACCGGATATGGCGAGTATGCGCCGACAATGGATATGCTGGAAGCCGTTATCCGGCGCATTGCCGGCGAACCGCGGACGCCAAGTTTAGACGATATTAAACGGGCCTGTATGCAGCAATTCAATGTCTCAAAGGCGGATATTGAGAGCAGCAGCAAAGTGCGGAGCATCTGCCATCCCCGGCAAATTGCGATGTATTTATCGCGAACCATGACCGATAAATCATATCCTCAGATCGCAGCAGCCTATAAAAAGCAGGATCATACGACCGTGCTTCACGCCTACCGCAAAATAAGTGGCGCTTTAAAATCAGAAAATGCTGAAACAGCCCGCGATGTGGAAGCCGCACAAAGAAGTATTTTCCAACGGATGGCCGTGCGAGAGACTTAATCCGTTTTTTTTCGCGTGTGGTAACGGCGGAAGACTTGCATTTCTGGTAAAATTCGTAACTCTGTTCAACCCGCAGCATCGTGTTGTTGGATTGAGTCGGTATTTCAAAGTCGGTGACGTTTTGCTTCGGCAGTAACAACCGCGACGAGGGTTTAGATATGAAATTGGCTATAGAACGCGGCGCGCTGCTTAATGCCTTGTCACACGTTCAAAATATCGTCGAACGGCGGAACACTATTCCGATTCTGTCGAACATACTCATCGAAGCCAGCTCAAACGGGATCAAAGTCACCGCGACCGATCTTGATATCGAGGCCGTTGATTCCGCAGATGCTGTTGTTTTTGTCGAAGGCGCTATTACAGCGCCGGCTGCGACGCTGTTTGACGTCATCAGAAAACTGCCGGCCGGCGCTGATGTCGAGCTTGAATCAAACGCCGAGAACCAGTCAGTAACAATTCGGTCCGGACGGTCATTATTTTCGTTACCGACTCTGGCAGCTGCAGACTTCCAGACGATGACCGAAGATCAGGATGCAACAATTCTTGAAATTCCTGCCGCAAGCCTTCGAAAGCTCATCGACAAAACACGTTTCGCAATCTCGACTGAAGAGACCCGCTACTATCTCAATGGCATATATTTCCATGCCGCTGAAACTGAAAAAGGGACGAAACTGCGGACCGTCGCAACCGACGGACACCGGCTCGCGCTGTCCGAAATCGACGCGCCGAAAAATGCCGAAAAGCTGGTTGGCGTTATAATTCCCCGTAAAGCAATAGCCGAGGTCCGACGGCTAATTGACAGTGTGGACGATGATGTTCGTATCAGTGTCTCCGATACCAAAATCCAGTTTCTAGCCGGACGGGCGCAGCTTACATCAAAGCTGATCGACGGCTCATTTCCTGATTATGGCCGGGTCATACCAAAATTAAACGAGAAGCATTTACTCATCGACAATAAAGCCTTCGAGGCTGCCGTAGACCGCGTCTCGACGATGTCGGCGGAACGCTCGCGATCGGTAAAACTGTCTCTTTCGGAGGGTAAAATGGTTCTCTCAGTGAGCAGTGCCGAAACAGGCCAGGGCCACGAGGAGATTGAGTGCGACTATAATTACGAGCCTATGGATGTAGGTTTTAATGCGAAGTATCTTCTGGATATTACCAGCCAGATCGAAGCCGATGACATGCACTTTCTGTTCCAGGATCCGGCCTCGCCAGCGCTGGTTCTCGATCCTGGCGACGATAGCGCACAATATGTACTCATGCCGCTTCGGGTATAACCCGACAGCGTGCAATACGGCGAATGGCGGCACTTTCAAAACTTACCCTGACAGACTTCCGGAACCATGCGGCGTTTTCGGTGAACATTGAGGGCGCGGCAGTCTGCTTATTTGGTGAGAACGGGGCTGGTAAAACCAACATACTTGAAGCCCTGAGCTTGCTCGGCCCGGGCCGTGGACTTCGCGCGGCATCGCTGCAGGATCTAGTCCGACAGGGGGGCGATCAGGGCTGGACGGTATCGGCTGTATTCGACGATGGCCACAAAATCGGTATCGGTCTCGACAGGGCGAGCCGGACGCCGAAAAGAACCATCCGTGTCGACGGTGCGAGCGCGACAGCCAATGAACTTGCGGAACTTGTCAGGATGATCTGGGTGACACCGGCAATGGACGTTATTTTTCGCGGCGGGGGGAGCGAACGCCGGCGCTTCCTTGACCGCCAGGTCATGGCCAATATCCCAAGTCATGGTCGGGTCAGCGCGGCCTATGAAAAATCGATGCGCGAACGAAATGCCCTATTGGAGCGCAATTACATCGATCCCGCATGGGCAGATGCGGTTGAGAGCCGGATGGCTGAAACGGGTGCGATCATCGCGATGAACCGCGCCATAATTGTCGAGAAACTGCAAATGGCGGTAAACGCACGGCCTGACGGGTATTTCCCGAAAAGCGATCTCAGCATTAGCGGCGATGCCGAAAGACTCGCGGCGACCGGCGCCGGCCTGTCAGAACTAGAAGACTTTTTACGTGAACAATTAGTTACCGGTCGAGCGCGCGATAAAGCGGCCGGACGGACCCTGAGCGGGCCGCATCGCAGCGATCTCGACGTCATTCACAGGCCAAGCGGCGCGCCAGCCGGCCTGGCCTCGACCGGGCAACAAAAAGCGCTCCTGATCGGACTCATTCTGGCAAATGCACGGGCGCTGTCAGAAGCAGACGACGATGCACCGGCACCGCTTATTCTGCTGGATGAGGCTGCCGCGCATCTTGATATCAGCCGTCGCGCAGCTCTGTTTGACGAGCTGTCGAGCCAAAAAGGCCAAGCCTGGCTCACCGGCACAGATGCAACACTATTCGACGCATTCCGGGATCGGGCCCAGCTCATTGAAGTATCTGGAAGCAACTCAGATTAAGCGGCCCCGACGGGCGAGGCATGCCCCGGTGCCGGTGCAAACCAGTCCAGCAGAATCGGCGCAACATCGTTATAATGTCGATAATTCAGGCCATGCCCAGCATCTAAGGACATGATCTTCGCATCCGGCACAAGCGCCGACAGGCGATCCGCACTCGCGATTAATACCGTCGTATCACGCCGCCCAAACACTGCGCACACTGGCAAACCCGTTGCCCCGAGCCGACCAAAGACCTCATCCTGATCGGCCATCGGGAAATTCCGCAATGTTGTGAGCAGGGCATTACCATAACCGCGATAAGAAAATTGCATGGTCAGATCACCGGCCAGCCGGGCCGCGCGCGGTACGCCCCGAAAATCCATTTCAGGATCATTGATAAGCAATCGCCTGTAAATCAGATGCCAGAGGCTCGACCCAAGAATTGGCAGCCTAAGTAAACGGGCCAGGCCCGGGCCCGACATTGCAAGGCCCGCCGGGCAAAGTAGCATCACCCGGTTAATGCGCTGAGGGTGGCGGGCGGCAAACTCGGCGGCGATCAACCCGCCCATGGACAGTCCAACCAATCCGACAGGCGTATGGATGTTGAGCCGGTCGAGAAGTTCCAGCAGCATGGCATCATAAAAATCGGCGTCATAATCAACACGCGGCCGATCCGACCAGCCGCGGCCAAAATGGTCGAACCGCAAGACCCGGTATCCGGCGGATACAAGCGTCGCCATATTCTGTTCAAAAATGAAGTGGGGCGTCGAAAACCCATGCACCATAACCACGATCGGCCCATTGGCCGGCCCGTCCCAGCGATAATGGAGCACGCCGCTTGAAAGCTCAAGAAACGCGCCGGGGGCGCGGGAGAGACGGTCCCGCGCCAGCGACCCGCGACACCCGAATGCACGCCGGGCGCGCCGAAACCCGGATTGGAAAACGGGGCCGTACCGGGTACCTATAAGCGTATGAATCTGTGGCGGAAGTTTCAAAATGCAAACACCTCGGCATCATTGCAAGCTCAGAAACAGGCCTTCAACTTAGGCCAATCGGTGAACGACTGTAACCCATTATAGCAACTGCCAAACAAAAGACATAATACGCTGTTTTCATTGTTTTTATTGCTGCTTTATTTTACCCCATAGAGGTTTCCTTTTTCATGCAAACTACTTTATGATTTTTAAAAATAAAATCGAATCAGAAAGTGATCCCTATCATGGCGGAAGCCAGCGAGAAGAATTCTGAATACGGCGCGGGCTCGATCAAAGTCCTAAAAGGGCTTGAAGCGGTGCGGAAGCGGCCGGGCATGAATATTGGCGACACAGATGATGGCTCCGGCCTGCATCACATGATCTATGAGGTTGTAGATAATTCTATTGACGAAGCTCTTGCGGGACATGCTGATAAAGTCGTTGTGATACTGCACCCCGACGGCAGCGCGGAAGTGTCGGATAATGGTCGTGGGATTCCAGTCGGTATCCACCCGACCGAAGGCATATCGGCCGCCGAAGTCATCATGACACAGCTGCATGCCGGCGGTAAATTCGACAGCAACTCCTACAAGGTTTCAGGCGGCCTGCACGGCGTCGGTGTGTCTGTGGTAAATGCCCTCTCCGACTGGCTTGAATTGACAATCCATCGCGACGGCAAAGAGCATAAAGTCCGGTTTGTTGATGGCGGACGCACCGACGCGCCGCTGGAAACGCTTGGCGACAGTCCGATGCGGGAAGATGGAAAGACCCCCTATACCGGGACCGCGGTCCGCTTCATGGTCTCATCGTCAACCTTTACGATGACGAATTTTGACCGGAAGACACTCGAACACAGATTGCGGGAACTGGCCTTTCTGAATTCCGGCGTCCGCATACAATTCAAAGATCTTCGCGGCGCTGAACATTATGAAGTTGAGCTGTCATATGAAGGCGGTGTTGCGGCCTTTGTTCAGCATCTCAATGCCGCCAGAACCAGTCTGATCCCCGAAACGATTTTCGTGATTGGCGAAAAGGATGGCATTACCGTTGAAGCGGCGCTGGAGTGGACCGACAGCTACCATGAGTCGGTATTGTGTTTCACAAATAATATTCCTCAGCGCGATGGTGGGACGCACCTTGCAGGTTTTCGTGGTGCCCTGACGCGGATAATTAACAAATATGCCGCGTCGACCGGCATCGCACGCAAAGAAAAGGTCGACATTTCAGGCGATGATGCCAGAGAAGGCCTGACCTGCGTTCTCAGCGTCAAGGTTCCGGACCCGAAATTCTCGTCGCAGACCAAGGACAAGCTGGTCTCCTCGGAGGTTCGACCGGTCGTCGAAAGCCTGATCAATGACAAGCTTTCCGAATGGTTTGAAGAGCATCCCAAGGAAGCCCAGCAAGTCATGCAGAAAATCGTCGAGGCCGCGGCGGCACGCGAAGCGGCGCGCAAGGCGCGTGAACTGACCCGCCGCAAGACAGCACTCGATATTACATCGCTACCGGGGAAGCTTGCAGATTGTCAGGAAAAAGACCCGGCCAAATCAGAATTATTCATCGTCGAGGGTGATAGCGCCGGCGGCTCTGCCAAGCAGGGACGGGACCGTTCCAATCAGGCTATTCTGCCCCTACGGGGTAAAATCCTGAATGTTGAGAGGGCCCGCTTTGATAAAATGCTGAGCTCCGACCAGATCGGCACCCTGATTATGGCACTCGGCGCCGGAATCGGGCGTGACGAGTTTAACATTGAGAAGCTCCGCTATCACAAGATCATCATCATGACCGATGCCGATGTTGATGGTGCACATATCCGGACCCTGTTGCTGACATTCTTCTATCGGCAAATGCGGGAAGTCATCGATAATGGTTATCTCTATATCGCCCAGCCACCGCTATATAAGGTATCGCGCGGAAAGTCAGAACGATATCTGAAAGATGATGAAGAGCTTGAAAGCCATCTCATTCAGGAAGGCTGTCGCGGCGAAACGCTCATTCTGGCCGATGGCAGTCAGATTGCTGGCGAGGATTTGACCGATCGCGTAAGACAGGCCGCAACATTCAAACAGGCGCTCTGGCGGCTTTCACTGCGGGCATCTGGTGAGGTGATCGAACAAGTTGCGCTATCGGGTGCGCTGGTGCCGCAGCCCTCAGACGAGAGTATTGATCATTGTGCCGTGCGATTGAATGCAATTGCCGAAGATGGCGAAAATAACTGGCGCGCCCAGTTTGAAGATAATTCATTGATTCTGCTGCGCGAAGTCCGCGGCGTCGAAGAGCGGACCGTGCTTGATGCATCCTTGCTCGGCAGCAGCGATGCAGCGCGTTTGAACGCTCTGGCTGGTCAAATCGGCTCGCTATATAGCGACAGCAGCGTGTTGCGGAATGACAAGGAGGGCGAGACCGAAGTGAACGGCCCCGTCAGCCTGTTCGAGGCCATTCTCAATGCCGGCCGCAAAGGCATGAAAATACAGCGCTATAAGGGCCTGGGCGAAATGAACGCCGATCAGCTCTGGGAAACAACTCTCGATGCCAATGCCCGCACACTATTACAGGTCAAAGTCGAGCATGCGGATGAAGCCGATGGCCTGTTTGAACGCTTGATGGGCGAGATTGTCGAACCACGTCGGGACTTTATTCAGGAAAATGCGCTGGAAGCGGAAGTCGACGTCTAGCCGGCACCGGCTTAGGTAAGCCGTCCGGCGAAACGTTCAGCTCATACCCGTCCCGGCCGCACGAAGCTGCCAAGCCTGTCCAGCGCCGGACCAAGTATTTTGCCGCCGGCCTGTCCGGCTTGCATTGCCCGGCTTAAATAGCGCGCAATCTCGGCCCTGAATGCGGTGTCCTCCGGTTCATTCAACCAGTAGAGGATAAGTGGCGGTATCACCGCACTCAGCAATAGCCGTTTTGTCTGACGATTATAATCGGTGGCAGTATCCCCCGCTTCCAGCCAGATCGCATCGGCAATCATCCAGCTGGTCTTTACTGCACCGGCAGCGCCCCATGGCATCAGTCCCCGGCCGACAGCCTTTTCGACGGCGTCGCGGTGAGGCGCGAGCATTTCGAACCAGACGTATAATCCTTCGGCAACTTTTTCATGGGTCCGGAGGGTATCAAGCTCAACAGTCCGGAGTTTATCGCGCATATTGTCGGCGGCACGTTCGAAGAAATGCGCGACGAGATCAGATACGCCATTTCCGGCCGCCAGAGCCTGCTGATCGACAGAAAGTTCGGCGATACTGGCACTTTCGTCCATCATGGCCGCCGTCCAGCCAAGCTCATTCACCAATGGTAGCGCGGCATCCAGCCAGCGGTCACGTAGTCGTTTCGATGGAATCCGCATTATATCCGTCCCAAACTAGGCAAGTCGCCTTCAGCATGATATAGGCCTTCTTTTCCCGTATTATAGGGGCCAGATTAACGCACAGGATCTTCCTGCTGCCATATAGACGATGGAGAGTTGACCATTATTCAAATTACCGTCCGCGACAATAATGTCGAGCAGGCGCTACGTGCGCTGAAGAAAAAGATGCAGCGCGAAGGCCTGTTCCGGGAAATGAAAGCCCGGACCTATTTCGAAAAGCCATCTGAGAAAAAAGCTCGTCAAAAAGCTGAAGCTGTTCGTCGCGCCCGAAAGCTTGCGCGCAAACGTGCGCAGCGCGAAGGTCTCGTCTAGACCACACTGGCGACACATTGAACCAGGACCCCTTCGGCTTGCGCTGTAAGGGGTTGTCGTTTGCGAAAATGTCAGGATATTATCGCCGTTTGCCAGACCGGTCAGGCTCTGACCGTCGCGGTGAGGCTTGTATTATATCTGGCTTAAAGCCTGCAGAAGATCAGCGGCGATATCAGCAGGATCTTCAAGCCCGACCGACAATCTGACCCAGCTTTCATCGAGACCCATACTGGCCTGCTGCTCGGCGCTCAGCGCCCGGTGCGTTGTCGATGCCGGGTGGCACGCCAGAGATTTCGTGTCGCCAAGATTATTCGATATATCAACCAGCTTCAGCGCATTAAGAAAACGGAACGCTTCCGGCCGCCCCCCTTTTATCGACATTGCAATCAGAGTGCCGCCCGCCTGCATCTGCCGGGAATGCACGGCATATTCGGGATGATCCTGTCGTCCGGGATAATAGACACGCGCAATGTGTTGATCCGCAGCCAGAATATCGGCCAGCGCGGCAGCATTTTGGGAGGCCTGGCGAACCCGCAAATCGATTGTCTCAAGCCCTTTTAGAACCGTCCAGGCATTAAACGGCGATGCCGCCGGGCCTGTATGGCGAAGCCAGGGGTCGATATGGTCTTCAATAAAATCAGATTTTCCGAGTATCGCGCCGCACAGCACGCGGCCCTGCCCGTCCATGTGTTTGGTGGCGGAATAGACAACGATATCCGCGCCCAGCGCTAATGGTTTTTGGAGAATCGGCGACGCGAATACATTGTCGACAACCAAGAGTGCCCCGGCCTGATGCGCCATATCCGCAACCGCAGCGATATCAACAGCGCTGAGCAATGGATTAGATGGTGATTCAATTAGCACCAGCCGGGCCGGACGCGACAATGCCCGGGCCCATTCATCCAAATTAGCGCCATCAACAAACTCCGTTTCAACGCCGAACTTAGGCAGAATATCCGAGCAGATATAGCGACATGATCCAAACAGGGCGTTCGCCGCGACAACCCGGTCGCCGACCTTACAGGGCGCCAGCATTGCCGACGAAATAGCCCCCATACCAGATGCCGTTATCCGACAGGTTTCCGCATTTTCCAGCAATGCGAGCCGCTCAGCCAGCATCTGGTTGGTCGGGTTACCATATCGCGAATAAACAAAGCCAGGCTCGTCACCGGACATCCGGGCCGCCGCCACTTCGGCGCTGGGATAGGCGTAGCCGGACGTCATATAGATCGCTTCAGATGTTTCGCCATGCGGGCTACGGTCGAGACCACCCCGAATGAGCTTGGTCGCGAGTTTCCAATCAATATTGTTTTGATCTGACATCGCTTTGGCCTTTGCTTTTCTGTTATTACGTCATAAGCCTCTTGGGTCAGAGGGATCAAGCTACGATGTTGTCTAAAATGGGGGTTCTCCCCGATCATTTGATTGAGGGTCTGCTCGGCGCCGGCAAGATCAAGACGGACCGGGTACTCGATCCGGATCAGGTGCAGCCAGCGAGCATTGATTTACGTCTGTCGAATATTGCGCATCGCATTCGCGCCAGTTTTCTGCCGGGCCAAAAGCAGAAAGTGTCCGACACGCTCTGCCAAACCGGCATGCAATTGCACAGCTTCGAAATACCCGAAACCGGCGCCGTGCTCGAAACCGGCTGTGTCTATTTGGTGCCATTGGCCGAGAGCCTCAGCCTGCCCAGCGGGATTGCGGGACGCACCAATCCGAAGAGCTCCACAGGTCGAATAGACGTATTCACCCGGGTTGTGACTGATTATGGCACCACATTCGATCAGATACCGAAAGGCTATTCCGGCCCGTTATGGCTGGAAATCAGCCCGCGTACATTTCCAATACTGGTGCGACCAGGCGACCGACTCGCGCAATTGCGACTGCGCCATAGTCATGGTGAGGATCTGCGCGAGGAAACCGTATCGATTAACCTCAAAGGCGAGCCTGACCAGCCGATTGGCTGGCGCGCAAAACGGCATGGTGGCCTGATTGATTTACGGGCGCTCGGCGGGCATGACATATCGCGCTTCTGGGAGCCGCTTTACGCCCACCAGAACCGTCTGGTCCTTGATCCCGAAGAATTTTACATTCTCGCATCCCGTGAATATGTAAAAATTCCGAACATGCAGGCCGCCGAAATGGCGCCGATTGCGCCGGAGCTGGGAGAATTCAGAGCGCATTATGCGGGCTTCTTCGATCCGGGGTTTGGCACAAACTCGGACGGCAGCCGCGCCGTCCTCGAAGTGCGCTCGCGGGATGTCCCCTTCATTCTTGAGCATGGACAGCCGATCGCGAAACTTGTGTTTGAGACCATGGCATCGCCACCGCAGCAAATATATGGCGGTGCACATAGCCATTATCAGGGGCAGGGATTAAAACTTTCAAAGCACTTTCGAAATACGCGCGGCGATTAAGCACCTCTGCCGGTGCCGGCCGCGCCCTAGTCGCCGACCTCATTACACACAGCGCGCCACATACCGGCCCAGATACAGGCGCGCAGACACTGGCGCGCTGCCAATCATCGTTTAACACGTACATCAAACCAGAAAGGGGCTCGCACCTCACGGTACGAGCCCCTCTTGGTCTCAAGACCCAACTTCACCGAATACGAATCTTTCGATTCTCAACCGGTAAAACTAAGCCGATCCCTGAAACTCCCCGTTCCACTTGCGTGGTTTTGTTGAGTTCCGATCAGCCCCGTAACTCTCATTACCTGACTGACCCTGCGTTTCGGATTGCGCCCCGTTCGCAGTTACGGCCGCCTCGGATCCGTCCTGGCCGGACCCTCGGTGCACCGCGTGCTTTATCCTATCATTTCCACCAGATCCTTTGCTCGATACCGTTTCCGGTGTTCGCTCATGATACGGCTTCATCCAGGCGCAGTGCGCTGTTCCCGACCGGGACCCAGTATGCTCTGGATCAATCTCGGGACAGGATTAGCTTCGCCTCTAATAAAGTTGGAGTCCATAGGCTAGAGAGCCGAATTCAATCAAATATGCAACTTAAACACAGTATTCGTTGAGCTGTGGATAAATTGACCAATCTGTTCTCATATAATCAGCTGCTGAATATTACAGGGCGGGAAATAATGCAACGGCAAACATCTGTTCGCCGTTTATATATCGGCATAAACGGACGGTCCGGTCGCAATCAGCGCGCTCGGAGAAACAGTAAGGTGTGGAGGCGCGAAGACGAGTATGCGCATAAGGCAATATGTCGGCGCCATGTCGGAACCAGGTCGAAGCCCCGGCGCGACCGGATCAACATTATTGCCACATAAAGCTCATGCTCACAGCGGCCGGGAAGCACGCGCCGGTTACTGACACGGAATGGCAGATAGCGGCCGGACACCTCAACGCGGCCAAAGTATATACCAATACGCGACCATGCATGGCTTAGACCACGCCGTTCGGAATCATTCTGAATAGTGGGAAGCGATCTGGAGCGGGTACACGGAATCGAACCGAGATCCTCAGCTTGGAAGGCTGCTGCACTACCGTTGTGCTATACCCGCATCGCGTATTGTTCCCTACCTCTGAACGCGACCGCTTTCAAGCGGGAATGCGGTTCATGCTGCAAAACAGCAAGTGGTGGAGGGGACTGGATTCGAACCAGTGTACGCAAAGCGGGCAGATTTACAGTCTGCTGGATTTAACCACTCTCCCACCCCTCCACAGGCAGGTATAGAAACGTCATTTGACGTTCATGCTCCATAGCGTCAGAAGATAATTTGGCAAGCATCTAACTTCTGGAATTCGGGCTTATAATGACCAAGTCACGCACGCGCAACCGTTCACATTCAGCTCCATTCCGCGGAAAGCAAAAGAATTCAAGCAATGATGCCTGGCTTTGGGGGCATCATGCCGTGACAGCAGCGCTAGAGAACCCGAATCGAACGTTAAAAAAACTCGTCATGACCCGTAATGCCGCGGCCAGAATTGAAGAGCACAACCTTCAATATGAAGATCTGCCGCCCGATGCAATCGACCGCTTATTGCCACCTGGCGCGGTTCATCAGGGTATCGCAGCTTTATTTGAACCGCTCGCGCCGCTCGCAATTGAGGACATTATTGCCGGTTCCGTGCAACGGGTTGTTGTGCTTGATCAAATTTCCGACCCGCACAATCTCGGGGCAATCTTCCGCTCGGCATCCGCTTTCGGATTTTCAGCCATAATCCTGCAGACCCGTAATACGCCGACCATTACCGGCATTGTTGCAAAAAGTGCCGCGGGCGCCATTGAAACGGTTAGGGAGTGCCGGGTGGTCAATGTGTCCCGGGCATTACAGCAGCTTGGCGATGCTGGGTTTCATACAGTCGGCCTAAGCGGTGATGGCGATACGCCGATTGTGACGGCCGTGGAAAATGCAAACTGGCTCGCCATTGTTCTGGGAGCGGAAGGCACGGGGCTGCGCCACGGCGTTGCGAATGCCTGTGCCGAACTGGCGCATATCCCAATTGCGGCGGAGATGGAGAGTCTGAATGTCTCAAACGCGGCGGCTATAGCGTTTTATGAAGCGGCGCGAACAAGGCCATAATATCATTTTGCATCAAACGAGGCGGATTTTCGAAGATCCAGCCGTGTCGCGATTGCCCGCGCCAGCCGGTCACCCAGCTCCGGTCCTTGCTGAGGATACAGATATGGCTCGATCAGTTCGAGTTCCATCAATAACAGGCGGCCGTCATTTTCCCGGATCATATCTACCCGGGCGTATAAAGGTTGCGCTGCCAGTGTCGCCATAATTGCCTGCGCATCGGCGAGGTCATCAGCAGATGGCGATATTTCAACTTCATATCCGCCATAGGTGGACTGGATCCGGTAATCGCCAGGCTGAGCTTTCTTTAACAGGGCATGGCAGAATTCACCCTCGATAAAAATAAAGCTGAACTCGCCCTCGGCCAGGATCTGCGGCACAAAAGGTTGCACCATCATAGCATGCGGCATGGGCGGTATCGGGTCTCCCCGTTGCAAACGATACTGCCCGCTCGCGCCTGCGCCGACCTGCCGCTTAAACACAAGATCATCACTACCCAATTGATCGAAAGCAGCGGCAGCACGGGTCTGGCTGGCATCATCCAGCCATAAGGTCGGGATGAGTCGGGCACCCTGGTCAGCGAGCTGTTTCAAATAGGATTTATGACTGTTCCATTGCACGAGTCCGGCGGGATTATATAAGGTTATCGCCCTTTCGATCTGGCGCAATGTGG